>NZ_JALEIL010000101.1 GCF_022770135.1 Anaerococcus sp. | reverse complement strand
GCTTGAAGCTAAAGCTTAATCCCTCCACCTGCATAGCAGGTGGTTTATTGTTTCGCTCTCTTTCGTTCGCTCAACTCACTAAAGTGAACAAAAAAAGCTGATGGCCCTACTCTTAAGTAGAAGTCATCAGCTTATAGCGTTTATTTTACAGGGAAGAACTTCATTTCCCTGGATTCATTTTACTTTTTATTTACCCTTATTCAACTAGGGCACCCTTTTTAGCGAGCCTATCTGCCCAGTCGTTGTACTTGTCGTTGGAGTGACCCTTGACCTTGACAAAGCCTATCTTTAGGCTCTTTCTCGCTTCTTTTACGAAGTTCTTGTAGGAAATAGTAAGCGCGTTTTTGGCCTTCCATTCGTCATTGGCCCAGGAGGAAATCCCCTGGTAGTCATGATAGATTATTATTTTTTCTCTTTTTTCTTCAAGAGCCTTTTTTATAGCAAGCTCACTCGCCCTAACCTCTCCTGCTACATTTCTATGCTTGTAGAAATCATCTGTGTAGGATTCGTAGAGCTCTTTTTCCCCATCCTTACTTATGTAGACAACACCTGCCCCGTAGATTTTCTCCTTAAGATTGAAAGAACCATCCACATAGGCTATTATCGTTTCGTCATCTACTTCTACCTTCTCTTCTATATCTTCCATAAAGGCTATGGCATCTTCCTTTTTCTTAAAGGACTTGTAGCTCGCATTGGAAAATCCCTTTACTTCCTTAAGGCAAGAATCCCAGGATGTGTATATCCCAGGATTCCTTCCTCTTTTTACTGCGTAATATTTCATAAGCTTTCCTTGTTGGCCCAGTAGGTAACAGATCCTGGTCCTACAGTGAATACTCCGTTTCCATTTTCATCAATTGTGATGTCCTCGTTTTTGCCGGAAAGGTCCACATAAGTCGCTCCTGCCTCATCCTCTCCCACAAACATTTGCTTTTCAGCCATGTCTTTGATTGAAATTAGGACAGCTAGGGGCTTATGGTCTTCGTCTCCTCTTCTGACCCAGCCTATAACTGAAGGATCATCGAAGTAGTTATCTTCCTCACCGTAGTTGTAATTTTTCCTTACCTTAAGCATATTATTTATTAAGTCGTACTTAGCCTCGGTCTTTACCTCTCCTATTAGCCCGTAATAGTCCCCTGCAAAGATACATGGATAGCCGTCTTTTCTAAATAGTATCATGGCGTAGGCTATTTCCTTAAACCAATCTTCAACCCAAGAATCAAGCGATTGGCCTGGTTGGCTGTCGTGATTATCTACAAAGGTTACGGCTTGGGCAGGAAAGTCTGCCACGATTGTATTATCGAAGATCTTTCTCATGTCGTAGTTACCCATGGACTTACTTGCTTCCTGCATATGAAAATGTAGGGGAACATCGAATAAATCTATGTTATAATCTGTTGTTTCGAGGTATTTGGCGATTTCTTCCTTGTTGTATTGCCAGAATTCTCCAAAGAGATAGAAGTTTTCCTCTCCCTTTTCATTGATTATATGATCAGACAGGTCGTGGATAAAGTTAGATGAAATATGCTTTAGGGCGTCATATCTGAAGCCATCGACCTTGGTCTCGTCGATAAACCAATCGGCCCATTTGAAAATCTCTTCTCTGACTTCTGGATGGTCGTGGTCAATGTCGCAATTCATGAGATAATCGAAGTTACCTTTTTCGCCTGATACATCCTCTTCCCAATATTTACCATCTCCTAGGATCCTAAATATAGCTGAGGTATCGCTTTTTACGTCATAGTCTACACCTGAGAAATGATAATAGTGCCAAACCATGTCGGAGTACTTACCAGCTCTTCCTTTAAAGTCAAAGCCAGTCCAAGCCTCTATGTCCATTTCTCCTGAGACGTCTTGTTCTCTGTTGTTTTGATCGACCATAACTGCCTTAAACTCTTCTGTAAAGTCCGCATTTCCCTTATGGTTTAGGACTACGTCAGCATAGCATTTGATCCCAGCATCTTGTAAGGCCTTAATGGCGTCTAGGAGCTCTTCCTTGGTTCCGTATTTGGTTCTAATAGTTCCCTTCTGATCGAACTCTCCCAAATCCCAAAGGTCATAGACTCCGTAACCTACGTCCATATCGCTTCCGCCCTTGGTCATTGGAGGAAGCCACAAACCATCTATTCCATTTTCCTTTAGGGTCTTGGCATCTTTTTTTAGTTTCTTATAAAAGTCTCCCGATCCGTCTGTGTCCCATTCGAAAGACTGCATCATGACTTCATTGGCCATACTTACTCCTTACAAATATCAATTGACTTGCTCGCACCAATCCTACTAGCGCCAGCTTCGATCATATCCATGGCTTCTTTTCTAGTATGGATCCCGCCGCTTGCCTTAACTTCTAGCCTATCTCCTACTGTTTTTTTCATAAGTCTTACGTCAGAAGCATTAGCTCCTCCAGTAGAAAATCCTGTAGAAGTCTTTACAAAATCAGCCCCAGCATCTTCAGCTAGCTCACAGGCCTTAATTTTTTCTTCGTCAGTTAAAAGACATGTTTCAATAATTACCTTAAGTATTTTATCTCCTATAGCTTCTTTACAAGCTCTTATATCTTCTAGAACATAGTCGTAATCTTTATCCTTGAGTCTTCCGATTGGAATAACCATATCGATCTCGCTTGCCCCATCTTCTACGGCGCATTTTGCCTCATATGCCTTGGCTCTTGTCGCCATTGCTCCTAGAGGAAAGCCGACTACTGCAGCGATTCTTACGTCTTTGTTGTAGGCTTTGATGTCTTTTACGTAGGTAGAGTTTACACATACGCTATAGAAATCATTTGCGATAGCTTCATCGACAAGAGTCTTTATCTCGTCAATTTGTGCCTCTGGCTTTAGATTGGTGTGGTCTATATATGAATTTAGTTTTTTCATTATTTCTCCTTATATTCGATTTGGACAAGACTTAGGTCGTCTTCTTGCTTGCCCCAGGTAAAGTTTTTGATATCTGCATAGCTTTTTTCTAGATCATGGTAGGAAGCAAAGTTTTCTTTAAGCCTCTCGAGCCCATACTCACATCTTTTCTCATCCTTTGTCTCTATGGCTCCGTCAGAAAATAAGAGGATCCTATCTCCACTTTCTACTTCTACAGTCTTTTCATCATAGTTATCGGGCTCTATAATATTTGAAATCATCCTTCCGCTTGCCAGAAGATAGCTTACTTTATCACCGCTTTTGGAATACCAAAGGGGAGGACAGTTGTGGCCAGCATTAGAAAATGTTAGAGAGTCTCTTTCGAAATCAAATATTCCAAGCCAAGCTGTAAAGTACTGACTTGACTCCATGCCAAGTTTTGCGAACTTCTCCCTTAGCTTAAATAAAATCTCTGATGGGGAATAGTCAGGATGCTTGTCAAGAATTGCATTCATGGTTACCTTGATAAACATAGTCATTATCGAAGCCTTTACCCCATGGCCCATAATATCTGCAATGTAGAGGGCATATTTTCCTTCTTCTATCTTGATTAGATCGAAAAAGTCTCCAGAAAGCTCATCACTTGGTATATACTTACTCTTTAAGATAAGCTTGCCATAGGCCTTATCCCTAGGAAGGATATTTGTTTGAATCTTCTTTACAAATCTTACGTCATCGAGCATGTCTCTATTATTATTGAAAAGCTCAATTTTCATCAAACTCTCGCGGGTGATGTCCCTATATACTTCCACAATCCCCAAAAACTCATCTCCATTGTAGATTGGAGATGACTTGATCGAGAAGTATCTCTCATCGATTAACTTTTCTTCAATCATGGTAGTGTTTCTTACTGCTTCATTCCTATCTCCTAGAAGAAAAGAAGAAGACTCATCAACATAGTTTTTAAGCTCAAGAGACGTATCACAGGCTTTCTTGAAGACATCATTAATAAAGATAGTCTTGCCATTTGTATCGACAATCCTAACCCAATCATCCATAGAATTTAATATGAAAAAATTTTTATCTTCAGTAAAGTTACTTGTATTTGCCATCTCTTCCTACCTTAAGCTTGTTATAATAACTATATCTTTTAATAGTTAATTATCAATATAAAGCCTTCGACTTAAATAGTAAAACCACGGAAAGGAAAATCCCTCCGTGGCTTCGCTCATTACTATTTAAATTCAAACTTGTTAGAATTATCGAGACTTGCTCCATTTACATATTTTTCATCAATACCAAAGAAATAAGTGGCAATAAATCCTCCCACATATCCTGCAATAAGTCCTGCAAGATATCCTAGCCATCTATTATTATAAATAAGTGGAATCAAGGCAATTCCTGAAGGTCCTATGGCTGTAGCGCCTATTGATCCAATTAGACCAATTACAGCACCGCCAACTCCACCACCAATACAAGCTGTGATGAAGGCCTTACCCATTGGTAGGGTTAGGGCATATATTAAAGGCTCGCCAATTCCAAGGATTCCAACTGGAAGTCCACCCTTGGCTATGGTTTGGATTTGCTTGTTATTCTTACATTTAACCAAAATCGCAATAGCAGCTCCAACTTGACCAGCTCCTGCCATAGCAAGGATTGGAAGAAGGTAGGTTGCTCCCTGTGACTCAATCATAGCCACATGGATTGGGGTGAGTATTTGATGAAGGCCCAGCATTACCATTGGAAGGAACAAGGCACCTAGGATAAAGCCAGATATTGGTCCACCTATATTGATTACTCCATCGATAAATCCTATTAGACCATTAGAGATAAGTCCTGCTAGTGGCATTATGATAAACATGTGAAGAAGTCCTACGATAATTAGTGAGATAGCTGGGACTATTATAATATCCAAAGAATCTGGTACAGCCTTGTGAAGGGCATTTTCTACCTTGGATAAAATCCAAACTGAAACTAATACTCCAATAACTCCTCCCTGACCAGCTGCAAGAGGTGTTCCTAGGAAAATATTATTGATAGGCATATCTGGATTCATTCCAGTAAGATACACCATTCCTCCAACTACTCCACCTAGGCCTTGATTTGCCTTAAAGACTCTCGCTGCATTGATACCAATAAAGATATTTAGATAAGCGTAAAGGCCGTTTTTCATAATATTTAGAACTTGAATTAAAGTTGCCACAGATTCTTGGCTTACACTACCTGCTGTTACCATATTTTGTAAGACTGAGGCGACACCACCTATAAGTCCTGCCCCAACGAAGGCTGGAATTAGTGGAACAAAGACTGAAGCAATACTTGATGTAAACTTCTTGAATCCGCTTTGCTTTTGACCTGCCTTGTAGCTTTCTTTATTTTCTTGAGTTTGTCTTTGAAGTTTCTCCTTATCAGTTTCCTCGCTAAAATGACTATCTGATAGACTTGCCATAGCTCGTGCTACCTTCTCGCTCTTGCCTGGTCCCAGGATTACTTGGACTTGCTCTCCTTCTACAAGGCCAAGGACTCCTTCTCTTGATTTTATTTTTTCATAATCGATTAGGTCAGGATTATTGACCTTTACCCTAACTCTTGTCATACAATTGATAAC
Organism: Anaerococcus sp.; assembly: GCF_022770135.1. Classification (GTDB taxonomy): domain Bacteria; phylum Bacillota; class Clostridia; order Tissierellales; family Peptoniphilaceae; genus Anaerococcus. The sequence goes on along the minus strand of NZ_JALEIL010000101.1, from coordinate 21,783 downwards.
TTCTCTTAAGTTACCTGATCCACCAAAATCTTCTATCAATAATTTGGCTAATTCATTGTTTGTCATATCACAAATCCTCTCTTATAAAGCCTTGGTTTATTTTCAAAATCTCTAGGGCTTTCTCATAACCTATGTTCTTGTTTACCATTATTATTGCAGGTTTTACTTGATTATTAGCTTCTTCTAATATTTCTCCTGCCCTCTCGTATGAAATTCCTGTAAGTTCAACTATAATCTTTCTCGCCCTATCTATAAGCTTCTCATTAGTTGGCCTTAAGTCAACCATAAGATTATCATAGACCTTGCCGATTTTCACCATAGCTGTAGTCGATATCATATTTAGTACCATCTTGGTTGCAGTTCCTGCCTTCATCCTAGTCGAACCTGTGAGAACCTCCGCTCCAGTTTCTATTTCTATTGGATAATCCACATGATCAGAAATAAGAGCGTTTTTGTTACAAGCAATAGATCCGGTCTTAGCACCGATTTTTTTGGCATATTCAACAGCTCCTATGCAGTAAGGAGTTCTACCACTTGCCGCGATTCCTATAACAAAGTCCTTAGATGTAAGATTTTCCTTAATCAAATCCTCTTCTCCTGCCTTTTCGCTATCTTCAGCGTTTTCTATAGGATGGCGGAGGGCATAGTCTCCTCCTGCTATAAGGCCTGTTACAAGCTTTGGATCTACTGAAAAGGTTGGAACAGTCTCAGATGCATCGAGCACTCCAAGCCTTCCACTAGTTCCTGCTCCCAAATAAAATAATCTGCCACCATTTTTAAAAGTCTTTACTACTTCTTCTGTAAGCTTTTCTATATCCTCTAAGGATTGTCCAACACTTCCTGCAATTGTCTTATCTTCTCTATTTATTATCTCCAATATTTCTCTAACGCTCTTTAAATCAAGATTTGCGCTTTGGGGATTTCTATCTTCTGTAGAAGACAAGCTCATCACCTCCTTTTATATAATCAATTAATTCAATATGTTCTTTATCCACTTTTCCGATAAGATTTCTGTCTGCTACAAGTCCTAAATCTCTCTTGCAAATTTCAATCTCTCCGCTGTATCTTCCAGACTTCTCATTTAAGATTAGTATATCACCTCTTTTGGCATTGAAGCAATTAGAAGCGTTCACCTTCCTATATTCCCTCTCATTCCTTAGGACAAATTCACTAAGATCCATCCTTTGCCCAAAGCCTTTGATATGGTTAAATTCATCATTCATCTTAACTTTAAGACTTAGCTTATTATCTTTGTCAAAATCTCTAATATATGAAAGACATCTTTCATCAACTCCTTCAGCTATGATTATAGAATCCATATCATATTTTCTCCTAAGCTCCACAAAGCTCAGGTAAGGATTCTTTAGTCTCTGACTTTCTAAAGTTGGAAGGCTCTTTTTAATTGGCCCACGCAAATTCTCATTTCCAGCTACGAAGGCTATAGTCTCTATTCCTAGTGACTTAAAGAGGTCATTTCTCCTCTTAAGATAATCTTCTCCCAGACCTGAAAATTCAAGAGGATAGTAATTGTGAATAGCTAGGATATTATCCTTATTCGCCCCGAACGCTAAAATTTCTTCTAAGATTTTCCTATCAATTGTAGAAGCATTTATAGAAATCCTATTATTCTTACTTAATTCTGCTATCTCTTTGGGGTTAAAGCCATAATCAAGCCTTAGTATAAGGTCCATTTCCAAAAGCTTGGGATTCTTACTAAGGACATCCTTATTTAAATCGACACAAATATTAAAATCTTTATCAAGGGATTTTTCACAGAGGTCCAAGAACTTTTCGAAAGTCTCAGATCCTTCTGGATAATGAATCGAAGTAAATAAGATATCAAAGCCCTCATACTTACTTAGCTCATTTTCTAAGTCGAAGTCCCTATCAAAATATAAAGAAAAACCAATCATAATTATCTCTTTATTTTTCTATAGGCAAATGCTGAAGAAATCGCTAAGCCAAGCAAAGGTATTAATCCATTTACGCCTGTTTTAGGATTAGAACTTTTCACAAAGGCTGATTCAATGTTAGTTTTTTCCAAATTATCATGATCAGCTTTTTTATCATCAATACTAATACTATCTTCGCTTGTATTTTTGTATTTTTCTTTGATTATTTGATTTGTATTTTTTATGGCTATATAATCATTAAGTTCAGCCTCATTAAGATAGCCTTCCCTATCTTTTAACATTCTTTCTTGTCCAATCTGAAGTTCATTTGCAAGGGCCATAACTAACTCTTTTGAATTATCTTGAAGAGCTTTATAAATTAAAGTACTCACTGCACCGTAACCTCCACTCATAGAAGCATCAGTGTAGAAATAATTAGGGTTTTCCTTATTATCTAAAACAAAACCGTTCTTTTTATTCGTCAATAAGACGAAGGTCATTCTTTCCAATGGATCGATAACTGTAAGAGTACCTGTCCATCCAGTATGGCCAATTGTATTTGAACTTGCTAGGTTTGAAAATGCCCAAGCATATTTGCCATCGGCCATTCTCCTCCAACCTAAACCGTAGGATGGGTTAACTTCACTTGCCTTAGTGAATTCATCTTGAGTCTTCTTATCCCAGAATCTAATATTTTTATACCTACCTTCATTTAGCATAATATTTGCAAGTTTTGCTAATTCTCGTGAATTAGAAAACAATCCCGCATGACCGCTTACACCACCCATAGAATAATAGGCTTTCTCATCATGAACCTCACCTTGGATGGTATCCTTTCTAATATTTAAGAAATCAACTGCTCCATCTCTTGTATTTCCGTTTAGTTCAGTAGCAGCCACCTGATTTTTATCAAAACCATTTTCTAAAGGATTAAAAAGTGTGTATCTAAGATTTAAAGGCTTAGCAAAGTTTTCATCAAAGTACTTATCCAATCTCTGTCCAGTGACTTTTTCCACTATAAATCCAAGCAACATATAATCTACATCTGAATACACTGATTTTGAGCCAGGCTCATATGATAGTGGTGTTCTCATTACCATATCCAATGTTTTTTCCCTATCTTGGGAGAATAAAACATTAACTCCATTTTTGTTACTATCATCCTTGTCGTAATTGTTGTTATGGTATTGAGGATCCGCAGGAAAACCAGCTTGATGTCTGAGTATATCCCTAATAGTCATCTCATTTTTACCCTTTATAGGACTTTTTTCATCATCCTTAAATTCTGGGAAATACTTGGATACTTTATCATCAATGTTTATCTTTCCCTCATAAACTAACTTTTGTAAACTATAATTTGTTACATACATCTTTGTATTGCTTGCAAGATCGAAGAGAGTATTCTCATCAACTTTAACCCTATCCTCAAAAGGAATAGCTTCACCATTTTTTTCAAAATTATTTATATATCCAAAATTATAATCATAAATTTCTTCATTATCTCTAATTACACTAATCTGACCGCCAGAAAAATTCTCCTTTACTTCTTCATCAAGTAAGGTCTCCATCAAGTCAGTAACTTTTTGGTCTAATTTATTATTATAATTGTTAAAACCTTTTTCTTCTTTGCCAGATTTGATTTTTACGTCGACTGTATCCCTAACATTTAAAATATCTACAGTATTTTTTCCTTCTTGAATAAGATTTTTAGCCTCATCATCGGATTCTACAGCCTTACCATTTACGAAAACATCTGCATTTTCATAGTTACTAATATTGATTTGATCCTCAATATCCTCATCATAATAAAACTTCTGAGATGAATTAGTCAAAATGGAATCATCATACTCTTCAATATCCCTAGGAAAACTATAATCATATCGAACTATGTCATTACTATCTTCCTTGCTATCTGCATTTGAAGTAAATGGTAACAAGAATGCAAAAGCTGCTATAAGCAAAATTTTTTTGTTCATGAAAAACTCCTATTTTAATTTATCAGTCAATTCTTTAGAAACCATGAGATTTCTAACTACTTCGTCCATGTTCTTTGATATATAACCATAGAATAGAATATCTGTTACTATTTGTGAAGCAAACCTAGATGAAATTGCACCATATCTAATCTTTTTTTCAATTTCAGGTATTGTTATTAGTATATCTGACATATTAGCGAGTTTCCCTCGACCAGCTTTCGTTATGCTAATTAGCTTTGCACCTTTGCTTTTAGCGTATTCTGCAGCTAGTAAAACTTCTTTTGAAAGAGCAGTATAGCTAATAGCAATTAATAGGTCATCTTCCTTAATATTAGTTAGAAGACTTAAGTTTGTATGAGCATCTCTTTCATAGAAGGACTTCTTACCTGATCTTTGAAGTTTGTAGAGCAAATCCTCACATATAAGACCTGATGATCCAATGCCCGCGAGGTACACATTATCCGCCCTAATAAGATTATCAATTGCTTTTTCAATTAATTCCTCATTTATAAGAGCATAAGTTTTTTCTATGGATGATATGACAGTGGCCTTACTCTTGTTAATGATATCGTTTACACTATCACCTGAAGTGATAACTTCAGATGAAAGGCTGACATCTTCTGTTTCTAAGCTTTTTGCTATATCTAGCTTAAGCGAAGTATAGCCATCATATCCTATCTTTTGGACAAATCTAATGATAGCTGATTGACTCGTGCCAGTTAGGTCAGCAAGATTCATTGAACTGATCTTTATAACTTCTTCTGGCTTATCCTGTATAAATTGAGCGATTTTCTTATCTGCCGGAGTCAATTCTTCGTATCTTTCTTTAATTCTTATCAAATAGGTCATAAGACCTCCATTCCATTAAAAAGCTTTTCATGTTTTATATTATATGCTCTTAAATATTTATTTCAATGTTTCTTTTTAATTATTAAATAATTATTTCAAAAGTTCAATGACCTCTCTTAAGTTCTTAGCTTCTCTGTCAGCTTCAAAATATTTATCAAAACTTGAATCGTGGATTATAAGATAGTCCATCTTAGACCTCTTACAAGCTAGATAACCATTGTAGGAATCTTCTAAGATTAAAGCTTCCTTATCTTTGATATTAAACTTTTCCTTAGCCTTGATGAAAATTTCTGGATCTGGCTTACTTCTTTCTACTTCATCGCCTGAAATAATGCAATCAAAATAATCTCTGATATTTTCCTTATCCACGAGAAATTCTATCTTTTCTCTATCACTTGATGAGGCAAGGGCACATTTGATATTTTCGTCTTTCGCAAATTCTAAGAGTTCTTGTAGTCCCTCCTTCTTAAGTGAAGTGGAGTAAGTTTTAAAATAATTATTCCTGTAAGCATTTAAGTCTTTTCTAAGCATCTTAACTTTTTCTTCTGAACCTAGCATCTTTATCAGTTCATTTCTTATAGCTTCTTCGTTTTTGCCAACAAGCTTAGTTCTCATCTTTTGATCGAAGTTAAAGTCGTACTTTTCTGTAAATTCAAACCAAGATCTATAATACATAAGCTCCGTATCAAACATAAGTCCATCCATGTCGAATATTATTAGTTTGTATTTCATATCTTCTCCTTATGAAAACTGTACCAAAAAAATGGGCAAAAAAAAGCACCTTCAATCTCTCAAAGATGCTAGAAGTTATTTTATACTTATCTCTAAGTAATTTATACTAATTCAAGAATTGCACGTTCAGATCCGTCGCCTCTTCTTGGTCCTAGTTTTAGTACTCTTGTGTATCCACCATTTCTATCTTCATAGTTTGGTGCGATTTCATTAAATAATTTTTGAACAGTTTCTGCCTTGTATAAATAAGCTGCTGCTTGTCTTCTTGTGTGAAGTGTATTCTTCTTTCCTAGTGTAATCATTTTGTCAGCCATTTTTTGTGCTTCTTTAGCTCTAGTTACAGTAGTTTCGATTCTACCGTTTTCTAATAGTGATTGCACAAGGTTTCTAAGCATAGCATTTCTGTGGTCAGTTCTTCTGCCAAGTTTTCTTTTATCGGCCATACTTACCTCCTATTCATCTTTTAAGCTTAGACCTAACTCGTCTAGCTTTTCTATTACTTCTGTGAGTGACTTTTTACCGAAGTTCTTGATTGTTTTTAGCTCAGACTCGCTAACTTTAATTATATCGCCAACTCTGTCGAAGCCTGCTCTTTTTAGACAATTAAATGATCTTAGACTTAGGTCTAATTCTTCTATTGTCATTGCCAAGTCTTCTGAAAGATTATCTTCTTCTTCTACTTCTTCTATTTCTTCTTCTTCCACTTCTGGTGGGAATTGTTGGTTAGGTAATTCGTTGAAGAAGGAGAAGTTTTCGATTAAGATTGATGATCCTTCTGCAAGGGCTTCTTGTGGTGTAATAGTTCCATTTGTCCAAACTTCCATAACGAGTTTGTCATAGTCGGTTGATTCGCCAACTCTTGTATTTTCTACAGTGAAGTTTACTTTCTCAACTGGAGTAAATGATGAATCAATAGCGATAGCGCCGATTGGGTCGCTTTCTTTTTTGTTATCATCAGAAACTCTATAACCCTTACCGTCTGTAACATCCATCGCTATAAATAGTCTTGATTTCTCGTTGACTGTTGCGATGTAGTGGTCAGGGTTTGCTATATCTACGGAACTATCTTCTTTGATGTCTTTGGCTGTTACAATCTTTGGTCCTTCAATGTCTAAAAACAATGTTACATCTTCATCTACATGTTTTGTAACGTCTAGACCCTTAATGTTTAGAACTATTTCAGGAACATCTTCTACTACTCCATCTATAGTGGAGAATTCGTGAAGTACTCCTTCTATAAGTATTTTTGAGACGCTAGAACCAGGTAAGGATGATAAAAGCACCCTTCTCATACTGTTTCCAATGGTTGTACCATATCCTCGCTCAAGTGGATATAGGGCGAATTTACCGTAATTTTCTTCTTCGTCTATATCCAATATTTGTATATTTGTATCTAATTTTTCGATCATGGTAACTCCTTAGTTCTAACTTTATTTATGCCTACTTAGAGTAGAACTCTACGATCATACGTTCTTCAACAGGGATGTCGATATCTTCTCTTGTAGGGAATCTGTCTACAGTTACTTTTAGGTTTTCTAAATCACTTGATAACCAATCAACTACTCCAAATGTTGCATTTGTTTCTTTGATAGTTTTAAATAATGTGTTTGATCTAGATTTTTCACGAACTTCTATTACATCGCCTTCAGATACCTTGTATGAAGGAATGTCAACTTGTTTACCATTAACTGTTAGGTGTCCGTGTGTTACGATTTGACGAGCTTCTCTTCTTGTTCTAGCAAGACCTGATCTAAATGCGATATTATCTAGTCTTCTTTCACAAAGGATAATAAGTTGTTCACCTGTTTGTCCCTTCATTTTAGAAGCGGCTTCGTAGTATCCTCTAAATTGTTTCTCACTAACTCCGTAGATGAACTTAGCTTTTTGCTTTTCTCTTTGTTGCATTCCGTATTCGGAAAGTTTGCTTCTTCTATTTGGAAGAGCTCTTTTGCTTTCTCCTGTATATCCTAGGTATGCTGGAGAAATTCCTAAAGCTCTTGCTTTTTTGTATACTGGATCTTTTGATACTGCCATAATCTCTCCTTATTAAACTCTTCTTCTTTTTGGAGGTCTACAGCCGTTGTGAGGAATTGGTGTTACATCTTTAATCATTGTAACTTCAAGTCCTGCTGCTTGTAGACTTCTGATTGCTGATTCTCTTCCTGAACCAGGTCCTTTAACGTAAACTTCTACAGTTTTTAGTCCTTGATCGATAGCTTTCTTAGCTGCAACATCTGCTGCTTCGCTTGCTGCAAATGGAGTAGATTTTCTGCTACCTCTAAATCCTAATTGTCCAGCAGATGCCCATGATAGTGCATTACCTTGCATATCTGTAAGGGTCACCATTGTATTGTTAAATGTTGAGTTAATGTGAGCTTGGCCACGTTCAACATTTTTTTTGACTCTTCTTCTTTTAGAAGTAGTTTTCTTTTGTTTAGCCATTTCTTATTAACCCCTTCTACCTTTTCTGGGTCTGGCATTGTTCTTGGTATTTTGTCCTCTTACAGGAAGATTGTTTTTGTGTCTTAATCCTCTGTAGCTACCGATCTCTCTTAGAGCTCTAATGTTCATTGAGATATCTCTTCTTAGATCTCCTTCGATGTGGTAGTTATTTAACTCTTCACGGATTTTACCTAATTCTTCTTCTGTAAGATCTTTCATTTTTGTATCAGGATTGATTCCTGCATTCTTTAGTATTTCGTTTGCAGTTGAACGACCTATACCATATATATAAGTTAGTCCAATTTCTGCTCTTTTTTCTCTAGGTAAATCTATACCAGCTATTCTTGGCATTAGCCCCTCCTAACCTTGTCTTTGTTTATGTTTTGGATTTTCGCAAATTACCATAACTTTACCGTTTCTTTTGATAATTTTGCATTTATCACACATTTTTTTAACTGATGCTCTAACTTTCATTTTGACTCCTCATCTTCCGATTATTCTTAATGAATGGGTAGTGCTTGAAGTGTGGGATTATTTCTTCCTCCAAGTTATTCTACCTTGGCTTAGATCATATGGAGATAGTTCTACTGTTACTCTATCTCCTTCTAGTATTCTAATGCTGTTCATACGAAGCTTTCCAGAAATGTGGGCTTGAATTTCGTGTCCGTTTTCTAGCTCCACTTTAAATATTGCATTTGGTAGTGCTTCTGTAACAACTCCTGTAACTTCTATAGCATCTTTTTTTGACATCGATAGAACCTCCTTTTCTTGTCCTCATGTCTATTGAACGCCATTTCAAATTGTCTTATATCAATAAGACATCTAACAACTAAATTCTCGAAGATCCTATCACTTCGTTTTTTCTTATTAGCATAAATTAGAATTATTCTCCTAATTTATTCAAAAATTCTTCAAAGACTTCGTCTGGAGAATTTGTGCCATCAATACTAAATAATATACCTTTTTCCTTGAAGTAATCAATTAGTACGGCTGTGTGCTCCTTGTAGACATCAATTCTATTTTTTACTGTTTCTTCCTTATCGTCATCTCTTTGGATAAGTTCTTTTCCACATCTATCACAGATTCCTTCTTTTGTTGGAGGATTGTTCTTTACGTGATAGGTTGCTCCACAATTGGTGCACACTCTTCTGCCAGCGATTCTTTCTATTAGAATTTCCTCTGCTACATCAAAATATACGACATGATCTATTTTTTGATCTCTTTCTTCCATACCTTGATCTAGAGCCTTTGCTTGGTCAAGGTTTCTTGGAAATCCATCAAAAAGAATGATCTTTCCTTCTTTGCTTTCGTCTTTATGCTTATCGAAGGCATCCCATACTAGATCTATTGTTAGTTCATCTGGTACGAGATCTCCTCTATCCATATAGGATTTTGCTTTGACTCCGAGTTCAGTTTTGTTGGAGATATTATATCTAAATATATCTCCAGTAGCTATCTGAACTGCGCCTTTTTTTTCTATGATCTTATTTGCTAATGTACCCTTACCAGCTCCTGGAGGGCCTAATAAAATAATATTCATCTCTTACCTGTTTAAAAAGCCTTTGTATTGTTTCATTGTCATCATTGCTTCGATTTGTTTAACAGTTTCTATGATTACACCAACTACGATGATTACTGAAGAACCACCGAAGGATATTTGTAGACCTAAAACTCTTGATGCAATTGCTGGAACTATTGTTAGTAAGGCTAGTGCGATTGATCCTATAAATGTAATCCTTGTAGATACATTTGCAAGAAAATCACTAGTTGGCTTACCAGGTCTAATTCCAGGTATGAAACCACCATTTTGTTGTAGTTGTTTTGCATATTCTACAGTGTTAAATTGAATTTGATTGTAGAAGTATGCGAATACTAGGATTAGTACTGTTTGGATTAGAAGATATACCGCAAATCCAGCTGTTGAGTTTTGGAAGAAGTTCGCAATTGAGCTTTGTCCATTTCCACCAAATAGTAATGATAGGGTTGATGGAATGGCAAGTACTGCTGATGCGAAGATGATTGGCATTACTCCACCCATGTTTACCTTGACAGGAATGTGTGTTGATTGACCACCATACATCTTACGTCCTACTACTCTTTTAGCATATTGGATTGGTACTTTTCTTTCACCCTCAGATATTTCAACTACTGCAAGTACTATCAGTACAACGATAATAGCCATGATTATGATGGATACTATGCTAGTTGTATCATAGTGTAGTCCTTGTTTCCATCTAGCTATGGTTCTTGGGAAGGATGCTATAATACCCATAAAGATGATAAGACTTGTACCATTTCCAAGTCCCTTTTCTGTTATGGTCTCACCCATCCATGTTACAAACATAGTACCACCGATTAGGACTATGTTCATCACAACTTTTTGGAAACCTGTTGCGCTTGAAAGTGCTGCTCCGTATAGACCATTTGTTATGGCTATAGCTTGGAATATCGCTAGAGCAATTGTAACGTATCTTGTATATTTTTGGATTGTCTTACGACCTTGCTCACCTTCTCTTGATAATTCTTCAAGCCTTGGTATTACAACTGATAAAAGTTGCATTACGATTGATGCGGTGATGTAAGGTTGTACTCCTAGAGCAAATATTGAAAGTGTGGAAAGTCCTCCACCTGTCAACATATTTAGGTAATCTACAAGTGTTCCTTGGATATTGTTGTATGCATCTGCTAGCGCTTTTGTATCAATAAATGGTATTGGAATATTATTTCCTAGTCTATATACTACTAGCATTAGAAGAGTGAAATAAAATCTTTTTCTTATTTCTTCTTCCTTTGCTGCTTTTTTAATTATATCTAGCATTGCTCACCATGCTTTCTACTAAGCTTTTTTAGATGGGTTGTCCCATTTTTTAGTTTCGATCACATCGATTGTGCCACCGGCATTTTCGATCTTCTCTACTGCTGATTTAGTAAATTTGTGAGCTTTTACTGTAAGCTTTTTGTTAAGTTCTCCATCTCCAAGAATCTTAACACCTGCTTTAGCTTTGTTTTTGTTTAAGAATTTGTTTGCAAATAATAATTCTGGTGTTACTTCTGTTCCATCTTCGAAAGCATTTAGTGTTTCAACGTTGATTGTTTCATAATACTTTCTGTTGATGTTTCTAAAACCTCTCTTTGGAAGTCTTCTGTATAAAGGCATTTGGCCACCCTCGAAGCCTGGTCTTACTCCACCACCACTTCTTGAGTTTTGTCCGTCTTGTCCACGTCCTGCACGAGTTCCGTTTCCACTACCTGGACCTCTACCTTTTCTTTTGCCCTTTTTTAACTTCTCATTAGGTTGTAATTCATGTAGTTTCATCTTACACCCCTTAGTCTAATTCTTTAACGTCAAGCATGAATGATACTTTGTTGATCATTCCTCTTATTGCGTTATTATCTTCTTTTGTAACAGTTTGACCGATTTTCTTAAGGCCAAGTGCTTTACATGTTGCGATCTGTCCATCTTTTCTACCGATAAAAGATCTTTTTAATGTGATTTCAAGTTTCGCCATTTTACTCTCCTTAATAATCGAATTCTTCTACCGATTTGCCACGAAGTCTTGCAACTTCTTCAACAGTCTTCATGCTAGCGAAACCTTCGATACAAGCATTGATAATGTTTCTTGGGTTTGATGAACCTAAGTTTTTAGCTCTGATATCTTTATATCCAGCAAGTTCACAGATAGCACGAACAGGGCCACCAGCGATGATTCCTGTACCTTCTTTAGCAGGCATTAGTAGAACCTTTCCGCTTGCTTTTTCTCCGTGAATTCTGTGAGGAATTGTAGTTCCTACTATTGGAACATTAATCATGTGCTTTTTAGCATCTTCACTAGCTTTTCTAATAGCTTCAGGTACTTCTGTAGCCTTACCAGTTCCGATTCCAACATAACCATTACCATTTCCAACAACTACTAGTGCTGAAAATCTAATGTTACGTCCACCCTTTACAGTTTTTGCAACTCTGTTTATAGCAACTACTCTGTCTTCGAGGTTTAGCTTTTCTACTTCACTTCTTAATAAATAATTCATCTAATACCTCCTCAATTAAAATTTAAGACCAGCTTCTCTTGCCGCTTCAGCTAGGGCAGCAACTTTTCCGTGATATAGGTAGCCGTTTCTGTCAAATACAACAGTTTCGATTCCCTTATCAGCACAAGCTTTTGCGATAGCAGCGCCAACTTTTTTAGCAGCTTCTATATTAGCGTTATTTTTAGCTCCATCAGCTACTGATTCTTGTAAGGTGTTAGCACTTGCTAGTGTTACGCCGTTTACATCGTCAATAACTTGGGCATAAATGTTTGTGTTTGATTTGTATACGCTTAGTCTTGGTTTTTGAGGAGTTCCGCTTACTTTAGCTCTTACTCTTTTTTTACGAGTTAAAAGTTTTTGTTGTTTTGTTTTTTTAGCCATTACTTATCTCCTACTTACCTGTTTTACCAACTTTACGTCTTACATGCTCATCAACGTATCTGATTCCCTTACCCTTGTATGGTTCTGGTTTTCTCCAGTTTCTGATGTTTGCAGCATGTTGACCTACTAATTGTTTGTTAATTCCCTTAACTACAATTGTTCTATCATTTGGCACTTCTACTTCGATTCCTTCAGGATCTGGCATTGTTACTTGGTGAGAGAAACCTAAGTTCATTACTAGGTTCTTGCCTTGTTTGTTTGCTCTGTATCCTGTTCCTTCGATTTGAAGTGTTTTGCTATATCCTTCTGATACTCCAACTACAATATTGTTAATTAGAGATCTGTATAAACCGTGATCGACGTTTTGTGCTTTTGTGTAGTTTTCTGGAATTGTAACTAAAAGTTCGTTTTCATTTAATTCTAGTCCTACATTCTTTGAAACTTCAAGGCTATCTTCGCCCTTAGGTCCCTTAACATTTACTGTGCGATCGTTAATTTCTATTGTTACTCCAGAAGGTATTTCAATTGGAAGTTTTCCTATTCTTGACATATATATCTCCTTACCATACGTAACAAATAACTTCGCCACCTACATTTTCACTTCTTGCAGCGCGATCAGTTAATAGTCCTTTTGATGTTGAAATGATTGCTGTTCCTAGTCCGTCAAGTACCTTTGGAACTTCATTTGCTTTTACATAAACTCTAAGTCCTGGTTTTGATATTCTTCTAAGACCAGAGATTACTCTTTCACCATTTTCAGTATATTTTAAATCAATTGTAAGAATACCTTGTTTGCCGTCTTCTTCTACGTTAAATCCTGTAATAAAGCCTTCATCAAGCAGAATTTGGGCAATAGCTTTTTTCTCATTAGAAGATGGTAATGAAACTTTTGAATGGTTTGCTTTGTTACCATTTCTGATTCTTGTTAGCATATCCGCTATTGGATCTGTCATCATAATATTATTCCCCCTTAATTACCAGCTTGCTTTTCTTACTCCTGGAATTTGTCCATTATTTGCAAGTTCTCTAAAGCAAATACGGCAGATTCCATACTTTCTTAAGTAGCCGTGTGGTCTTCCACAAAGTTTACATCTTGTATATTCTCTTGTGGAGAATTTTTGTTTTCTTTGTTGTTTAGCTCTTAGTGACTTTTTAGCCATTTTTGCTCCTTAATTATTTTCTAAATGGCATTCCCATTAATTCTAAGAATGCTTTTGCTTCTTCGTCTGTTTCAGCTGTAGTAACTATGTTGATATCCATACCGTGTAGGAAATCTACATTATCATATTTGATTTCAGGGAAGATTAGTTGTTCCTTGATACCTAATGAATAGTTTCCACGTCCGTCAAAGCTGTTTGGATTGATTCCTCTGAAGTCTCTTACACGTGGTAGAGAAATTGAGATAAGTTTGTCCAAGAAGTCATACATTTTTTCTCTTCTTAGGGTTACTTTTGTACCAATTGCTTGACCTTCTCTAAGTTTGAAGTTAGCTACAGATTTCTTTGCCTTTAGTTCTATTGGTCTTTGACCTGTGATTAATGCAAGTTCATCTTTTGCAGCATTTAGAAGATTTTGGTTATCTTTTGCTTCACCTAGTCCTACGTTTATAACAATCTTAGTAAGTTTTGGTACTTGGTGAACATTTTCGTATCCGAATTGTTCAGTAAGTTTGCCAACAACTTCGTTTTGATATTTTTCTTTTAATCTACTTGTCATAATATCTCCTTTGAACTAGTCGAATTTTTCGTCTGTTTTAGTAGATACACGAACTTTTTTGCCATCTACAAACTCTACTCTAGTTCTTACACCTTTTTTAAGTTCTTCTGAGTATAGAAGTACTTTAGAAGCATCGATTGGACATTCTTTCTCGAGTCTTCCGCTTTCAGCCCCCATTTGTGTTGGCTTTTGGTGTTTAATTCTAATATTTGCACCTTCGACTATTACTTTTCCTTCTTTTGGTAGGGCCTTTACTACTTCGCCTACATGTCCTTTATATTCACCTGATATTATTTGGACTTTATCGCCTTTTTTAATGTGCATATAATCCTCCTATAATACTTCCGGTGCAAGTGAGATGATTCTCATGAATCCTTCACTTCTTAGCTCTCTAGTAACTGGTCCAAAAATTCTTGTTCCAACTGGGCTTAAGTCGTCTTTGATAACTACTGCTGCGTTTTCGTCAAATCTGATTGATGATCCGTCATTTCTCTTAAGACCTCTTTTTGATCTAACTATAACGGCTTTAACTACAGCACCTTTTTTTACCGCTGCTCCGGGTGTTGCACTTTTAACTGAACAAACCACAACGTCTCCGATATTAGAATATCTTCTTCCAGTTCCTCCAAGAACTTTGATTACTGAAAGTTCTCTTGCTCCGGAGTTATCTGCAACTCTCATACGAGTTTCTTGTTGTATCATAATAATCTCCTATATCTAATTAAACAATTTCTGCTGCTTGGCTTACGCGAACGAGTCTCCATCTTTTTGTTTTAGATAGTGGTCTTGTTTCCATTATTACAACTGTATCGCCAACTTTAGCCTCATTTAGTTCATCATGAGCTTTATATTTCTTGCTTCTGTTAATTCTTTTTTTGTACACTGGGTGTTGGATCTTTTCTTCAACTAAAACTGATATAGTTTTATCCATTGAATCAGATACGACAACGCCTTTAAGTACGTGTCTTCTATTTCTTTCCATGAAACTTAAGCCTCCCTATTTAAATTAAGCTTTCTTTCTGTTTGGATTGTCTTAACTCTAGCTATGTCTCTTTTAACAGAACCTATAGCTGATGGATTTTCAAGTTGTCCTGTTGCAAGTCTAAAACGAAGATTGAAAAGCTCACTTTGTAAATCATATAATTGTTTATCTAAATCTTGGTCTGATAAATTTCTGATTTCTGCTACTTTCATCCTTATTCCTCCGTACCTGTAACTTCAAGTCTTTGGATGAATTTTGTCTTGATTGGAAGTTTTTGTGCAGCAAGTCTCATAGCTTCTCTAGCAACTTCTTCACTAACACCACTCATCTCAAATAATACTCTACCTGGTTTTACTACAGCAACCCAATATTCTGGAGCACCTTTACCAGATCCCATTCTTACTTCTGCTGGTTTCTTAGAAACTGGTTTGTCTGGAAATACTTTGATCCAAATATTTCCGCCTCTTTTTATATATCTTGTCATCGCACGACGAGCAGCCTCGATTTGGTTTGCAGTCATCCAAGTAGATTCTACTGCTTGAAGACCATACTCACCGTAAGTAAGTTCATTACCCTTGTGAGCGAAACCTTTCATTCTGCCTCTATGTTGTCTACGATATTTAACTCTTTTAGGCATTAACATAATAATTCTCTCCTAATTCTTTAAATAGCGATATCCTTATTTATTATTTGGACGTCTATTATTTCTTCTTCTTCTGTTGTTTCTTGGTTGTTTCATCTTAGGTTCTCTTTGAGCCTTTTCTCCTGGAAGAACTTCGCCCTTGTAGATCCATACTTTACAACCAATCTTACCATATTCTGTATTAGCTTCAGCAAATCCGTAGTCAATGTTTGCCCTTAGTGTTTGAAGTGGAATTGTTCCTTCTGAATATCCTTCGCTTCTAGCCATATCAGCTCCACCAAGTCTACCAGATACCATTGTCTTGATACCCTTAGCTCCTGCTCTCATTGTTCTTTGGATAGATTGTTTCATAGCACGTCTGAAAGCAACTCTGTTTTCAAGTTGGCTTGCGATATTTTCAGCTACAAGTTGAGCAGAAAGGTCTTGGTATTTGATCTCTTCAACATTGATGATGATTCTCTTACCAGGTGCTGCTTTTTCAAGTTTTTTCTTAAGTTCTTCAACTCCAGCACCACCTTTTCCGATTACCATTCCTGGTTTTCCAGCAAATACTGTAATCTTTAGGTTGTTTACCGCTCTTTCTATTTCTATATCAGAAATTCCTGCATCGTATACTTCTTTTTTAACTATTTTTCTGATGTTATAATCTTCAACTAATAGATCTGAGAAATCTTTCTTGTCTGCGAACCATTTTGAATCCCAGTCCTTGATAACACCTACTCTAAATCCTTTTGGGTTTACTTTTTGGCCCATCTTATTCCTCCGTATCTTCTATATCTGCTAGTACTACGCCGATATGACTTGATCTTTTTAGTATTGGATATGCAGCTCCTTTAGCCTTTGGATGCCATCTTTTCATTGTTGGTGCATCGTTAGCGTAAGCTTTTTTAACATAAAGATTAGCTCTATCAAGTCCGTTGTTGTTTTCAGCATTGGCAATTGCACTTTTTAGTACGTCTGAAAGAAGTCTTGCACCTTTTTTATTAGTAAATCTTAAGATATTAAGTGCTTCGTCTACTTGTTTGCCTCTAATTTCTCTAGCTATATAATGTACTTTAAGAGGAGAAATTCTTTGATATTTAGCTATTGCTTTAACTTCCATTACTCTCTCCTATCTCATTTTGCTTTTAGCTTCAGTAGCCTTCTTAGCGTGGCCTCTGAATGTTCTTGTTGGTACGAACTCGCCTAGCTTGTGTCCTACCATATCTTCTGTAATATATATTGGAACATGCTTTCTACCGTCGTGAACTGCGATAGTGTGTTCTACAAATTCAGGGAATATTGTAGAACGTCTTGACCATGTTCTTATAACTTTTTTCTCATTTTTTTCATTTAATTCGTCAATTTTCTTCATTAAATGATCATCGACAAATGGTCCTTTTTTAATAGATCTTGCCATTATATCCCCCTATTTTTCGTTTCTTCTTCTTACGATGTAAGCTTCAGATTGTTTTTTAGTGTTTCTTGTCTTAACACCCATAGCTTTCTTGCCCCATGGTGTCATTGGGCTTGGTCTACCGATTGGTGTTCTACCTTCACCACCACCGTGTGGATGGTCAACAGGGTTCATTACAGATCCTCTTACATGAGGTCTTCTTCCCATATATCTGCTCTTTCCAGCCTTACCAACTCTGATAAGTTCGTGTTCTGAGTTTCCTACAACTCCTACTGTAGCCTTGCAGTTTAGGTGGATCATTCTCATCTCGCCTGATGGAAGTCTTAGTGTTGCGAAGTTTCCTTCTTTAGCCATAAGTTGAGCTCCAACACCAGCACTTCTTACAAGAACTGCTCCTCTACCTGCTCTAAGTTCTACATTGTGGATTGTTGTACCTACTGGGATATCCTTAAGTTCAAGAGCGTTTCCTGCTTTGATATCTGCTTCAGATCCTGATTCGATTACATCTCCTACCTTAAGTCCTTTTGGTGCAAGGATGTATCTTTTTTCTCCGTCAGCGTAAGCAACTAGGGCAATATTTGCAGATCTATTTGGATCGTATTCTATAGTTTTAACTCTTGCTGGGATATTGTCTTTATCTCTTTTGAAGTCGATTATTCTATATCTTCTCTTAACTCCGCCACCACGGAATCTAACTGTTGTTCTACCTGTGTTGTTTCTACCACCTTTAGATTTAAGATCAACTGTAAGACTTTTTTCTGGTCTGTCTGTAGTTATTTCTTCGAATGTTGAAACAGACATATTTCTATGACCGTTTGAAGATGGTTTTAATTTTCTAATAGCCATTTAAACCCTCCTTATAGTCCATCGAAGTATTCAATTTCTGCACTATCTTCTGTTAAAGTAACGATAGCTTTTTTCCAGTCAGCTCTTTTACCATATCCGTATCTTGTTCTTACAGATTTTCCAGTATAGTTCATAGTTCTTACATTTTTAACTTTAACTCCGTCAAAAATAGCTTCTACTGCTGCTTTGATTTCTGGTTTGTTTGCATCCTTGTCTACTTCAAAGGTGTACTTGTTCTCGTCAAGCATTTCCATGCTTTTTTCTGTGATTATTGGTCTTTTGATTATTTCGTAAGGTGATCTCATTAGATAAATACCTCCTCAAGTTTAGCAATCGCATCTTTTGTGATAACTAACTTGTTGTGTCTTACTAAGTCGTAAACATTGATAAGGCTTGCTGATGCTACATCTACGCCTTCGATATTTCTAAATGATCTGTATATATCTTTGTCGTTTTCAGCTGTAACAACGTAAGCTTTCTTTCCAGCTTCTACTGCATTTAGTACTGCTGCCGCTTCTTTTGTCTTGTTGTTTTCAAGCTTTAGATCATCTAGTACAATTAGCTCTCCATCAACAACTTTTGATGTAAGAACTGAATATAATGCTTTTCTTCTTAGTTTCTTAGGAACTCTGTAGCTATAATCTCTTGGCTTTGGTGCAAATACAACTCCACCGCCTGTGTAGTGAGGAGCTCTGATTGAACCTTGACGAGCACGTCCTGTTCCTTTTTGTCTAAATGGTTTACGTCCACCACCACGAACCTCTGAACGAGTTTTCGCAGATTGTGTACCTTGTCTTTTATTTGCTAGTTGGTTTTTAACTACTTCATAAACTGAATGTTCGCTTATTTCAGTATTAAATAGAGTTTCGTTTAGCTCTAAAGAACCAACATTTTCTCCCTTAATGTTTAAAATATCTACTTTAGGCATTTATTCCTCCTTAATTAGGCTTTGATTGCTTGTTTGATTTGAACAAGTCCGCCCTTAGGTCCTGGAACTCCACCTTTAACTAAGATGTAGTTATCTTCAACACTTACTTTAACAACTTCAATGTTTTGGACAGTAACTCTTTCGTTACCCATCTTTCCTGAACCTTTTCTACCTTTGAAAACTCTTGCTGGGTCAGAACCTGCAGCTCTTGCACCTGCAACTCTGTGTGATTTTGAACCGTGGCTTGCTGGACCTCTTCCGTAGTTCCATCTTTTGATAGCACCTTGAGTTCCCTTACCCTTGCTTGTAGCAACAACATCAACTATGTCTCCAGCTTCAAATTGTTCAACTGTGATTGTATCTCCAAGATTTAATTCTGGAGTTTCTTCTCCAAAGTTGATTTCTCTTAGGAATCTCTTTGTGCTAGCGTTAGCCTTTTTGAAGTGTTCTCTTACTGGTTTTGTTACATTCTTTTCTTTCTTGTCCATATAACCAACTTGGATTGCGTTGTAACCGTCAGTTTCTACTGTTTTAACTTGTACAACTACGTTTTCGTCAGCTTTTAGGACAGTAACAGGAGTAATAACTCCATCTTCGTCGATGACTTGAGTCATGCCTACTTTTGTTGTAAATATACTCTTCACTGAGTACCTCCTTAATTACAGCGGATTGATGATCCTATCAATTCTTATTGATACGATTATCTTCAATCATCCTAATTACAGTTATAGTTTAATTTCGATGTCGACACCTGCAGGTAAGTTTAGTTTCTTAAGTGCATCTAATGTCTTTGCATTAGGTCCTATGATGTCGATTAATCTCTTGTGTGTTCTTTGTTCAAACTGTTCTCTTGAGTCTTTGTCTTTGTGAACCGCTCTTAAGATAGTAATTCTTTCTATCTCTGTTGGTAATGGAATTGGTCCACTTACTTCGGCTCCTGATCTTTTAACCGCTTCTACGATTTTTTCTGCTGAGCTGTCGATTACTTCGTGATCGTATGCTCTTAGTCTAATTCTTATCTTTTGATTAGCCATTTTCCCTCTCTCTTTCTTTACGCCCGTCCGGGCGTTTGATACTATTATTTGGAAATCGCTTAGGATCATTCCTAAACTTGCTAGGTGAAAGTTTCCTCATGTCTTTGGCCTAAGGCATAAGCAACATCTCACTTCACAGCACTTATATATACTACCGCAAAAACATTAATAAATCAAGTATTTTCTTAACTTTTTAAGCCAAAAAAATAACGACCTATAAACAAATCGGTAGTTATATCTCATAGCTTTTAACTAGCTGTCTTTTAATATACTAGGATAATCATAAATTACAAATTTTTTCTTAGGTTTTTTTGTAAAATTTTTCTATCAATCCTAAAATTATATTGTATATAGTAGATACATAGGCAGATTTCTCCTCTTCGGTCGACGGTAGCTTGCGGGCTTTAACTCCAAAGACCTTCACCTCGCCAAGCCTCGATTAAGGTCTGCCATCAGCTCACTATGTTCGCTGTGGCCAGAACCATTAGGGATAAGGGGTGAAGAAAGCAAGAACTCGCCACTCTTCCACCTCGACAGAGCTCCCACGGGGAAGCGACGAGAGGTCTACAAAACCTTGGGACATGTAAGGCGGGAGATATCTTTAGATAATTATTCTCGTAAATAACCTAACTTCAAAATCTACATGTAATCATAGACTGAAGATCTCTCACATTGTCCTCCACTAGCCGGACGGGCTTTTTTCGAGATGGCTCCTTAGTTTTTCTCAAAGTATAAACGATAGATCTCTTGTAGTTCTAAATCTTTTAGATCAAGAAGAGATCCCTCCACTTCGGTCGGGATAAGGGAAGCGGAAGCCTGGAGATCAACCCCACCCTTATCTCGAGCTAAGCGGAGCGAAGTCGAGAGATCTCGTGAAATATCTCCGTGCATTCGTTTCACTCATACTAAAACTAGTCACGGCATATCACTGTAGTGCATAACTTTTAGTTTTAGGGTCAAATGTGCCAGTTAAGGCACATTTAACTAGTCGAGATAAGGGTAAACATTAGTATATATTAAATTTTAATTAAATAAATTTTGACTTCAAGTTCAACTCTCCGAAAAGAGTCTTCTATATATAAGGATTATTTCTTATTTTTCTTATCGAGCATGTCTAAGTGGGCCCTCGCAGCCTTTAGGTATTCTTTCATTACCTTAATTCTCGCATATTTCTTTTGCTTACCTTCTACTATGATCCATGGAGCGTAGTCTACATTTGTCCTAGCTAGCATTTCATTCATGGCTTCCATATATCCGTCCCACTTTTCTCTATTTCTCCAGTCTTCATCTGTTATCTTGTAGAGCTTGTCTGGAGTGTTCTCCCTTGCCATAAATCTCTTAAGCTGTTCGTCTTTGTCAATGGTTACAAAGAATTTAAGGATAAGACTGCCATGGTCATAGATTTCCTTTTCCATATCGAGGATTTCTTCATAGGCCCTGTCCCATTCTACTGTCTTGGCAAAGCCCTCTATCCTTTCTACCATGACTCTTCCATACCAGGATCTTGAAAATATTCCAAGATATCCATCTTCAGGTAGGTTTTTGTAGAATCTCCACAAGTAGTGGTGGGCTAGCTCATCTTTCGTAGGAGCAGATATTGCATTTACCTTATAAAGCCTTGGGTCTACCTTTTTTACTAGTCTTTCGATAGCTCCATCTTTTCCTGCAGCATCTACTCCCTCAAAGACTAGAACAGTAGAGATCCCTCTTTGGTAGTATTCGAAGACCATATCTCTTACTTGTTTTTGGAGGTCTTTCTTCTCTTTTTCGTATACTTCATCTGTGATAGTCTTCTCTAGATCGATGTTTTCTAGGATTTTGACATGGTTTTTGTAACTTCTTTTCTCGTTTTCCTCGTCCTTTTTCTGGATCTCGACTCTTTCAATCCCCATACTTATCTCATCAAGAAGGATCCCCAAGACTTCCTTGCTAGCTTT
>NZ_JALEIL010000097.1 GCF_022770135.1 Anaerococcus sp. | reverse complement strand
AGCAATATCCAAAGGGCCTTGGTAGGAGTGATGATAGGCTTTTGGAATTAATAGAAGAGGATAAGATCTTTGCTAAGTCTCTTTTCGATGCAGCTATCCCAGAAGTAGTAGATTTTATTGAGAAGAAAGAAATTAAAAAAGTTCTTGTTGTTGGAGCAGAAGGACACGTTTGTATCTACCAAACAGTAAGGAGCTTACTTGATATGGGTCTTGAAGTCTTCCTAGTAGAAGATGCAGTATCTTCCTTTACAGAAGATCTTAAGGCGACAGCCCTATCAAGCCTCGGGCAAATGGGTGCAGTCCTTGTAAATACCGAGATGGTTTTATTCGATATAGCCAGAGATTCTAAGGATCCTCATTTTAAATTTATTTCGAATTTGGTAAAGAGCTTAAGATAATTAACTTCTTTACTGGGGCTTCTTGATAAATGATAGAAAAATTTTGTGGTTAATATCCATTAATGATATAATTTATACAAAGGAGGCTCTATGAAAAGAGAATACAAATTATCATCTATAGTTATAATTCAATTTATAGGAATTCTAGTTGCTCTTATAACTAGCACCTTATTTGATTATATAAGCAAGGATTCAACTGTTTTGAGCATAATTGCAGGACTTATTACATCTCTAATTTCTCTTTTGTTTCAATTTGCCATAGCTAGTGGTCTTATTAGAAACAGGATGGGATCAGTTGGAGAGTATCTGAATCAAGTAAATCTCATTACAGGAAGGATTATCCTAATAAATATTATAGTATCACTTATAGTTAGCTTGTTTACTATAACCATTGGACTTTTGGGCGGAGGAGCAGTCTTTGCTCAAAGTATAATAGCTAATGGTATAGGAAAAAGTCTTGGAATGATACTGGTAGTTTTTTTGGTTGCTGTCGCATCCTTAATCTTTTCAATCCTTATAACTTACGCTAACTTTTATCTTGCAGATAAGCTTGTAGGGAGTGAGAGAAAGGAAAGCCTTGGGACATCAATAAGAAATATATTCAAGATAGGTAAGGACCTTTTTGGAAAGACTATCATGGTGTATTTGAAATATTTCATAATACCTATCGTTATAGTTATTGTCCTTATAGTACTAATGATGACTTGGGGTGGAAATGATGCTGGAATGGGCTTTGTCTTACTTCTAAGTATCTTGTCCCTCTTAGCTGTAGTCTATGGGGTATTTGCAACAGCAATAGTTCTTGCGAGATTATCTGATAATTATCTGGACTATGTTGAAGAAAATGAAATTTAGTAAGTAAAAAGACGAGCTTTTATGAAGAGTCTCAAGGTTAGAGTTAAATCTAATCAAGAAGGCTAATTCATAAGCTCGTCTTTTACTGTGGATATTTAATTGATTTGAGGGGCCTTTCCCTCTTTTCTTAACTTTTCTAATTGGCTAAGGGCAAAGTCTTGGGCTTTCTTTGGTGCCTTGGCCATTTTTTTCATCTTAGTTCTTCCAAATATATTTGTATAAGACCCATCCGCCCAGAAGATATTTCTCTTAAGTAGGGCTGTAACTAGGGCAAAGATGGGATTTAGGAGATTGACGAAGGCAAAAGGGAAAAAGCTTATAGGGCTTACTCCCAAAGTCTTCATCTGATAGGCCCCACAGGCAGTCCACGGAAACATTACCGCCCACAAGGTCCCGGCATCTTCGAGAGTTCTTGAAAGCATATTTCGAGAAAGACCTAGCTCATCGTACTTATCCTCATAGAGCGGAGCAGGAACTCCAATGCCTAGGAACTGATCGCACATAGTCGCATCACAGAAAATCGATGTGACCATGGTAAGAAAGACAAGGCCTCCTACGGAATTGATTTTCTCCTTAAGGTGTGCGAAGAGTCTTTCAATAATACCAGCTCGCTCCAAGGCTCCACCAAAGGATACTGCAAGTAAGATGAGATTGACCGTCCACATTTGATTGTCCATACCACCCTTGGAAAGAGCCATATCTACAAATGCATTGCCTGTCTCTATGTCTGGGCCGTAGTGAAGAATGGCGAAAATTTCCGCAAGACTTCTTTGTTTTTGAAAAATCATAGAAAAAACTAGACCAACGAAAACAGAAATCATAACACCAGCAAGTCCCTCAATCCTTAAAATACAGACAAGAACTATTAAAAGAATTGGCAAAAGAACCATGGGATTTAAGTTAAAATTGCTAGCAAGAGCTGACTTTATTCCTTCTGCAATATTTGGATCGTAATTTGTAGTATCAATCTTAAGTGAAATAAGGCTATAAAGAATTAGAGCAATCAAAAACACTGGTCCTGTTGTAGAAACCATAGCAGTAACGTGGTCGAAAAGCCCGGTTTTTGCCACTCCTGCAGCAAGATTTGTAGTATCTGATAAGGGAGAGAACTTATCTCCAATATAGGCCCCGGAGATTACCATACCTGCAGTTATAGCAGGATTAATGCCAAGTCCTTGACCTATAGTCATAAAGGCAATACCGATTGTCGCTGTAGCAGTCCAAGAAGATCCACAAGCAAGGCCAACAAGAGCCGTAATGATACAGCCAACTGGAAGGAAGAGCTTGGGACTTAGGAAGGTCAAACCATAATAGATTAAAGCAGGGATAGTTCCTGAAATCATAAAGGAAGAAATCAAAAGTCCAACAGTTAGAAGAATTAAAATCGCATCAAGAGTTGTCCTAATACGATCGATCATCCCATCGACCATTTCCCTAAAACTTCTTCCGCAAAAAAGTCCCACAAGGCTTGCTACAATAATTCCTATAATAAGAGGAAGGTGGGCAGCATCGTAAATATTATCTCCGCCTTCCTTGGCGAAAGCAAAGACATAAATCATCAATGATATCATAGTAATAATAGGTAAGATCGCCTCAAACAAAGAGGGGAGCCTATAAGTTTTTTTCATAATAAGTCCTCCATAAAACATATTAGCGTGATAAATTAACTAAGTATATCCTACATCAGATTGATAAATTTGTCAACATATAATTTTATATGATAACTAGTTATCAAGATAAATCAAAATCTACTAGGATTATAAATTTATTTCCGAACTTACTCTTAAGGAAGATATTGAATTATTTTCTACTTGTTATAAAATATGAGTGAAAGTTGTTTTTAAAATTATCAAAGATTAATGCTTTTTATAAAATATATATAGACTATAGTTGATTTTAAATGTATAAGTGCTATACTTAAGTAATCTAGGAGGAAGTATGAATATTATAATACTGGGAGCTGGTAAGGTCGGATCGTATCTTACGAGCGATTTGGCCGATGAAGGCCACGATATTTTAGTAATAGATCACGACAAGGACGTCCTCGACAGGCTCCTTGCTGCCAATGATGTTATGGGAATTGTTGGAGATGGAAGGGACCCTGAGGTCTTAATCGATGCGAATGTGGGAGATTGTGATTTGTTTATTGCAATCACCTTATCTGATGATGTAAATTTAATCGCTTCAACCATGGCCAAAAAGCTAGGGGCTAAAAATATAATCATTAGGCTACGAGACCCTCAATATATGAAGCAGAAGGAAATAATAGAGGAGATCACATCAGCGAGAAGGATAGTCAATCCAGAATCTATAGCGGCTAAGGATATCCAAAGAGCCCTTAAGTATTCTCACGCCCTAAATGTCGAAGGATTTTTTAGAGATCAGGCCATCATGATGGAGATTGTTATATCGGAAGATTCAAGGCTCGCTGGATCTAGGATATCTGATCTTAATGCTTATTCTGCAAATTACCATACCCTTATTGGAATTGTAAATAATAATGGCAAAATCTACATTCCTCATGGCTCCTACGTCCTTGAAAAGGGGGAGAAGATCTACGTTATTGGTGAGAAGGAAGGTGTGGATAGGTTCTACAAGCAGGAAGTTCTCGATAGGTATGAGATTAAAAATGTCTTAATTATAGGAGCAGGTTCAATCTCCGATCATCTAACAGGTCTGCTCTTGGAGAGAGGCTTTGGCGTAACTCTTGTGGAAATCGATAAGGAAAAGGCAGAAGCCTTCAGCGAAAAGTACTCTGATGCTGTAGTTATAAATGCTGATGGATCTGACCCTGATGTACTCGAAGAAGTAAGGGTAAATACCTTCGATGCTATGGTTTGTCTTACAGGTATGGATGAGGAAAACATCTTGATTTCCCTTCTGGGCAAGAAATACGGGATTGAAAAAATAATTTCCAAGGTCAATAGGATTAAGCTTATCAAGATGACAGGGATTTTAGATATAGATACTACCTTTACTCCAAAGAGGGCTGCCAGTGATGTTATAAATAGGATTATAAGAAGCAAGGAAAATGCTCGTGGATCTTCCATCACTTCCCTATACAGGCTGGAAGATGATGAGGTAGAGGTAATTGAGTTTGCTGCAATTGAGCATTCAGAAATCTTTGGCAAGAAGTTAAAGGACTTAAACATCAGAGAAGATACCTTGATTGCTTGTATCAAGCATGAGGAAAGAGACGGGGCAATCGAGGTGCCAAACGGAGATTCTATGATTTCTTTGGGAGATAGGGTTCTGGTTATTACAACAAATCACAGCTTCCAAACCATAGATGACATAGTGGAGTAGATATGAACGGATCAGTAGTTAAATATACTATAGGAAGACTTATGCAAGTTTTGGCTATGCTTATGCTTATTCCCCTACTTGTAGGTCTGATTTATAGGGAAAGTTTAATAGATATAAGAAATTTTGCAATACCAATTGTCTTAGCCTTTGTTTTAGGATTTGTGCTTATGAAATCTGGCTCAGCCAAGGGCCATATTTTCACCAAAGAGGCCATGTTTATCACAGCTTCTTGTTGGATGATTTTTTCTCTAATAGGAGCAATACCACTTTATCTAACAGCAAGTAATTATCCAAGCTTTGTCGATGCCTTTTTTGAAATGGCGAGTGGATTTACAACTTGTGGAGCCTCAGTTGCTTCTAATGTTGAGCTTCTACCTCATTCGATAATTTTCTGGAGGTCTTTCTCCCACTTTATTGGAGGAATGGGAATCTTGGTCTTTACCCTTGCAATAATGCCAAAGGCTAACAAGGAGTCATCTTCCCTAATGCAGGCAGAAGTACCAGGGCCAACCTTCGGCAAGATCACTCCTAAACTATCTCAAACAGCAAGGGTCCTTTATCTAATGTATATAGCCCTTACTGTTGTTACAACAATCTTTCTTCTTTTTGGAGGAATGAATTTATTTGATGCTATAATTCACGCCATGGGAACTGCTGGAACTGGCGGATTTTCCAATAAGGCCGCATCTATTGGATATTACAATTCAAGATATATAGAGATAGTTTTATCTATAGCCATGCTTGCCTTCGGTGTCAATTTCAACATATATTATTTTTCACTAATAAGATCAGTTAAGCAAGCAGTAAAAAGCGAGGAGCTTTATTGGTACTTGGGCATAGTGCTAGCCACATCTGCACTGATATTTTTCAATATAAGAAGTATGTACGATAGTTCGTTTTTTACTGGGGTTACTTCATTATTTACTGTATCTTCAATTATAACAACGACAGGGTACGTATCCCTAGACTATGGGACTTGGCCACTTTTCTCCAGACATATCTTGATATTTTTGATGTTCGTGGGAGGATGTGCAGGATCAACTGCAGGCGGAATAAAAGTTTCTAGATTTGTAGTATTATTCAAATCAGCCCTAAATCAAATAAGAAAAGCTCTAAACCCACTTAGGGTAAGCGTAAACAAGATGGATGGCAAAAGAGTGGACAAGGAAGTAGAAGAATCCATAAACAGATATATCCTAGTTTATATATTCTTGTTTATAATCTTTATGCTAGTAGTAACCCTTGAGACAAATAACTTCGAATCAGCCTTCTCAGCAGTAGCTACAACCTACAACAACGTAGGTCCAGGTCTAATAGACTTCGGTCCAGTAACAAGCTTTGAAGCAATGAGCAAACTATCAAAACTAACCCTAACCTTCGCCATGCTATTTGGAAGATTGGAACTATATCCAATGATATTATTGTTTTCTGCGGGTACTTATAGGAATATTAGGAAGTAGGGGAGATATTTTTTTAAAAATATCTGAGACTAAAAATATTTTTGATATAGTTATCTGACCAATTTAGTTATTATTATAATAAAGTTAATATCTTCGTTCTCTAGGGGACAGCCTAAGGGGGCATTTGCCCAAGCGGCATTTAGAGCGCTGCCGCCCCCCCTTAGCTGTCTCCCTGAGGTTCGAAGGGTCCAACCCTGCATAAAGATATATTACAATATTCAGAAAGCTATATTTAAAACATTTTAGTCTTAGATATATATAAAATATCTTTCCCCAGTTGACTTTTGTATACTAAGACCTTACAATTTATATATAAAAAGAATAAAGCAAGGGAGTTCTTTTAGGATCTGAGAGGAGGGTGTTGCCCTCGACCTTACCTGATTTGGATAATGCCAACGTAGGGAGATTTATTAAGCGGAATGACTTTGTTTTTGTCTTCCGCTTTTTCTTTGAGAAATTTTCTTGTAATAAATTATGGAGGTTTTTATGAAAGTAGCACTTACTATTGCTGGCTCTGACTCTTCTGGGGGAGCTGGTATTCAGGCTGATCTTAAGACTATGAGTCTAAATGGAGTCTTTGCTGAGTCTGTTATAACTGCTCTTACTGCTCAAAATACTTGTGGGGTAAGTGGGATTATGGATGTGACTAGTGATTTTCTAGAAAAGCAAATGGATGCGGTTTTTACTGATATTTTCCCAGATGCTGTTAAAATTGGCATGGTTTCAGATAAGGACTTGATTAGAACGATAGCTCTTAAATTAAAGGAATATGGAGCGAAAAATATAGTTTTAGATCCTGTTATGGTCGCAACTTCAGGCTCTAAGCTTTTGAAAGATGATGCCATAGATGCTTTAAAAGAGGAACTTTTCCCACTTGCCTTACTTATCACGCCCAATATTCCAGAGGCGGAGTTGATTTCTTCTCTTAAGATTAGGGATGAGGCTGATATGGAAGAGGCAGCAGAGAAAATATATGAAGAATATGGGGTGAATGTCCTCCTTAAGGGCGGTCATAGGATAAATGATGCCAATGATTATCTTTATGAAAATGGCTCTGGAATTTGGATTAAGGGAGAAAGAATTGATAATCCCAACACTCACGGGACAGGATGTACTCTTTCCTCTGCTATTGCTGCAAATCTCGCCAAAGGCTATGGGCTAGAAGAAGCTATAAGAAAAGCGAAAAAATATTTGGAAAGCTGCCTCAAAGATGGCCTAGATCTAGGAAAGGGATCTGGTCCAATGAATCACGCTTTTGATATTAAGGATGAATACAAGAAGTAGGAATTTATGGAAAAGAAAACAAGTATATATGAAAATGGTTTAATTTGGTTTGGGGCAGGAGTTTCAATAGCAGAGATTTTGACAGGTACTTACTATGCCTCAATGGATTTTAAAAGTGCTATTCTTGCTATTGTTATAGGTCACATAGGAGGTTTTATCCTAATGAGCTTGGCGGGCCTTATTGGTGCAAGAACTGGGCTTTCTGCGATGGAAACGACAAAGCTAAGTTTTGGCAAGGTCGGAGGGATATTTTTTGCAATCCTAAACTTCCTCCAACTAGTAGGCTGGACTGCTATAATGATTTATGACGGAGCAATCTCTTCTGGCGAACTTTTTGGAAGGGGAAATAATATTTGGGCTCTTCTTATTGGAATTCTTATAATAATCTGGATTGCCGTAGGGATTACCAACCTTGGCAAGATAAATACAGTTTCAATGATAGCCCTTTTTGTCCTAACGATTTTGATGTCTAGAAAGGCTTTTACAAGTGATTTGATAACAAAAGCAAGTTCCGAGGCCCTATCTTTTGGAGGAGCAGTAGAGCTTGCCATAGCCATGCCTATGAGTTGGCTTCCTTTAATATCTGATTACACATCAAAGGCTGAAAAGCCAGAGAAGGCGACTTGGATTTCGGTAGGAATCTATTCCCTTGTATCTTTGTGGATGTATATTATTGGTCTAACAGGGGCAATCGCTACTGGTCAATCAACTCTTTCTTCTATATTTTCCTATTCAGGAATTGGATCTTTGGCTATAATCATAATAATTTTATCGACTGTAACTACAACTTTTCTAGACGCATATTCAGCAGGGATTTCTTTCGAAGCAATTAAGGAAGATGCCGATGGGAAAAAGGTTGCGATAATTGTAAGTGTAATTGGTATCATTTTGGCTATGGTCTATCCAATGGATGATATTACAAACTTCCTCTATCTAATAGGTTCAGTCTTTGCCCCTATGATAGCTGTCCAAATAGGAGACTTTTTCTTAAAGAAAGAAAAATCAAAAGCAGACGAGAAAGTAAATATAATAAGCTGGGTACTAGGTTTTATAATATATAGAATTTTATTAAAGGTGGATGTGGCTCTTGGTGCTTCTATCTTATCGGTACTTCTTACAATCATAGTAACTTTGATTTTAAGGAAAATTTTTCGAAAAACCAAGTAAGGTAATTGACAAGACCTAAGGTCTGTAGTATTATAAATGAGTCAACTTAAGGTTTCTTTTATGAAGCTTTTCGATTGAAATCGCAAATCCTGAATGCGATTATAAACAAATGTCAGGACGAGTAAAGCCGCCACCTACTAGAAGCGGTGTCTAAATATAGTAGGCGAAAAATTTATAGGAGGAATTTTATGAAATATCAAAAAACATGGACTGCAACTCCTGATCAAATCGACAGAAAATGGTATGTCGTTGATGCAGAAGGTATGGTTCTAGGTAGACTAGCTAGCCAAGTTGCAGCACTTTTAAGAGGAAAGAACAAAGCAACATTTACTCCACACTACGATACTGGAGATTATGTTATTGTAATCAATGCTGACAAAGTCGTTCTTACTGGTAACAAAGAAGACCAAAAAGAATACCAAAGATACTCAGGATACAGCGGTGGACAAAAGATTACTAAATTCAAGGATATGAAAGCTAAAAAACCTGAATTTATCGTAACACACGCAATCGAGGGCATGCTTCCACACAACAAGCTTGGTCGTGCTATGGCTAAGAAGCTTAGAGTTTACGCTGGTAGCGAACACGGACATGAATCCCAAATGCCTGAAGTTTTGGAATTAAATTAAGGAGGGCTTAGATGGCAGATATAATTCAATCAACAGGAAGAAGAAAGACATCTGTAGCTAGATGTACTATGGTTTCTGGTAACGGACAAATCCTTGTTAATGGAAGAAGCCTAGACGAATACTTCAACTATGAAACACTAAAAGTAATAGCAAAATCACCACTTGAATTAACAGAGAACCTAAACAACTATGATATCAAAATCAATGTTAATGGTGGAGGATATACAGGACAAGCAGGAGCAATCAGACACGCTATCGCAAGAGCACTACTAATTGCTAACCCTGACTATAGACAAGCCCTTAAGAGAGCAGGATTCTTAACAAGAGATTCTCGTAAAAAAGAAAGAAAGAAACCTGGTTTCAAAAAGGCAAGAAAATCATCTCAATTCTCAAAGAGATAATTATACAATTACAACCGCAGGTTACGACTTGCGGTTTATTTTTTACTAAATTTATCTAAAGGAGATAAATATGCAAAAGATTAACTACAATCTCAAGATGGAAGAGATTATAAAAGAAAATAAAAAAATGGGTCTAAAGCCAAGGCTTTTGATGCAGGTTTGCTGTGCACCTTGCTCAACAGCTGTTATAGAGAGGATATATGATGACTTTGAGATTGATCTTTTCTACTATAATCCTATGATATATCCTACAAGCGAGCTAGAAAAAAGGGTGGATACCCTAAGAGACTTAAAAGATGCCCTTGGCATAGAGTCCAAGATAATCTTTCCTCCAAATGATATATCTGACTTTGCTGAGATTGCAAAGCTTAGGAGGGATGACCATGAGGGAGGAGAGGCTTGCTATAAATGTTATAGGTTAAGGCTAGAAGAGACGGCCAAGTTTGCCAAAGAGAAGTCTTACGATTACTTTTCGACAACCCTTTCGATTTCTCCATACAAAAACAGCCAGTGGCTTAATGAGATAGGAGAGAGTTTGGAGAAGGAATATGGTGTGAAGTATCTATATTCAGATTTTAAGAAGAAAAATGGCTACAAAAAATCCATAGAACTTTCAAACAAATACGATCTTTACAGACAAGATTATTGCGGTTGTATTTTCTCCTTTAAGGAAATGGAAGAAAAGCATAATAATTTATAGGAGATTAATGCTCTGCTAGCAAATAGATCAATATGATTTATCTATAAATGACAACTTATATTCTCTTATGAGAAATATTTTCTAAAAGAAGTTAGTTTTTTCGATTATTGGGTAATATTCTTATAGGAGAGGATTATGAAAGATTTGATGCTTATTAAAAAAATACTAGATAAAGATAAGGCAGATGAAGTTTATCCTGTAACTTTCGACTTGGATAAAAGCTTCGAGAGGTCTATTGCTGTGGGTATTTTTAATGATTTAATGGAGAAAAAAATCATCAAATCAAAGAGATTTACTATCAAGGATCACTCTTTCACAGTAGATATCCTCCCAAGATCTATCAATGAAGTGATAGATATAATTATAAAAAAGGGTATGTACATATATGGGGTCTACACCCTATATGATAATTACATCGAAGAAGGAGAAATAAAATAATGGATAAGAAAATTTTAGATTTAATCAATGAACAAATGAACTTTGAATTTGAGTCAGCTTATATTTACAAGGCTATGGCTGCATATACTGATGATTTAGACCTTGAAGGATTCACAACTTGGATGGATCAACAAGTAACAGAAGAAATTAATCACGGAGAAGGAATGAAAAACTTCCTCCAATCAGTTGGCTACAAACCAGTTTATAAAGCAATTCCAGAACCAAAAGCAGAATATGATTCTGTTCTTGACGTAATGAAATCTGCCTTAGAGCATGAAAAAGAAGTTACAAGAAGAATCACAAACATCGCAAAAGAAGCAAACGGAGTTGACGAGAGAGTTAGAAGCTTCATCCAATGGTACATCGATGAACAAGTTGAAGAAGAGGAAACATTCAACAAACTTGTTACAAGACTTGAAAGAGTTGGAGATGACTGGCACTCAGTTTATATTATGGATGCTGAACTAGGACAAAGACCAGAACCAACAACACCATCAATAGCTGAGTAATATATGAAAATTATAAATAATAAGAATTTAAGGGCCCATATCAACGAGGAAGGAGCCTATGTCGAAAGCTTTACCTTCAAAGATAAGGAAGTGTTTTTCGATAAAAAGAGCCTTCCTCTGGGCGATTCTTACAAGATTAGGGGTGGCATGCATGTGTGCGCCCCTAATTTTTCGGATGATAAGCTCTTAAATGAACTACCTAGCCATGGATTTGGAAGAGATGAACGCTGGGAAGTAGTTGACTATGGGAAGGATTATCTTAAGCTAGGACTTAAAGGCCTTGGGTCTTATAAAGACATTTACTTTGAGATTTCTTATAAGCTTTTGGAAGATGGACTAAAAATAAGGCTTACTATAGAAAATAAGGGAGAGGGAAGCCTTCCTATAGCTCCTGCCTTTCATCCATACTTTGCCACAAGCTTTGAGGATTTAAGTCTAAATAGTCACAATATTGAAAAGGAAGACCTTCCTAATTCTATTTTTATTGACGCTGATTCTATGACTTTTTCTAAGGCTGATATGGAAGTTCAAGTTAAAGGAAATGAAAATATAGGTACTTTTACCATCTGGTCTGACTTTTTGGATGATTATGTATGCATCGAGCCAACTTACAATGGTAAAAGCTTCCTAGCAGATGACTTAGAGCCTTTCTATTTAGAAAAGGGAAAAACTTTCGTTCAAGAATTTGATATTTTGATTAAAGATATTTAAAATAGTTAACTGAAAACTAAATATTAGCTAAATAACTTGAAAATAACTTAATAATACGTATAATTATCTTAAGAATATTAAAAGGAGATAATTATGGCAACTATAGCAATGCTAATACTTTTCCTAGTATTAGGAGGGGGAATGATTAAGTTTATATTTAAGTTGGGTCTAGGAATTATCGGACTCGTTTTGGGCCTAGTATTCCTTCCGGTTTTATTAGTGATTACTCTATTGGCCTTGCCACTAGCTGTAATTGGAGGATTCTTAGGCCTTATAGTAAAGCTTTTGCCAGTACTTGTTGTTGCTGGCCTTGGATATTTTGGATATAGGTACTATAAAGAAAATTATCAAACTTGGTAAAAAAATAGAGCTGTTGCACACTTACCTGCAACGGCTCTTATTTTATTTGTTTAAAACAAATCTTTCTATAGCTTCACCTACAGCACCCTCTTCATTCGTAGCTTCTGCTACGAAGTTGGCGGATTCTTTTACTTGGAGATGGGCGTTGGCTACAGCGACAGAAGTGCCTGCTTCTTCTAGCATGGCTACGTCATTGTAGTTATCTCCAATAGCCAATACTTCGTCAAGTCCAATACCATAGTGTTCACATACCTTCTCCAAGGCCCTTGCCTTGTTGACACCCTTGGCATTTATTTCCATGAACATATCTGATGAATAGGCTATCTCTACATCATAGTTGGTAAGATAGGCTATGTCGATTTCTAGCCCTTGAAGGTAGTTCATGTCCTTGTTTTTAAGGATGGCCTTTAGGATGATTTGATCTTTTAGGAAGTCAATGTTATTGTCAGTAAGCTCGGTGATTTGTTCTTCCGCATAGGAATCACGGTCGAGATTGAGACCATACTTATGATTAAGGGTGTAGATATAGCAAGTTTGATTATTAGCATAGGCATAATCAAAAACAGTCTTGGCATATTCATACTTTAATCCCATGGAGTGGACTATCTCTTTGGTTTTTATATTCATAACAATCGCCCCATTACAGCAGATCACATAGCGATCATCGTGGATTACTCCAGCTTGTTCAGGTATATCAAAAAGCTCATAAGTGCCGCGACCTGTGGCAAGCATTACGATGATGCCTTTTTCTTGAGCCTTTTGGATGGCGATTCTATTTCTTTCTGGTACGTTTTTATCCTTATCTACCAGAGTTTCATCAATATCTGATGCTATTAGTTTTATCATAGGATATCCTATTTATTAGCCTTCAAAAACTCTATGATATCGTCTGATTCGTAGAGATATTCTCCATCATGATATAGGCAAGGGATTTGTCTTTTGCCTCCCTTTTCTACTAGTTCATTTAGTCCGTCTCTATCCTCGTTTATATTTACAACTTCAAGTTCTATGTTTTCTTCTTTCATAAAGTTTTCAACTTTTTTACAATATGGGCATACAGTTCCTACGAATAGTTTGTAATCTTTCATTATTTCACCTCATTTTTTTAAAAACTTTCATAATATCTTCATTAAGGTATATTATACTTATTATATGAATATTTTAAAGTTTACACAAAGGTGGTTCGATGAAAAACAAAGTAATATCTGTTATTAGATTTATCCTAATAGTCATTATAATTGTTTGCCTGGGGATCTTAGGTAAGAGAGGCTATGACTATTGGACTAATATGAAAAATAACAAACACATAGCTGGCCTTATAGAAGAAAGTAAGGGCGAGGCTAATAATGGAAATGATGATAAGGAACTAACAGAAGAAGAAAAGTTCAAAAAGCTTGAAGAGCAGAACCTTTATCTACTAAAGAAGTTCAAGGAAGAAAACTCAGATGTAGTAGGAGTTATCGAAATTCCTAATACAGCTATCAAGTACCCAATCCTCCATGCGGAAGATAACAGCTTCTATCTAAGGAAGGGACTTAACAAGGAATATGATATAGCTGGTTCCATCTTTATGGATACCAATAATTCGACAGACTTAAATGATGACAATACTGTAATTTACGGTCATCATCTAGAACTTGAGTCAATGTTTACTCCCCTTGATCAATATAGAAAGCAAGAATTTGCCGAAAATCACAGGGTTGTGTATGTAACAACAGAAGAAGGCCTACGTGAATACGAGATATTCTCAGCCTATGGTACTCCTTCCGACTATGATTATAGGACTCTTGAGTTTATGTACGACGCGGACAAGATTCCATATTTTAATAAATTAAAGGATATGTCTGAAGTAAGTCTTGATACAAGAGAATTTAACGAGGATGATACAATTGTCACCCTATCAACCTGCCAATACGATTATGAAGATCAAAGACTAGCTGTGCATGCAGTAAGGATAAGATAGTGGAAAGATACACGACAAATTCAAAGAGAAAAATTAATATTGAAGAAACTGACAAGGGGCTTATCCTAAGGGAGGCCTCTTTTGAACCGAGCCATATTTTCGAATGTGGCCAATGTTTCAACTTCCATAAGGAAGAAGATGGATCCTACACAGCAGTATTTATGGGAAAGATAATCAATGTTCTAAAGCTTGATGAGGGAGTAAGTCTTATAAGAAACATAAGTCTAGAAGACTTTAATGAAATCTTTTATGACTACTTCGACTTAGGTCTTTCCTATGAAGATATCAAGAAAGAAGTGGCGATTGACCCGGTAATGGAAAAAGCAACGGACTATGGCTACGGGATTAGAATCCTAAACCAAGAAGTCTTTGAGACTACAATTTCTTTTATAATCTCAGCCAACAACCAAATCCCTAGGATTAAAAAGGCTGTAAGGATTATATCTGAAAGATATGGGGACTTTATAGGAGAATACAAGGGAAGAAAGTATTATTCATTTCCGAGGCCAGAAGTCTTGATGGAAGTTGAGCCAGAGGACCTAAGGGAATATGCCCGAGTAGGCTTCAGGGATAAGAGAATAGTGGAAGCGAGCAGGATGATCTATGAAGGACACTTAGAAGGAGCAAGTGACCTCGATACTGAAGATCTCAGGAAAAAGCTAATAGAACTTCCTGGAGTTGGGCCAAAGGTTGCTGATTGCATCTTGCTTTTTGCCTACCACAGGAGAGAGACCTTTCCTGTAGATGTGTGGATTAAAAGAGTTATGGAGACACTTTTTATCAAAAAGGAAGTCCCTAAGAAACAAGTTGACGATTATGCTAGAAAATATTTCGGTAAAAACGCCGGCTACGCCCAACAATACCTCTTCTATTATGGGAGAGAAGAAAAAATTGGAAAATAAGATGATTAAGCCTTTGCAAGGATAAAAAGCTGTTAGATTATGGACTAGGACAGATGAAGTTTATTCTATGCAAGGGCTTTTTATCTAGCAAATTTTACTATAAAAATTTTAAAAATCATTTGACAATTCACAAACAATGATATATTATAATATTACAAGATGTAAGCGGTTGCAATAATTAGTAATAAAATATTGTTTTTGCTAAATATACTAAGATTAGGCTTACAGATTTCTCATTTACCTTTGGGAAAGGGTTTTATAGGAGGTTAGGATGGATATATATGATATAGCCAAGGCTTCGGGCTACTCTACTGCCACTGTTTCTCGAGTTATCAACAAGCAAAACAATGTCAGCAAGAAAGCCAGGGAAAAAATTGAAAAGGTCATCAAGGAGAACGGATATACTCCAAATAGAATTGCAAGGTCTCTTGCCAAAAAAAGCAGCGAGCTTATTGGAATAATGGTTCCTGATATTAGGAAATATTTCGAATCTCAATCAGCCTATGAGCTTGAGAGAAAACTCGAATCGTCAGGATTTTCTACACTTTTGTGTGTGACGACAGATGATTTGGCAAAGAAGAAATCATACCTTGATTTACTTTTAGAAAATCAAGTAGAAGCAATCATTGGAGTTGGATCTACCTATGAGCAAGAAGACTTCTACAAGATTCTAGTCGAAGTGAGTAAGGATGTGCCAATGGCCATGCTCAATGTTAGTTCTACTATAGATAGCGATAGGATAGTTAATGTCTACATAGATGAAATTGATGCGATGGATCAGGCAGTGAATCTTTTCAAGGAAAAAGGCTACAAAAAGCCACTTTATGTGTCCTTGGATAGGGGCTTTGTAACTCGTTCTTATGTAGCGAAGAAGGCTGGATTTATCGAGGCTCTTTATAGGTATTATGATAAGCCTGATTTTGTAGAATATAAGCTTACTAGTCATGAAGTTTCCGAGTTTCATGGTCTAATTGATTTTCTTGAAAAAAACGATTTCGATTGTATCCAGTTTGAGCGTGATAGTCTTGCGGTTATATTTTACAAGATTTATGTAAATTCAGGCCACAAGGTTCCGGAAGAACTTGGCCTAATAGGTTTTGACAATATTGATGCGACAAATTTCACCAATCAAACTATAACATCTATCGACCAAACTATAGACAAACAAGTAGATCTTGCTGTGAGCAATTTATTTAAAATTATAAAGGGCGAAAAAGCTAATAATAATATCATGGTCAAGGCGAAGCTAATAGAGAAGGAAACTGTGTAATTATGAAAGGAGATAATATGAAAAGTAAATTTAAAACCATTTTTATGGCTGTTATTTTTGCTCTTATATTTACTGCTTGTTCCAAAGCAGGAAGCGTTAGTCAAAAAACAATTATAA
This sequence comes from Anaerococcus sp., assembly GCF_022770135.1. Taxonomy (GTDB): domain Bacteria; phylum Bacillota; class Clostridia; order Tissierellales; family Peptoniphilaceae; genus Anaerococcus. Next base: position 3,570 of record NZ_JALEIL010000097.1, on the reverse strand, counting down.
GAGTCGGCCACAACCAATCTCAAAACCACCCAACCCACTTGGGACTTTTGGCTTTTGAGGAATATGTAGAAAATGAGCTTGGAGATAAGTACGACATCCAAGTCTACCCATCAGAGCTTTTGGGCTCTCAAATCGACATGGTTCAGCTAACCCAAACTGGAGCGATCAATATCTGTGTTGCAAGTAACGCAATTCTTGAGACCTTCAACGATGTTTGGGAGATCTTCAACCTCCCATATCTTTTCGCATCAAGCGAAGCCTACCACCATGTAATGGATGATCCAGAAATTGTTAAGCCTATTTTTGAATCGACAAGAGAAGGTGGATTTGAGGGAGTAGCCTGGCTTGACGCAGGTTCTAGGTCCTTTTATACCAAGGATAAACCAGTGAATTCTCCAGAGGACCTTAGCGGACTAAAGATTAGAGTCCAACAATCCCCAACCAATGTCAGGATGATGGATCTATTAGGATCTTCTGCATCACCTATGGGCTTTGGTGAAGTATACACAGCTCTTCAATCAGGTATCATCGATGGAGCAGAAAATAACGAGATGAGTCTTACAGACAATGGCCACGGGGAAGTGTGCAAGTACTATTCTTACGACATGCACCAAATGGTTCCAGATATAGTAATTGCAAACTACAACTGGCTAGAAGGCCTTCCAGAAGAAGACAGAAAAGTCTTTGATGAAGGATTTAAAGTTTTAAATGAAGTTCAAAGAAAAGAATGGAAAATAGCAGTAGATAAGGCCAAGGAAAAGGCAAGTGAAATGGGAGTAGAGTTTATCTATCCTGACCAAAAGCCTTTCGTAGACGCTGTGGCACCACTTACAAAGGAAGTTCTAGAAAGAAATGACAAGCTAGCTCCCTTCTACGATGCTATCCAAAAATACAACGAAGAATATCCAGCAAAGGAGGGCTGATATGAGAAAAACTTTAGACAATATTTTGAAAGGGCTTACAGGTGCAAGTCTTTTGATCATGTTTATCCTAGTAGTATGGCAAGTATTTACAAGATACGTCCTAAATAGTCCATCTACCTGGTCAGAAGAACTTGTAGCCTATCTATTTGCTTGGTCAACCCTCTTTGGAGCAAGTCTTGTAGTAAGCGAGAAGGGCCATATGAATATCCCTGTTTTGGTTGAAAAAAGAGAGCCAAAGACCCAAAAGGTCCTTGCAATCTTTGGAGAGCTTATGATCTTGCTTTTCTCCCTAACAGTTCTAACCATGGGAGGAATCGCTATTACTAAGCTTGCCCTAAGTCAGACTACATCATCCTTAACTATAGCAGTAGGATATTTCTACATTCCACTTCCTATAACTGGAATAATTAATATCTGCTATACAATAATGAACATAAAAGATATTCTATCTGGCAAGGAAAAATTCGTAAAGGCCAAATCAACTGAAGAAATCGCTTCAAACATGGCCAACGACACAGAAGAAGTAGCCAAATATGAAGGAGGTAAAAAATGAGTGCAAATGCTCTAGCCATAATCTTATTATCCTTAGTTATACTACTGGCGACTGGAGTGCCAATTGCCTTCTCCATCGGTATAGCTTCAATCATTACAATAATTACAACAATACCAGCGGACGTTGCAACCCTAACGGCAGCTCAAAGAACCTTTGTCGGTATGAGCTCCTTTACCCTTACGGCAATTCCATTCTTTATCCTAGCAGGAAATCTGATGAATGAGGGAGGAATAGCCAAAAGACTAGTAGACTTTGTAATGGCAATCCTAGGAAAGCTTCCTGGAGCCTTACTTGTAACAAATGTTGGGGCCAATGCTTTGTTTGGAGCAATCTCAGGATCTGCATCAGCAGCAGCTGCAGCAGTAGGATCAATGGTAAAAGACGGAGAGGAAAGACAAGGTTATGATAAGGCTGTATCTGCATCTGCAAATGGAGCCTCAGCTCCTGCAGGACTTTTGATTCCACCATCAAACGCCTTAATCACTTATTCTTTAGTTTCTGGAGGAACATCTGTCGCAGCACTTTTCCTAGGAGGATATGTACCAGGACTAATTTGGTCTGTAGCTTGTATCATAGTAGCAATAGCCATAGCTAAGAAAAAAGGCTACAAGGCAAATGAAGGAAAGTTTTCCTTCGCAAATCTTGGAAGAGCAACCCTAAGAGCCCTCCCTTCATTAGGATTAATCATAGTAGTTATAGGAGGAATCGTAGCAGGAATATTTACAGCTACTGAAGGATCTGCTATATCAGTACTCTATTCCTTAATCCTAGGGTTTATCTACAAGAACTTAAATGTAAAAAAGGTATGGAATATCATAGTAGAATCAGCTAAGATGAGTGCCATAGTTGTTTTCCTAATCGGCGTATCAAACATTCTTTCTTGGGTAATGGCCTTTACAGGAATTCCACAAATGGTAGGAAATGCCTTGTTATCCGTTTCAAGCAACAAGTATGTAATATTTTTGATTATGAACATAATCCTACTTATATCAGGAACTTTCATGGACGTAACACCAGCAATCTTGATCTTTACACCACTATTTCTTCCTATTGCGACAGAATTCGGTATGCATCCAGTGCAATTTGGTCTAATGGTTGTCTACAACCTATGTATAGGAAATATCACACCACCAGTTGGTAACACACTTTTCGTTGCAATCAAGGTAGGAGACACTACCCTATCTAAGGTTATGCCTTACATGATAAGATTCTATGTAGCAATTCTTATAGGACTCTTATTAGTAACTTATGTTCCAATGACATCACTAGTTCTACCACTTAAGGCTGGACTAATATAAGTTAAATTAGGGGGAGGGTAAAATTTCCCCTTATATTTTTATTATTGTGTTGGCATTTCTTTTTCTAAGACTTATATAAGGAGTAATTATGAAAGCTAAAGTTGTAACATTAGGAGAGCTGACCCTTAGGCTTTCTCCATTTGATTTTGAAAGATTCGTCCAGGCTGATAGCTTTGAAGTAATATTTGGTGGAGCGGAAGCCAATGTAGCCATAGCCCTTTCTAATTTAGGCGATAATGTAACTTATGTGACAAAACTTGTTGATAATGAGATGGGCCAGGCTGCCTTTAACAATATAAGAAGATTTGGCATCAATACCGACTACATAGTTAGGGGAGGAGATAGGTTAGGGATTTACTATGCGGAAAAAGGCGTGGGTCTTAGGTCACCTAAGGTAATCTATGATAGGAAAAATTCCTCCATATCTGAGGCTAAGATAGAAGAGTTTGATTGGGATGGGATATTTGAAGGGAAGTCTCTATATTTTGCTACTGGAATTACAGCAGCTATATCAAAAGAGGGAAGAGACCTTGTTACATATTCGATAAAAGAAGCCAAGAAGAGAGGGCTAGATATTGTCTTTGATCTAAACTATAGGTCAAGCCTTTGGACACTCGAGGAGGCTTGTGATTTCTACGAAGAGGTCCTTCCTATGGTCGATATCCTTATAGGAGTCCTTCCGACAAAACATGATTACTTTACAGGCGATTTCAATGATGAGGTGCTTTCTAGGATGCTTAGAGATATTCATGAAAAATATGATATCAAATATACAATCTCATCTATCAGAAACTCC
>NZ_JALEIL010000093.1 GCF_022770135.1 Anaerococcus sp. | reverse complement strand
TAAGTTTTGCCATTGTTTACCCTGCCTGCAGATTGGTAGGAGTATTCCATAACTTGGGCATCTGTCCCATAAATATTTCCTATAACTCTAACTGCAAGGTCTGCGTATTCATCTGCTATATCTTCTGCTCTTAGCTTGTTTGTATCTGTAACTACAATATCTACTACAGATGAGCCTTCAATTGGCTCTATACTAAGTTTTGCATCAAGCATACCCAAAGACATATCAATTCCTAGATTGTCTAGTACTGTCTTTTTAATCTTATTTGAGTTAATAGTAGCTGCGTAGGTGCTTGCATCTCCTGAATTCTCATTTACATTTTCAATTCCTGTAGTTATAATCTTACTTTTTGCCCTATATTCATTAAAACCTGAATAGCTTAGGGCGAAGTAGAAGATAACTGCTGCTAGTATTCCACAGATTAGTCCTGCTGGAATAGCACTAAATAGCGATCTTTTTTCTTTCATTTTAACCTCCAAAATCCTTAGCGCCTTCAATCATCAACTGTCTTGCTTTTCTTATGCCTATTTTTTCTACCTTCTCAGGATAGTTTCTAACAAAATATTCTATATAAAACCTATACATTTTTGGAAAAAGGGCCTTGGAAAGTTTTCCCTTATCATAGAAAAACTTCTCGTCAAAGCCTGTAAACCAAGTCGAATCGTCATTGTAGATTTTCGCTATAAGCTTAGTAGAAGTCCTCACTCTTAGCTTATTTCTAATACAATCTGCAATAAATATCGAATCTTCACCAGACCCATTTCCTGTTCCTGCTCCAAAATAAGTAGATAAGAAAATATTTTTCTCGAGGATTTTCTCTCGCTTAAAGGCGAAATGAACTGATCCATATCTTAAAGCATTGTAGATCTTTAGGTCTTTTTCTTCCTTTACCTTGATGGTCTCTTCTCCATCCTTATAAATTATGGTCTTCATGACGAAAAAGTCCACATCAGGATGTTCGATAAAAGCTTCCTTGATTTTTCTTTCGTAATCATCTTCTAAGACTTCATCGTCATCGCAAAATAAAACGACATCTGCCCTAGAATTTAAGATAGCGAGATTTCTCGACCTACCAAGGCCTCTTGTATCAGTCGATATCATCCTTACCCTAAAGCCATCTTCCTCGACTTCCTCGTAGGAATTGTGGTCAGTTTGATTGATAATCAGGCAGTCCGTACTTAAGTTAAATCTCTTATAAAAACTAATATCACATACATTCATAGCAGAAATCAAAACTTCTATATTCATATTACCTCGTACTTTCTGCCTTCTCCCAAGTGGCCTTGCTCTTTCCTGTAAGCTCGTTTTTGGCTCCAAGGATTTGGGCAAGCATCATCATTGAATAATATCTTGGAAAATAGACGATCTTATTTTTCGCCTTGCTTACTTGACCCAAAATGGCAAGAATTAGAAAGGCAACTTGACCTAGAAGGATAAGCTTATAGATAAATCCTTGTCTAATAAGAAATATATTACTTATAAATAATACTATATGAAAGAAAGCCTGCAAGAATCTCAAGGTCTTGTGGTTGAAGTGGAAGAAGGAAAACCAACCGTATTTGAAAATATTTAACCTTCTCAGATTGGTCCTAATATTTGTAAGAATCCTTCTTTGCATTCTGACCTTTCTCTTAAACTCATCGCTAGTAGTAGATCCTGCCTTCTCAAAAGCTAGGGCGTCCTCATTATAAAGGGCTCTTTTTCCATTAAGGCCTGCGTGAAGGGGCATCTCGTAATCGTGGGAGCTTACTAGGTTATAATTCCTATAATCCTTCTTTCTACAAGCGTAAATCGCCCCATTTCCTGCAGCTATAGTCTTGATATTAGACTCGATTTTTCTCATAGTAAGTTCCATATTCCAGTAAGTATTTTCCGCTACAACCGAAGCTGTCTCATCTTCCTTGTAGATAAGAGATCCGCAGACATATTCTATATCGTCTGATGTAAAATATGAAACAAGCTCACTTATGGCATCTTCCTTAAAGATCGAATTCGCATCAGAAAAAACTAAAATTTCTCCCTTGGCGACCTCTACCGACTCGTCCTGGGCGTTGGTCTTACCCAAATGATTTCTTACAGTATTTACTCTGATATTATAGGCCGGATGGCTTTTGATGAATTCTTGAGCAATCTCCACAGTCCTGTCATTTGAAGCATCATTTGCAATTATCACTTCAAAGTCTGGATAGTCAGTTTTTATAATATTATTAAGCTTTTTCTCAATGACTTTCTCCTCATTGTAGGCTGAGATAATCACTGAAACTTTGGGCTTGTAAGTGTAATCTTTAGTGTTTTTTCTTTTTATAATTTTGTCTAATAACAAAAGTGTCAATGGGTAGCCTATCATAGGATAAAATATGGCAAAGGCCGACACCCAAAATATTATTTTCATAAGCACTCTCCTTAGCTTATTATATAACATTCATTATACTGTAAGCAAATCAAGATTGCTCTTTTTATAGCATTTTATCTAAGAGCTTGTAAAAATTATATCTAGGGATAAACTAATAGGTAGGAAAGGATACATTATGACAATAGAATTAGACATTATACAGACTCTAGGAATTGGTATGATTGCCTATATTATCGGGGTCTTAATTAAAAACAAATTTGAATTTTTTAGGAAATTTTTCATTCCATCTCCTGTTATAGGAGGTCTTATTATTAGCCTTGTGATATTTATAATCAAATCAAGGGCAAGGATCGACTTTAAATTCGACGGAACCCTCCAAGACTTCTTTATGAATATCTTTTTTGCATCCATAGGCCTTGCCGCATCCTTTAAGAGTTTAAAAAAGGCGGGAGTGATTGGTCTTAAGCTTGCTCTCGTAATAATCCTCCTCCTTCCTTTACAAAATATAATCTCTGTAGGGATTTCACTTCTTCTTGGCATAAATCCCCTCCATGGAGTGGCTATGGGATCTACTTCAATGACTGGAGGAATAGGTTCTGCCATATCTTTTGGAAAAATCATGGAAGCTAAAGGAGCAGTCGGAAACACCTCCATAGGAGTGGCTGCGGCAACCTTCGGGCTTTTGGTTGGAAGTCTTGTGGGAGGACCTGTCGCAAAAAGACTCATCAAAAGTCACTCGCTTAGGTCAAAGGGCGCCTTATACGAATCAGAAGATGAAAATATCAGAAAAATAATAAATCAATCATCCTTGATGAAGGCCATAATACTGGTAAGTCTGTCAGCCTTTTTGGGAACTTTTATAAACAAGATCCTAGCCCTAACTTCCCTAAGCTTTCCCTATTATGTAGGCTGCCAATTCGGAGGTCTTGTCGTAAGAAATATCTACGACTCTCTGGGAAAAGACGTGGACCTTACTAATGTAAATATAGTAGGAAATATTTCCCTTAACCTCTTCCTATCCCTTGCCCTAATCAACCTAAATATTTCTGCAATTATAGGCCTTGCAGGACCTATGTTTATAATCCTAATCGCCCAAGCGGCATTTATTGGAATATATACAAGCCTTGTAACCTACAGATTTTGTGGCAAAGACTACGATGCTGCTGTAATGGCAGCAGGCCATTGCGGAGTAGGCCTTGGACAAACACCAAACGCCATGGCTAATATGGAAGCAGTTATAGAAGAAAAGGGCCCAGCAGATATAGCTATGTTTGTATTTCCCATAGTCCTAGCAGTAGCAGTAAATCTCTTCAATCCTTTAGTCATTACATTTTTTATAAATTTATTGGCATAGAAAAAGGGCTGTTGCAGAATGAATAAATCGTACCGTTATCGTTAGAAGAACCTCCACGGAAAGTCTCAATAAGCCGACAGGCTAACCGCCTCCATCAGTCGGCAGGCAGCAATAGGCCTACCGGCCAGGAGAGGTAAAATTTCCTAAGAGAACCTTCTAACGATGGTACGATGATTATTCATAATTTTGCAACAGCCCCACTTTTATTTAATTTTCACACAAAACGCATCCCAAGCCTTAAGCTTGCCTGAATTTTTAACTTCGTCGACATCTGTATTAGAAATTACAATATCAGTATAGTCTTCTTCTAAGTCAAAGTCTTGGCTTTCTCCAGAAAAGTTTACTACAATGAGGTATTTTTCATCCTCAGTCTCTCTTGTGTAGGCGAATACTTTCTCTTCTGTTTCTAGAAGCTTAAAGTCAGCATCTATTAGCCAATCATTCTTTTTCCTTAGATCAACTAGTTTTTGGTAGGTATAAAATATTGAATCAGGATCTTTTAGGGCTTCTTCTACATTTATTTCCTTGTAATTTGGATTTACAGGAAGCCAGGTTGAATCGGCCTTAGAAAAGCCAGCATTCTTGGAAGCGTCCCATTGCATAGGAGTCCTAGCATTGTCACGACCGATTACAGATACCCTATCTAGGATTTCTTTCTCATCTTCTCCCTTTTCTAAGCATTCTTTAGCATAATTTATAGATTCAATATCTTCAAATTCTGACAAATCTTTGAAAGGGTAGTTGGTCATGCCTATTTCTTCACCCTGATAGATATAAGGAGTTCCTCTCATAAGGTGAAGGAGGATTGCAAGAGCCTTGGCTGATTTTTCCCTATATTCGCCGACATCTGCCCAGAGTGAAAGGACTCTAGGAAGGTCGTGGTTCTCCCAAAATAATGAATTCCGACCCTTGCCAAGCTCTAGTTCAGTTTGCCATTTGGCAAAAATCTCCTTAAGCTTACTTACATAAAGGTCCTTCTCATAGAACCATTTAGGCTTACCATCCTTGTGTTGAAGGCCAATATGCTCGAACTGAAATACCATGGAAAGCTCTTCATTATCTGGATTTGAATATTTCTTGGCAATTTCAGGACTTGCTCCCCAAGTCTCACCTACAGTCAATAGGTCGCGCTTACCAAAGGTATTTTTGTTCATCTCCTTAAGGTAGGTATGAAGCATTGGTCCATTTTCCTTAATTTCTTTGTCAGGAACTTTGCCTAGTAGGTCGATTACATCCATGCGGAAGCCCCCGATTCCCTTATCAATCCAGAAGTTCATCATGTCATAGATTTCATGACGCAAGTCTTCATTTTCCCAGTTAAGGTCTGGTTGCTTCTTGCTAAATAAGTGGAGATAATACTCGCCAGAATCCTCATCATATTGCCAAGCAGATCCTGAGAAAGTAGATTCTAGGCCGTTTTTCTCCTTCCTCCAAATATAATAATCACGTTTAGGACTAGCTGGATTTTCCTTAGCTTCTATAAACCAAGCATGTTCATCCGAAGTATGGTTTACAACAAGATCCATTACGATCTTAATATTTCTTTTATTAGCCTCATCTAAAAGCTCTTCCATATCATCCATATTCCCAAATATATCTGCAATCGCCCTATAATCGGATATATCATAGCCATTATCATCCATAGGACTTTGATAAACTGGAGAAAGCCAAATCGCATTAATCCCGAGCTTTTCCAGATAATCTAGCTTGGAAATAATACCTCTAAGATCTCCTATTCCATCATTGTTTGAATCCATAAAAGACCTTGGATAAATTTGATAAATAGTCGCCTTATGCCACCAATGTTTTTTCATATTCCACCTCTCTAAATTCTTTTCTAAATTCTTTAAGGCAAATTTTGCCCCGTAATTTCATTTTAGTCCTTTTCTAATATCTAACAAATATTTTTAACTAATAGTCCTTTCTGTATCTATATCGAAGAAATGTCCCTTGGCTACGTTTAGGCTAAGTTTGACACGCTCTCCTGGATTTCTGTACTCCATTGCCCCAACTCTTGAAGCAAACTCATTATTTCCTTGTTTTGTATAAAGGATTGTCTCATTTCCAAGTAGCTCTGACATTACAACTTCCGCATCAATTGTTGAACTTGGATAGGTCTGTCTTGCTATTTCACTACTTGATATATCTTCTGGCCTTATTCCAAAGATAGCTTTCTTGCCAATATAGCCCTTTTTTTCTAGGGTCTTTCTATGTCCTTCTGGTATTTGTATGCAGAGTCCATCCCTATCCATCATTTCTGATCCAAGAACAGTTACTTCAAAGAAGTTCATTGAAGGACTTCCTATAAATTCTGCCACAAATTTATTGACAGGCTTATTGTAAAGCTCATAGGGAGTTCCTATTTGCTCTATCCTTCCTATGGTACCGGACCCGTCTGGATTTTTCCTTGAACTCATTATTACAATCCTATCAGCAAGAGTCATCGCTTCTGTCTGATCGTGAGTTACATATATGGTTGTTGCTCCTATACGGCGATGGATCTTTGAAATTTCTGCCCTCATTGAAACTCTTAGCTTGGCATCTAGATTTGATAGAGGCTCATCCATTAGAAATACTTTGGCTTCACGCACAATTGCTCTACCCATAGCCACACGTTGTCTCTGACCTCCTGAAAGATCAGCTGGTTTACGTTTGAGTAATTCTGTTAATCCAAGGATTTCTGCCGCTTCCTTGACACGCTTATCAATTTCATCCTTTTTTAGATTTCTAAGTTTTAAGGCAAAGGCCATATTGTCATAGACTGTCATATGAGGATAGAGGGCATAGTTTTGAAATACCATGGCGATTTCACGATCTTTGGCTGATTTTTCATTAACTAGCTCATCATCAATGTAAAGCTCTCCCTCTGTTATATCTTCAAGGCCTGCAATCATACGTAGGGTGGTTGACTTACCACAACCAGAAGGCCCTACAAAGACTATAAACTCCTTATCCTTTATGTCTAAATTAAAATCTTCTACAGCATAGTGGCTAGATTTGGGATATTTTTTGTATATGTGATTTAATTTTAATGTTGTCATGTTCTTAATTCCTAACTATATATTTAAAAATTCTATTTCTTTATCATTTTCAGTAACTTTATAGGTCAGATTCTTAAGATCTATTCTTGCTTTAGCTACTGCACTTTCATCTTTATTCTTACGAGTAATTATTATTATGTTTTCTCCCTCATTTTCGACTGAAATCGAGCCTTCTAGGTCAAAAGCTTCTGACCTATTTCTAAATTTAAAAAGCATTAGGAGGGCTTTTACTATAGGTCTTTCTACTTCCCTAGCTATCTCATCATTGGAATAATAATGACGATTTATATTTCGTCCTTCTTTTGTTTCTTCAAGAAGCTTTAAGTCGTTTTTCCCCGCTAGAAATCCCACATAATAAACTTGAGGAATTCCAGGAGCAAAAGCTTGGATAAGACGAGCTATAAAGTATTTTTTATCATCATCTCCAAGAGCTGAATAGTAAGTAGTATTGATCTGATATATATCGAGATTGTTATATTCTGCTGTTGAATATTTCCTATTAACATTGGCTCCAACCTTATAAAGCTGGTCTGTAGTAAAGGCTATTTCATCATCGGTCATTATATCTTTTACATCAACCACTCCAATACCATCGTGGGTATCTAGGGTGGTGAACTGTTTCATAGGGCTTTTTTCTAACCAATTTTTAAGCCTGTCTACCTTTCCAGAATATAGGCTATATAAAGTTAGCATGGGCAAGGCAAAATCATATATAAAATAATCATGACTTGCTATTTTAAACTGTATCTTGTAATGTTCGTGAATTTCAGGCAGTATTTCTACATTATTTTTAACTGCCATCTCTCTTATCTTATCTAGTAAATCCCATATTTCAGGTTCTACAAAAAAGTCATTTGTATCTAGCTTTTTGATAGCGTAAGCAAAGGCATCAAGTCTTATGATGTCACAGCCCTTTTTAGAAAGATTATCTATATTTTTCTTTATAAAATCCATAGTGACTTCAGTTCTAACATCTAGGTCAATCTGCTCTTCTCCAAATGTATTCCAAAGATTTTCAACCGATCCATCTTTAAATTTAATTTCTTGCTTGGGAGCCCTGTCTTTTCTTTTATAGATTAAATCTATATCGGCTTGGCTAGGACGATTTTCTGGCCAAAACTTATCCCAATTTAGGAATAAATCTTTATATTCACTATCTTCATGCTTTTCCTGATAGTCCTTATAGTATTTTGACTTTCGAGAAATATGATTGATCATAAAATCAAACATAAGATAGTATCTTTCTCCTAAGGCCTTAATATCTTTCCAATCTCCAAACTTAGGATCTACCTCGTCATAATCGATTGGAGCAAAGCCCCTATCACCTGTCGATGGAAAAAATGGTAATATATGGACACCACCTACGGCTTCCTTAAAATATTTTTCTAAATTTTCTTTTAAATCTTTTAAATCTTTGCCTAAACTATCTGAATAAGTAATAAGCATAGTTTTGTTTTGAATTCCCATAAAATTCTCCTATTTTCTCTATTTTTAACTAAAGCTTATTTAACAGCTCCCTTGCTCATTCCTGAAATAATATTCTTTTGGAATATTAGATAAACTATTGTTATTGTAATAATACCAACAACATAAGATGCAAAGCTTGGACCGTAGTCACTTAGGTACTGGCCTGTGTAGTTGTATTGGAAAAGAGGTAATGACCAAAGGTCAGATGACTTGTTAAGTATCAACAATGGTAGCATAAAGTCATTCCAAAACCAAAGGGCATTTATAATAAGGGCAGTAGCATGCATTGGCTTAAGCATAGGAAAGATTATTTTCCTATAAGTTGTAAATCTATCAGCTCCATCAATCTCCGCTGCCTCATCTAAGCTATCTGGCACACTTAGCTTGATATAGCCTACATAGAGGAACAAGGTTTGTGGGATTGAATATGTTAAATATAAGATCACTAGGCCAAAGATATTTGCCATTCCTAAACGGCTCATCATAACTGTTATAGGAATCATGATGACTTGGAAGGGTACGAAAATCCCTAGAATCAAAAGGCTGTACATAATGTTGTATGCACGGGACTTTGACATATTTCTTGCTATTGAATAAGCAGCAGCTGGTATAAATATTGTCACAAGGACTACTGATGCTATTGTAATTATAGTTGAGTTTAAGAAATATTTTCCAATTCCATCTTCTATTAGGCGCTTAAAGTTATCTAGGGTAACTGGATTTGGAAAGCCAAAGAAGTTTTGCATGATATCCTTAGTCGTCTTAAAAGAACTAAAAATCGTAGCTAGTAGAGGAATCAATATTAGGAAAGATCCCACTATCAAGAGAACATACTTCCAAAATTTATTATTATTTTCTTCTATTTTCATATTTTACACCTCATACTTCGTAACGTTTTGATATCTTAATCTGGACAATAGAAACTATAGCTATAAGCAAAAATAGTATAAGGGCTATGGCATTGGCGTAGCCGTATTGATTGCTCTTAAAGGCATAGTTATAAACCAAAAGTCCTATAGAGGTTGTAGCATTGCTAGGACCTCCACCTGTAAGGGCAAAGATTTGATCAAAGGCCGTAAGCCCTGCCTTAAGGGCCATGATAAAGACCATTGATATGCTTGGCAAGAGGTAAGGTAGTTCTATGCTCCAAAATGTCTGTCTGCTAGTTGCTCCATCAATGGCTGCCGCTTCTTTTATCTCTGTTGGGATTGTCTGTAGTCCTGATAGGAAAATTATTATTGGCATAGCAACTCCCTGCCAAAGCATTACAAATATAGCAGCGAAGATAGAACCATAAGTCGTTCCCAAAAGACTAGTTTTTAGGAATTCTATATTTAAGGATTCTCCTATGGCTGGAAGACCGTAGTTAAAGATTTGTTTAAAAATCAAAGATACGGTTAGTCCTGATAGGACAGCTGGGAAGAAAAACCAAGCTCTAAAAAATGTTTGTCCCTTGATTTTTGAATTTAGGGCTCTAGCTATTAATATACCAAATACTATTTCTCCAACTATAAGACATATAGTTAATATCAAGGTAAAGCCTAAGGCCTTGAAGAACTTCTCATCAGTCATAAGGATTGAATAATTATTTATTCCTACGAAATCAAAGTTATAGGTTAGCCCTGTCCAGTTAGTGAAGCTATAAAAAGCTCCCTGTAACATTGGAAAATAGAAAAATATGGCTTGTAATATCAAAGGTATGATCAAAAAGGTCCAACCCCAATATTTGTTTAAAAACTTTCTCATGTTATTTACTCCTTTTTATTGCTAGCTTTCATCGGATTAAAGAAAGCATTGAGCTCCTTCGCTAATTGGGCCCTGTCTTGTGTTAGTAGATAATTAGTTGTAGCTTGGAAGAAGTCTTCTTCACTATTCCACTCTTGACCCAACCAAACATAGTGTCTGTCAGTAAAAGCAAGCTTATACAAGGGTGCAAGTGGCGAATCTTCATTCTCCTTTACTCCCTTTACAGCAACCGGTGACCCATCTACGTCGTAGTACTTTTGCATAGCTTCCTTAGATGTCATGTATTCTAGGAAACGCTCTGCTTCATCAGGGTGTTTGGTATTTTCTGATATTGAAAGAGCCAAGTCTCCTGCTCCTACTGTAACTTCCTCTCCCTTATTTACACCTGGGAAAGCAAAGGTAGCTACTTCAAATTCAGGGTTTTGTTGGCTAATTGCCGCAAGTACCCAAGATCCACCAGCAAGCATTAGGGATTTTTCTGTTGCGTAGGCAACCACAGAATCATTGTAGGAGGCCCCTTCCCAGTTTTTTTGAGCATTTCCCTTATCTGCTAGTAAGTCTAGGTACTCGCTGTCTTTTACTAGAGTCTCATCATTTTCATTAATTGAATTTACATCAGAGTATCTTAGATAATCGTTTGCAGCCTCATCGCTTCCTGTTATATTAATCAAGGAAAGTTGATGATATCCATTTAGGGTCCAACCCTCACTACCTGCTACGGCGAAAGGAACTTCTCCCTTAGCCTTAATATCTTCTACAAGCTTTTCGAATTCTTCCCAAGTTTCAGGTACCTTTAGTCCCAATTCATCGAATTTTGTCTTGTTGTAGTAGATACAATAAAAGTTAGCTGATAGAGGAACATTGTAAATTTTGCCATCTATGGCGTACTTTTCTTCATAATCATTTACTATATTGTCAAGATAGCTCGCCCCACTTAGGTCTTTGAAATATCCCGCCTTAGCCCATTCCTTAAAGTCCATGTTTTGAGGATATATATTGACTATATCCGGGCTATCGCCTGCAAGCATACGGGTTTTAAGGACTGTTCCAGCATCTGGTACGCTTGTCATGTTAACCTTTATGTCTGGATTTTCTTTCTCAAAATCTTTTACTATCTCCTCTAGGGTGTCGACCATCTCTTTTTTCTGATTGAAAAATTCAATTACGACCCTCCCATCTGCGGACTTTTCTTCCTTATTGGAACAGGAAGTAAGATTTATAAGAACGATCAAAAAGAAGACCATCCTCCTTATAATAAATCTCTTATTATTTTTCATTTCTTTCTCCTTCTTAGAAATTTAAGCTTCGATTTTCGTAAAGTAATATTGTTTGCTTAGGAAATCTCCCCCATCCATCACTATAGTTAGACCAGCATACATAAGTTCTGCTCCTGAATAAATCTTATTCGTTCCATGTAAACGATAGAAGCTTTCTTCTTCAAGGCCCTTTAGCTTAAGAGTAGTTTCAATCTCTTCTATAGTTGAAAGGATCCTTACATAAGTTACTAGAATGCTTTCATCCTTAACAAATTCTACAGCAACTTCATTGCTCTCTCTGCTCGGATTAATTAACCTGTATTGTCTTCCAAATTGGACTATAGGGCGGATTTCTTTGTATAAGTTTACTTGCTCTTTTATCTCTTCCTTTTCTTCCTCGCTTAGCTTGCTTAAGTCTAATTCATAGCCGAAATTACCCATCATAGCGACATGGCCCCTAGTTTTAAGAGAAGTTACTCGATTCATCTGATGATTAGGAGAGGCAGAGACATGGGCTCCCATACTGATAGTTGGGTAAAGGAAGGTCGAGCCATATTGGATAGGAAGCCTATTTATGGCGTCTGTATTATCACTTGCCCAAACTTGGGGGAAATATCTCATCACTCCAAGGTCGTTTCTTCCTCCCCCTCCCGAACAAGACTCAAAGAGTACGTCTGAATGCTTTTCTGTCAAGAACTTAACCAAATCATAAAAGCCTAACATATATCTGTGAGATTGTTCCCTCGTTTCGAGATAATCTTTACCATTTCCGATATTTGTAATATTCCTATTATAGTCCCATTTTATATAATCTATATCATGATTTGATAGAAGATCATCTAGGACTTCTTTAAGATAAGCCACTACCTCTGGATTAGCTAGGTTAAGGACAAGTTGATTTCTTGAATAGCTATGACCCCTCTTAGGTGCTTGGATGGCCCAATCTGGGTGCTTCCTATAAAGATCACTATCAACAGAAATCATCTCAGGTTCTACCCATAGGCCAAATTTCATCCCCTTTTTATGAACATCGCTTATAAGTTCACTAAGCTTACAACCGATCTTTTCTTCATTTACCTGCCAATCTCCCAGGGCCCTGTTGTCATCAAAACGATTGCCAAACCAGCCATCGTCTAGGACAAAAAGCTCTATTCCAAGCCTACTTGCCTCATCAGTTAAGCTGGATAGTTTTTCCTTATCAAAGTCAAAATATGTAGCCTCCCAGTTATTGATTAGGATTGGTCTTTTCTCATAGGCAAAGTTTTTGGCCATAATATGATTTTGAACAAAACTTTGACTTTCTTGGCTTAGTTTGCTAAGACCCTGGTCTGAGTAAGTTAGTAAGGCAACAGGTGTATCGAAGCTTTCACCTGGATTAAGCTTCCAAGAGAAATTGTCATCAGAAATTCCAATCGACATTCTGACTTCATTTAGTTGATTTTTCTCGACACTTGCCTGGAAATTCCCGCTATACATCAGCTGAAGGGCCCAAGCTTCTCCATAATCTTCATTTGCTAGGGAATCTGATAAGATTATAGCCGGTGTCTGAGCGTGGCCAGAAGCCCCACGGTTTGAAGATACCGAAAAAATTCCCTGATCTACCTTGTGACGGCGGAGAGTTTTCTCTCTTGCGTAGGCCCCCTGTAAGCTTATTATATCATAAGAAGAAGCAGGCATATCAAACATTGCAGATAAGTCCCTATGAATAACAACTTCTTTATCCGATTTATTTATAAGTCTTGTAAAAGTAGATATGGTTGGAGAATCTTCATAGGCGGTGTAGTAAACTTTTAGCTCAATCTCACTAACTTCATCCTCCAAAATTAAAATCAAAGTCTCAGCTCCCTTTCTAGAGTGTGGATTTGGAAGGCCTTTTGCATCGACTTCATAATCTAAAATCTGGCTTTCTTTTATTTTAAATAATGTAAGTTCATTGTTGCCATGCTCAATTTTAATCGATGGATGTCTAAAATCGCCGAAGCCATGGACTCCGAAGGCTTGCCTTTGCGTATCGTAACTATAAGTCCTATCATCGGGACTTTGTGTTGGCGAAAAAGCGTGGTCCTTTTCAAATACGCTATTAGAAAAATTATAATCCTTAATACTTTTTCCTAGATGTTTAAGTAACAAATCTCCATCACGGTTTTCTAAAATCATCGACAGACCCTTAGCATGTACATAGTAGAGCCTATCTTTAATAATAATTCCCATAAATACCTCCTCTATATTATCTAAATTATATAATATGAAAGCGATTCCTTGAATGGACTTTTGTTGTTCCCATATGGTAAAATGTTACTATTGGAGAGTGCTATGGTTATTTATTCGGAATTTGATACACTTAGTATGGATGTGGCAGTTGATTTTGTGGGCTATGAAGATTGCAAGTCTTTGCAAGATTTCGGCCCTGCTATAAGGGATAATTACGTCCTTCACTATATTTCAAACGGGTCGGGCTATTTTCATTACAAGAAAGAAAAAATATTTTTGAAGGAAGGCGACTTGTTCCTACTAAAGAAAAATGAGCTTACCTACTACCAGGCAGATAAAGATGAGCCTTGGTCCTATTATTGGATTGGTATAAACGGCAATAGGATTAAGGATTATCTGTCCTTATCTAGGATTCATGAAATTTCTTATATCAAATCATCTGATACTTGTGATACGAAAAAGCTTGGAAACATAATAAAATCAATGGTCGTGGATTCTGAAAGTATTGACGACTATAATCTAAAACTACTAAGGCTTATAAGCTATAGCTACGAAGTTTTATATGAGTTAATTAAGATAGGTCCACAACAAAATAAAAAGCCAGTGGATAGTCGAACGCAAATTTACCTTGATTGTAGGCGTATAATAGAGACCCAATACAACAAGGCTGATTTATCAATCCAGGATATTGCGTCAAAGCTCAATGTCAATAGAAGCTATCTGACAAGGATCTTTAAGGAATACACATCTATGTCTCCCAAACAATATCTACAAGAGATTAGGATGAAAAGGGCCTCTCAGCTTTTAGAAAATACCAAGGAATCTATCAAGGTAATTGCTTATTCAGTAGGCTTTAAGGACCCCTTGTATTTCTCTAAGGCCTTCAAGGAATTCTATGACAAAAGTCCTAGTGATTACAGATAGTCATATATTATATCTTCACATAGAAAAAACAGCTAGATTAGCCTTAACTTATTCTAGCTGTTTTTGTGTTTAAAGCAAGAAATGCAGTGACAATTTATTCTTCCTATGGCTTCTAAGAAGGAATGAATTGTGACTGGTCCTACAAAGGAGAAAGACTTATCTTTCATGTCTTTGGATAGTTTCTCGGAAAGTTTGCTTTTTGCAATTATCTCCCCTTCTTTTCTCTTGTAGTCTATGGGCTCTTTGATGAAGTTTTCTAAATATCTATCAAAAGACCCGTAGTCTTCTCTTACTTTTATGAAGGCCTTGGCGTTTTTTACCAAGGCTTTTAATTTTTTCTTATTTCTGATTATTTTATCGTTTGCCATGAGCTCTTCGATTTTTCTATCGTCATATCCTGCAATTTTCCTATAATCAAAGCCGTCAAAGGCCTTACGCATGGCTTCTCTTTTCTTTAGGATTATCTCAAAGCTAAGACCCGCCTGCATAAATTCCATGACGAGGACTTCGAAGATATAGGCATCGTCATGGCTGATATTTCCGTATTCCTCATCGTGATATTTTTCTAAGAGCTCTCCCTTTGCCCATTCACATCTTTTTTTCATCTAGAAGAATAAAAAGTAAACAAATACTATTATAGCTAGTATTATTCTGTAAATTCCAAATGGGATGAAGTCGTTGTTTCTGATGTAGGCCATGAATTTCTTGATAACAAAATATGCTACAAGAAAGCTTAGGACCATGCCCAAAAGGATAAGAAGCCACTGGTAGGCGGTAAAGCCTCCGAAGTTTTTAACAACTTTAAGGAAAGTCGCCCCAAGCATAGTAGGAATTGCTAGGAAAAATGAGAATTCTGCTGCAGCAGATCTGGATAATCCTAGGATCATGGCTCCCATAATTGTCGCAGCTGACCTACTTGTTCCCGGAATCATGGCAAGGGTTTGGAAAAATCCTATAGCAAGTACGGTCTTATAGGAAACCATGGCTATATTATCGTGCCTAAAGCCTTTATCCTTCTTATTTCTTTTTTCTACAAAGATTATTATGAGACCCCATACTAGTAGCATAGTTGCAACTACCATTGGGTTAAATAGGTGTTCGTCTATGAAATCATCAAAGAGTAGGCCCAAGACCATAGCTGGAAGGATTCCTACTATTACTCTTTTCCAAAGCTCTATTGTCTTCTTATCCGGATGGGTCAATCTAAAATAGAATCTAGATTGACCGTTTAACCTGTCGTAGTTTCTAGGAAAGTATCTTTCTGTCTTTTCCCTATCCCAAGGGTTGAGCCTTTTAAAGTAAATCACTACGACAGACAGGATTGCCCCTAGTTGGATGATTATATTAAAGGCGTTAGAAAATCCTTCTGGTTCAAGCTTTACAAATTGGTTTACCAATATCAAATGTCCAGTCGATGATACTGGCAAGAATTCCGTAACTCCTTCCACTATAGAAAGGATTAGGACTTTTATAAAATCTATTATCATTCAAATTCCTCCAAGAATGAGTGTTTTTCTCCCTTTATTTGATATCCTAGGACCATATCGCAATTGACATTTTCTGCTGATCTTAGGATTGACTTTTCTACATCTGGGTTATCTTTTTTAAGTTCTGCTATTAACTCTTTTATCTTCTTTCTAGTGTAGGATTCGCTAGATTTGGTAACTGTGCAAGCGCAATTTAGAGCAGACAGAGATACGTAATCCCTCCATCTTTTGATATCATCCTCGTGAAGATAATAGAGGGGTCTGATTAGCTCCATATCGTCAAAGTTTTGAGCGATGAGCTTAGGCTTCATAGTCTTGAAGTTTCCTGCATAGAGGACATTCATCATAGTCGTCTCGATTACGTCATTCATATGATGGCCTAGGGCAACCTTGTTACATCCTAATTCCTTTGCCTTGGCATAGAGAAAGCCCCTTCTCATTCTCGCACACATATAGCAAGGATAGTCTCCCTTGGTTATGGTCTCGGCTACTTCGAAAACTTCCGAATCATAAATTGTCGCATCTATATTAAGATAGGCTAAGTTTTTTTCTAGTAGATCTCTGTTTTCCTTATCGTAGCCTGGGTCCATAGAGATGTATTCTACATCAAATTTTACCCTAGAGTGCTTATGTAATTCTTCTATAAGCTTTGCAAGAATCAAGGAATCCTTGCCGCCAGATATGGCAACAGCTACCTTATCTCCCTCATTTATCAAGGAAAATTCCTTGACTGCCTTGATAAAGGGCGACCAGATTTCCTTCCTGTATTTTTTTATAAGTGATCTTTCAATTTCTACTAATTCCATTATAACTCCACTATTTTTGAAGGTATGTATCTTTCACAGACCTCCAAGTTTATATCTTTTTCTGTATCCAGTCCCAAACCCTTGAGATAATTATCAACTGTAAGTCTTGAAAGCTCTGGGGTATTGTTGGTATCTGATAGGTGAGATAGAAAAACCGTCTCATTCTTACCAACTAATGCATCAGCTAGGGCTTCGGCCGATTGATCGTTTGATAAGTGACCCATCTTTCCCATAACTCTAAGCTTAAGATTATGAGGATATGGCCCAAGCTTTAGGGCTTCTAGGTCGTGATTTGCCTCCATATAATAGATATCAGAACCCTTAATCTCGTAGGCGATCTTCTCATCTATTATTCCTGTATCAGAAATAAGACTTATCTTTTTATTTCCCAGATAGATAACATATCCCACAGGCTCCATAGCATCGTGGTGGATGGATATGGGGAGGATATCCATTGATTTAAAGTTTATGAACTGGTTTGTCTTAAATATCTTTATATTTTCTTCCTTCAATCTCTTAGCTTTTTTAGAGAAAGCCTTCCAAGTTCCCTCATTGGCATAGATTGGAATATCAAATCTCCTCGATAGGACTCCTGCTCCTTGGATGTGGTCGTTGTGCTCGTGAGTGAGAAATATCCCATCGAGATTCTTTGCTTCCTCTCCGATTTGGCCTAAGAGATTTTCGATTTTTTTCCCAGAAAATCCCGCATCGATTAGTATGCGACATCCCTTGTATTCGAGAAAGCTTACATTTCCTGATGATCCAGAAGATAAGGTTACAAATCTAGACATCTAGATTAAAATACTCCTTAAGAAACTCCGCTATGGAAGGCTCTTCGTTTGATCCTATGACAAAGTCTGCCACATCTTGTGCTTCTTTCATTCCAGAAGCCATGGCCACACCACATCCTGCAAACTCCAAGCTCTTTACATCATTCATTCCGTCTCCAAAATACATGATGTTTTCTCTGTCTATCTCAAGCATTTGAGCTAGTTTCTTTAGACTTTCAGACTTACCTGAGTTTTTGTTTAGGATCTCTAGAAGATGCTTTTCATTTCTCATAATCTTATAGTCTTTCACAAGCTCTTTCCTATTTTCCTCAGTGAACTTATCCAGAAGGTCTTTTTCTCCTGTAATGCCAAGCCTACATATGCTATCTTCTATATCTTCAAACTTTTCAAACTTAAACCAAGGCATAGAAACCTGCCATTGGTCGTACAAGAAGGCATCGTTAGGAACTTCTGCATTTAAATAGAGAATATTCATGGTATGGATTGTAATCTGTAGGTCCTCTTCTCCAACCATACTTTTAATCTTTTCGTAATCCTTCTCTCCTAGAGGATTGGAGATAAGGGCCTTGCCGTCGGCGTTTCTTCTTACAAAGGCTCCTGTTCCGCAGATAGAGTAATCATCATAGGCCATAAGGTCAAGCTTTTGACGCATCCTCCACATACCATTGAAGGTCCTACCAGAGTTTAGGACTATCTTAATCCCCTTTTTCTTAAGTTTCTTAATAGCTGTGACGTTTTCGTCAAGCATTTCTTTTTTATCATTTACTAAAGTACCATCTATGTCAAATACAATTAGTTTTATATCTTTTTTCATAAGTCTCCTTTTCGTTTTAGACTATATTATAATACTAGATAAGGGCTTATTTTCAATCTGATTGAAGGCTATGACAAATAAGTGTTATAATAATTAAAAGCGTTGATTTCAAAGAAAGGATAAATCTTGAATAAGTATAAAGCAAAAATAAAACTTGTTATAAAAAGTGATAGAACAAACTTCTACGGGCCAGGTATAAACGAGCTATTATTATTAATAGATGAGTACCAATCGACAAAGGAGGCCGCAAAGGCCATGGGCCTATCCTATTCCAAGGCTCTTAAGATTATCAAAAGATGCGAGAAAGAATTGGGTTTTGATATTATAAAAAGCCAACGAGGTGGAGCAGATGGGGGAAAGAGTATCCTAACAGACGAGGGAAGAGAAATAATGACCGCCTACAAGGACTTTAATGACGAAGTAAACAAGGATTTGGAAGAAAAATTTGATAAATATTTCTCTTTTTTGGATAAAAATTAAGGGCTAAGCTAGAAGCTTCGCCCCCAATATCTTATTTATTTAACATAATCCATCACAGCCTGGGCTACCTTACAAGCTACATTTTCCTCAAAAGCTCCTGGTATAATGTATTCCTCGCTTAGCTTATCATCATCGATCATTTGAGCAAGGGAAATAGCCGCAGCAAGCTTCATCTCATCTGTTATGGCTGATGCATGGGCCTTCAAGGCTCCCTTAAATATTCCAGGAAAGGCTAGGACATTGTTGATTTGATTTGGATAATCGCTCCTGCCTGTTGCAAGAATTCTAGCGCCGGCCTTTTTTGCCTCATCGTAGTCGATTTCTGGAACTGGATTTGCCATAGCAAAGACAATAGCATCTTTCTTCATATTCTTTATATCATTTCCGTCTATGATATTAGGAGCAGAAACTCCTACAAAAGCGTCACTATCCACCATAGCTTCCTTCAAGCTTCCCTTAAAGTTTTCCTCATTGGTAAATTCGGCAATCCTTGCCTTAACAGGATTATCTCCTTTTAGATGGTCTTTGTTGATAGCTCCCCTAGAGTCACAAACTATAATATGACCTACTCCATAATCTCTTAGAAGCTTAGCTATTGAAAACCCAGCAGCTCCCGCTCCGGAAATTACGAGCTTTATATCTTCCTTATTCTTTCCTACTATCTTAAGGGCATTGATAAGAGCTGCAAGAGTTACTATTGCAGTTCCATGTTGGTCGTCATGAAAGACTGGTATATCGAGCTCTTCTTTAAGTTTTTCTTCTATGTAGACGCATCTTGGAGATGAAATGTCCTCGAGATTGATTCCACCAAAGCCTGGAGCTATGTTTTTTACAACATTAATTATCTCATCAGCATCTTGAGTATCAAGGACGATTGGCACAGCATTCACATCCCCAAACTCCTTAAACAAGACAGACTTACCTTCCATAACTGGCATAGCAGCCTCAGGTCCAATATTTCCAAGACCTAGGACAGCGGACCCATCGCTTACTACAGCGATTGTGTTGGCCTTTGATGTGTAGGTATAAGCCTTCTTCTTATCTTCGGCGATTTTCCTACAAGGTTCTGCAACCCCTGGTGTGTAGGCATAGGTCAAATCCTCAGCATTATTTACCTTAACCTTCACATCAGTAGCAACTTTTCCTTGCCATTTCTCATGTTTTTCTAAAGCTTTTTCATATACATTCATAGATTACTCCTTTTCTTCCTATAATAATTTTAACATAGAAAACGATTTTTTAAAACACAAGAAAAAGCCCTTCCTAGGCTTTTCTTAAAATCTTCTTCATCAATGAATTTGAAGAGTAATTTAATATATTTTTCTTATAGACCTTGCTCGCAATCTTATAGACCACAAATATTGAAAGAGCTAGTATGCCAATGGCAAGGATTCCAGATAAAAGTCCAACACTTCCCTTGATCATCCTCAAAGGCATAAAGAAAACTGATACAAAAGGTAGGTAGGATAGGATTTTAATTAGGAGATTTTCGTCTTTTTCCATGAATATTATCGATGTGAAAAAGGCAAATACTATGACAAGCATCATTGGAGTCGATACCTTTCCAGCATCTTCTTGCTTTTGGGCAAGAGAACCTAGCATGGCTGCTACTATCATAAATATAAGTAGACTTAAAACTACCAAAATCCCTATCTCTATTAGCATTCCTATATTAATCTGCCCTAAATATTTACCATAAGTAATTTGAAACTTATCAAATATGCCCTTGGACTTGATTAGGATAAATCCTCCTATTCCTAAAATCAGATAGATAAGTGTGTGAGTTAGAATTGCCAAGAAGTTTCCAAAAATTTTGCCAGCAAAATACTTACCTGCCCTTATGGATGAGAAGATAAACTCTATCATCTTAGATCCTTTTTCTGTTGCGATTTCTACAACCAAGATATTAGAATACATAACAAGCATCATATACATATAAAATACCAAGGCAAAGTAGAAAACATACATTATCCCTGACTCCCCGCCTTCTTCTACTAGCTTAAAGCTAGGCTCTCTTTTAAGAATTTCTTCTTTGCCTGGGCTTATATCAGCATTTTTTAAATTCAAATAATCCTGGGCTTCTTTTAAGATAGAGTTAAAGGTCAAGATATTCTTGGAATCAAGCTTTCTTGTGTAATAGTCTGCCCTAAGTATTCCCTCTTCTTCTTTGATTTCTACAAAGTTTTTTATCTTTTTATCTTCCATTAGTTTTCTAGCGCTTTTCTCATCGCTAATTTTTGTATCTGGATAAGACTTAAATAATTCTTCTAGCCCCTCATCTGCCACTATATAGCTAATATTTTCACTATTATCTTGGGTAAAATATGAAATAGCTGTCCCTGCTACTGCCATTATTATAGGAAAGATTACCATAAGCCAGAAGGATTTGGATTTCATCTGCTTCTTCCAAGAATCTATAGCTACAGTCCAAAATCTAGACATCTTCTTCCACCTTTCTTGTAAATATTTCATTGAGACTTGGAGGAGTTTGGGCAAATACTGGTAGATAAGAAAACTTTTCTGTCAAAATTTTATAAAGCTCCTCTCCAACTTTAACATCTCTTAGTGTGATTTTGTAAGTATTTTCATCTCTAATGTAGGATAAAGGAAAGCTATCCAAGATTTCTCCTATATCCTTATCACATTCGATTAAAAGCTTATCCCTAGGGTAGGAATTTCTAATATCTCTTGGAGATCCTTCAAGAACAATTCTTCCGTTTTTGAGCATGACTAGATTCTTACACATATCTTCGATATTTTCCATATTGTGAGACGAAAATATTATAGTCGTGCCACTTTCATTAATTTCCTTAATAATATCTTGTAGGAGCCTAATATTGTAAGGGTCAAGACCTGAGAAGGGCTCATCTAAGATTACAAATTCCGGTTTGTAGATAAGGCTTGCTAAGAGCTGAACCTTCTGCTGATTTCCCTTGGATAGGTCCTTGATTTTATCCTTAAGGCTTCCCTTTATTTCAAATTTATTGAAATAGGCTTCTAGGGTTTTCGAATCTAGATTTTTCATTAAATTAAGACTCGCAAAATATCTAATCTCTTCTGCTACGGTTTTCTTTGGAGAAAGAGATCTTTCTTCTGGAAGAAAACCGATTTTTTCTAGGGGAATTTTACTCATTGGCTTATTATCATAGAGGATTTCTCCCTCATATGAGTCGAAAAAGTCCATAATACACCTAAAAAGTGTTGATTTACCAGCCCCATTTTGTCCAATTATACCGAAAAGATCTCCCTTTTTGACCTTAAAACTTACATGGTCCAAGGCCTTAAGCCTTCCAAATGATTTGGATACATTTTTTATCTCTAACATATTATCCTATCCTTCCAATATATTAAGCACGATTCCTAGAACAAATGGGAGAAGTAGTACTGCAAGGAAAATCAACTTTACCCAATTGTTGGCGAAGTTCATGGTAGTTCCAACTCCTACCCTTTTTTCTACAAAGATAGCTGGATCATCTGGATTGTAATAGATTAGACCTCCTAGGATCCACCTATCATCCTCTTCTTCGTAGCCATATCTGCCAGTTTTATTTAAGGCTGAACCATCAACTGACCTAAACTTTCCTATAAGAATACTTCCTCCTATAGAAAATCCAACAGCAATTAGGCCTAAGACCTTAACTAAGGAGTCGTCTCCAGTTTTCATAAAAGAAGGGATTCCTACTTGGAATAAAACTATAAGTAAAATTGCTGATGTAGCAAAATAATAGGTCCAAATCCTCCTAGTTTCTAAGAGCCTATCCAAGGATTCTTCTGGCATATCCGGGCTAATTCTCATCTTTGATAGAAGTTGAGAAAGATTTGCAAAAAACATCACAGCTAGCATAAAGAAGCTTACTATAGTTGGGGATTGGATAGATAGGTAAGATTTATGAGCTATCCCATCAATTTCGCCCTTGCTATTCATATGCATGATTAATTTATCTGGAAAGTTTTCATAGTCTAGGTGGATCCTTATGGCAAAAATTATTACTATTAGGAGAAGGCCTAGGTATATTCCAAAAAACTCCCTCTTGTTAAAGATTTTTACCTTAGAATAATCTAGACTTACAAGCTTTCTCTTATCCACTTTCTGGTCTTTAGCTAATACTTTTAGTTTCTTATTAGCAAGAACTAAAGGGATATAAGTTAGAAAGATTGAAAGAATATAGATAAAATTAAGCAAGGCCTCATTTTCTATAATATAACTTAAGCCAAGTATAAGTAAAGCTAGGGCAAAGCCTACAAGAATTGTCAAAATCCTATAGTCTTTTAATATCTTTCTTACTTTACTATCATCTTCTAAGCCACCTACTAGCCTTACTCCTAGGACATAGCCTCTCTTGGAGTAGGATGTGACGAAGGCTTGGATAAGACTTAGTAAAATTATCATTATCCCATAAAATATTGCAATAGTCTTAGCTTCATTCATATTCTCCCTCCCAAATATTTTCTATTAGCCTATCAAGGTCTGATTTTTCTATATTTTTGACCTTGGCAAGGGCTATAATAAAATCAAGTTCTTCTTTTACCTTTCTCTTCTGGCTTTCACTTATATCCTTACTTTTGTCTACAATCTTCGAGCCAAAACGTCTGTCCATGACAATGATTCCGTCTTCTTCTAACATCTTGTAGGCCTTGTTTACAGTGTGGAGATTGACTCCAATATCAGATGCAAGTTGCCTAACTGATGGAAGAGTCTCGCCGAATTCAAGGTCATTTTGGGACAAGGATTTGATTATCCCGCGTCTGATTTGCTCGTAGATTGGCTGGTCAGAAGCAAAATCAATTTCTAAAAACATAGACCCTCCTTATATTTTTTTGTTATAGTTATTATATAACAAGTCTATCAATTTGTAAATAAAAAACTCTTGCAAGATATTAATGCTAATCGTCCCATCATTAGATTTTGTCTAATAAGAGGACGATTAGGTAATTTTGCAAGAGTCCTAGAAGTTGTAGTGATTCATAGGTAGGGTTATTATTTCGTTGATTTCTTTGGGGAGTTTGATATCTCGCATAAGGCCTAGAAAGCTTATGGCATCCTTGCCGTATTTTTGTCTGATCTTATAAATTGCAGTATCACAATTTTCGTCTTTGATTAACTTTTTGTAGTCAGAGAAGACATCCATCTGGCTTCCCCCACCTTCTTTTCTAAGCTTGATTGCCCTAATGCCAACTGCCCTTACTGGAAAGTCCCACTTGTATTTTTCCTTAAACAAATCGAAGCCTTCTCTGGCAAGGACAATGGATGACTGACTAGCAAGCTTGATTGGCTTTTGAAAATTGTAGGATTGGAGCTCATTATTTCTTACAAAAATTTCAACACCAGAGGCCTCAAGGCCCGCTTGTCTGAGCCTTCTTGATACAGAAAAGGAAAGTTCCTGGAGGACATTGAAGACTTCCCTGTTATTAAGTAAATCTTTCCTACAGGTAGAAGAGTTTCCTATAGTTTTTACTGGCTCCTTGTGGTCTCTGTCGTGGACTGGCCTAATGTCTAGGCCGTTGGCATATTCCCATAGGTAGATCCCATTTATGCCCAAGAGATTTCTTATAAGATCAGGCTCTGTCTGGGCAAGCTCTCCCATGGTGAAAATCCCTATTCCATTTAGCTTTCTTTCCGTAGCCCTGCCGACACCCACCATTTCTCTTACAGGAAGGGGCCAGACGATTTCTTTGAAATTATCTTCTCCTATGATGGTAACTGCGTCAGGCTTTTTCATATCTGATCCGAGTTTTGCGAAAATCTTACAAAAACTTACCCCGACACTGACTGTTATACCGACTTCCTTCTTCATCCTCTCACGGATTTTATTGGCAATCTCTTCCCCAGTCCCAAAAAGATGGGTAGATCCTGTTACATCAAGGAAGCACTCGTCAAGACCAAAGGGCTCGACTTGGTTGGTGTATTCATAATAGATCTTTCTTGCAAGCTTGGAGTGTTTGAGGTATTCGTCATAATGGGGAGGAACTATGGTAAGGTCAGGACACTTAGCGAAGGCCTGCCACAAGGCTTCACCCGTCTTTACCCCAGCTTCCTTGGCTTCTTGGCTTTTGGCAAGGATTATCCCATTCCTATTTTTGGGATTTCCTGCGACAGCCATTGGGATCCCCTTAAGCTTTGGGTTAAGCTTTTGTTCTATTGATGCATAACAAGCATTCATATCTGAATGTAGTATAACTTTTTTCATAATTACTCCTTGAATTTCACAGACTGTTAATGTATAATTTAGACAATAAATGACTTAAGAATATTATAAGACCTTGAGTGTCTTTTGTCAATCATTTTTCTAAATAAAAGTCTGTAAGCTAAAGGAGAGCGTATGGCATTTGCTAATAAAGTAAAAGAACTAAGAGAAATCAAAAAATTAACCCAAGAAGACCTAGCCAAGTTGTGTAATGTCTCAACCAAGACCATATCAAGATACGAACTAGGAGAGTCCAAGCCAAGATACAGGAAGACCTACGACCTTTTGGCCAAACACCTCGATACGACCCACGACTACTTGGTAACTGATGAGGACGAATTTATCCTAAAAGCTAGGGAAAACTTCGGCGAAGGCGGAGCAAAGGATGCACAAGATATGATAAATGGAGTAATCGGCCTAATGGCAGGAGGCGAGCTTCCAGAAGATGACAAAAGGGCCATCCTCGATGCCATATCAGAAGCCTACTATATAGCCAAGATGGAAAATGAAAAGAAGGATAAATAATGGGAGTATCCTACGATAGTATCTACAAAAAGGCGAGGGAGGTCATAGATACCTACAAGTCCAGAGACCCTAAGGATATCCTAGAAAGAAGAGGGGTCCATCTTATAGCCTTTAAGTCAAACACCAGACTTTTGGGTATGTATAAGATTATTAAGGGAGTAAGCTTTGTCTTCTACAATCCTTTCGTAGATGAGAGAATCCAAAATATGGTATTTGCTCATGAGCTAGGCCATCATATTTTTCACGAGGATGCTGCCGCCAATGACCTTATAGAATATGAGCTTTTCGATATCAATTCAGAAATGGAACTTGAGGCCAATATCTTCGCAGCCCACCTTCTCCTAGACGAAAAATCTCTTATAGAAGATGTAAAGGAAGGCTATACCTACAACCAACTCGCCAGTATGTATGATGTAAATGTAAATCTTATGATCTTTAAGTTAAACGAAATGCACAGGATGGGTATGCCTATAAGAAAGGAAAGTCCCTCAAGCTCGACTTTTTTTAGAGATATAGAAGATAGTAAGTGTAATTACTAGGAAGATATTCACACTCGTCTTTATATAATCGCGCTAATAATTCCCTTTGAGAATCCTACTCTTAGCTTTGTTTCAATGCTTAAGATAAATTATTGCACAATAAAAGACCTCCAAGAGGTCTTTTTGCTTGTTTTATTTAGCTTCAGATACGACCTTGATTGTCTCATCCTTATCTAGGCTTGATCTTGCGTAGATTGAATAGTTTTCTCTTTCTACTACTAGGTATCTAAATGATCCGTCGTCCCAGAATTTGCCGTCTTCTTCGCCTACTTTTACATCTTCAGCGTCTTCTGGCATTGTGAAAAGTCCCTTGAATCTTTCTTCATTGTCAGAGACTTGTACAGTGATTTTTTTGGCAGGATTGTTCTTTTGGCCGAATTCTATAGTCAAAAGGTCCTTCTTCTCGTCTCTGAAATTTTCTTCAAAGTCTTCTGGAAGATAGTTATAAGCTACATCGTAGATTGGGCTATCGAACTTCTTCTCTGAAGTCTCTTTCTCCCCTTCTTCCTTCTTATCTTCTTTAGAATCTTTATCAGATGTCTTATCTTCTGCCTTTTCTTCTACCTTTGTTTCTTCCTTCTTATCTTCATTATTCTTAGCATCATTTGAACAAGCCATTAGTCCAAAAGCTAGGGCAAGAGTCATAGCGCTTGCAAAAATCTTTTTAATCTTCATTCCCTCTCCTTATTTTCCTTTATTAAATTCGATATCAATTATACTAAATTTTTCAATCTTATACAAGTCTTTGATAAAATCTTTTTAAGATTCTTGAAAATCGAAAACAGCTCTGGCTAGGACTTCTACTGCTGGGGCTATGGCCTTATCTGAGCAGTAGTAATTCTTGCTATGAAGGGCTTCTTTCGGATGTCCTTCTTCCCCACTTCCAAACCAATAGAAAAATCCTGGAACTTCTTTCATAAAGAAAGCAAAATCCTCACTAGCCATGGTGTGACCTTCCTTTAGGATATTTTCTTCTCCCAAGACTTTACTTGCGGAAGAAAGAGCCTTTTCATACATATCTTCCCCATTATATACAGAAGGAATCTTTTCTGTGTAGGTGATTTCATACTTACATTCGTAGGCTTTTGCCATATTTTCTACTATGGCCTCCATCCTTTCAATGGCTCTTTCAAGATTTTCCTCATAAAGAGAGCGAATGGTGGCAGATAGGTGGGTCTTGTCGACTACTAGATTGTCTTCTGATCCTCCATTTATGGAATTTACAGAAAGGACAGTAGAGTCGAAGGGGTTGGTGTTTCTTGAAATTATGGTCTGGAGGGCCATGACTATATTGGATGCACAAACTATAGGATCTATATTAAGATGGGGCATGGACCCGTGTTGACCCTTGCCGAAGATATCTATCTTGAAGTTTACCTTGGCACTCATCAAAGATCCCTTCTTTATTATAGCCTTACCGAAGTCGACTTCTGGCCAATTGTGAAAGCCCAAGACCCTATCGATTTTGACCTTATCGAAAAGTCCCTTGTCCAAATATTCCTTGGCTCCCCTAGTTATCTCCTCAGACCTCTGGAAGATAAATACTACATCTCCCATTAGCTTATCCCTATTTTGGCTAAGGACTTTCGCCACAGCCAAAAGACTTGCCGTATGATAGTCGTGGCCGCAGGCGTGCATGGTAT
The DNA here is from genome assembly GCF_022770135.1 of Anaerococcus sp. Lineage (GTDB taxonomy): Bacteria > Bacillota > Clostridia > Tissierellales > Peptoniphilaceae > Anaerococcus. The sequence goes on along the minus strand of NZ_JALEIL010000093.1, from coordinate 6,133 downwards.
TTTCTTCCCTAGACTTATAGGAAATATCAGTCTCCTCCTTCTGGGCTAGGGCGTCGATGTCCGCCCTAAGTCCTATGACCTTCCCAGCTTTTCCTGTCTTAAGCCTTGCGATTAGGCCTGTTTCTATGGGAAAGTCGATTATTTCGACTCCTTCAAGTTTTTCTAGAAATTCTCTTATAAGATTAGTCGTCCTGTATTCTTTGCCAGATAATTCTGGGTGCATATGGATTTGGTGTCTAATTTCTATAATTTCTTCTAAATCTTTGTCAGATAATTTTAAATTCATACTACTTCCTTTATATATTCTCCCTATGAATATACTTCTAAGAAAATTTCTAACAAAAAAGAAAAGCTAGATTTCTCTAGCCTTTCTCAAAATATTTATTTAGTGAAAAGTGGCATATCTTCTTCTACTGTTGTGTTTCCTGCTATATTAAAGTTTTCTACCAAGAAGTCTACAACTGTTGGTGATAGGAAGGCTGGAAGGGTTGGTCCTAGGTGGATGTTTTTTACTCCCAGACTTAGTAGGGCTAATAGGACTATTACAGCCTTTTGTTCATACCATGCTATGTTGTATTCGATTGGTAGGTCGTTTATATCAGATAGACCGAAAGCATCCTTCAAGGCTAGGGCAATTTGAACGAGTGAGTAAGAGTCGTTACATTGACCAGCATCTATAACTCTTGGGATTCCATTGATATCGCCAAGACCTAGATTGTTGTTTCTGTATTGTGCACAACCTGCGTTAAGGATTACATAATCTTCTGGTAGGGCCTTAGCAAAGTCTGTGTAGTAAGATCTTTCCTTGTGTCTTCCGTCACAACCTGCCATTACTACGAACTTCTTGATATTTCCTTCTTTGACTTCACTAACTACCTTATCAGCAAGGGCAATCACTTGATTGTGGGCGAAACCTCCAACTACTTTTGTATCTTCAAGATTTGTTGGAGCTTTACATTTTTTGGCCATCTCGATAATTTCTGTAAAGTCCTTGTTTCCATCTTCATCTGCTTCGATGTGCTTGCATCCTGGGTATCCTGCGTTTCCTGTAGTGAACATCCTATCTTGGTAGGTGTTATTTTTCTTCATTGGAACGATGCAGTTGGTTGTCATAAGGATTGGACCGTTGAATTTCTCAAATTCTTCGTTTTGGCTCCACCAGCTGTTTCCATAGTTTCCGTGGAAGTTGTCATATTTTTTAAATTCTGGATAGTAGTTTGCTGGAAGCATCTCTGAGTGAGTATAGATTTCTACTCCGCTATCCTTTGCTTGGTCTAGAAGCATCTTCATATCATGAAGGTCGTGACCTGAGATTAGGATTCCTGGCTTATCTCCTGCAGAATAATCTACTTCTGTGATTTCTGGATTGCCGTAAGTTTCTGTATTAGCCTTATCAAGTAGGGCCATAGCCTTAACTCCGTGGCTTCCTGTCTCCATAACAAGGTCGATTAGCTTAGATATATCTGTGTATCCTTTTGTAGTCTCTTCTAGGGCTTTTGCGATAAATTCGTCTACTTCATGATCTCTAAAGCCTAGGACATTGGCATGGTGGTTGTAGGCAGCCATTCCCTTAAGTCCGTAGATTACAAGCTCTGTAAGAGATCTTTCGTCTTCATTCATTATATTTAAAACGCCAACTTCGATTGCCTTTCTAGTAAGCTCTTCGTCATCATCTGATGAGTATAGGGCAAAGTCAGAAAGACCTTCCTTAGAAACTTCTCCCAAAAGCTCATCTTTCATAGCTATAGTTTCCTTTACTATAGAAAGAATTGCTTCTGTGTCGAAGTTTGCATTGGTTATAGTTACGAAAAGATTGTTAGACAATCTATCGTAAAATCTATCTTCTACATCTCCCTTTTTATTAATTACTTCAGCAAGTCCCTTTGTTACATATACAAGAAGGTCTTGCATGTTTGCTGTATCTTCCTTCTTTCCACATACACCTTGGATTTCACATCCTTGGTTTTTGAAAGTTTCTTGACATTGATAACAAAACATAAATTAACTCCTTTTTTCTTTTTCTTAGCTTAACTGTCTCTATTATAAACTACTAATATGCATAAAATCTGTAACATATGTTACGTAAAATGATTTTTGCCAAAATATTAGTATATTAATAATAAGAAAGATGATATAAACATGAAAACAAGGAGGTACTATGTCATTTTTAGATAAAATCAAGAGTGCTTTTTCTGGAGACAGTAATAAAAATGAAGCTGTAGAAGAAGTAAAAGAAGTAAGGTCTGACGAGATCATTCTTGCTCCACTTACAGGAGAAGTTAAGGACATCAAGGAATGTAGCGACCCAGTATTTGCCCAAGAAATCGTAGGCAAGGGAGTAATCATTATCCCAAGTGAAGGAAAAGTTTATGCTCCAGTTGATGGCAAGATCTCAATGCTTGCAGAGACAGGACACGCTGTAGGAATCACATCAGATAATGGTACAGAGCTACTAATCCACATCGGACTTGATACAGTTGAGCTTGAAGGAAAACCATTCGATATCAAAGCAGAAAACAATGCTAATGTAAAACGTGGCGATCTTCTAATCGAATTCAACATCGAAGAGATCAAGGCTAATGGTAAGGAAATCCAATCACCAGTTATCATAACAAACACAGATGATAAGACAATAACAAGCCTAAAACTTGGTCAAATCAACCACGGAGAAGATTTACTAAAGATTGAAGCTTAATAATAAGGGGGACTGTTGCAAAACTATGAATAATCATCGTACCATCGTTAGAAGGTTCTCTTAGGAAATTTTCAGTGGAGCTTGCCGGCTCATGGAGGCAAAATTTCCGTGGAGGTTCTTCTAACGATAACGGTACGATTTATTCATTCTGCAACAGCCCCCTTTTTATGTTGATATGGAGGAAGAATTGAAATTAATCGGAGTAGATATAGACGGCACTCTTCTAAATAGCAAAAACGAACTTACTGATAGGACTAAAGATAGTATCATCAAGGCAAGTAATCTCGGCCACAAGGTCGCAATTATTACAGGCAGGGACTTTTATGCGGCAGACTTTCTGGCAAAGGCCCTTGATTTTGATAAGTTCGGAGGACTCGTCTCCTCATCTAACGGAGCCCATGTCTATGATATGAAAAGTAAGAAGACAATTATAAACCACACCATAGACCAGACTCTCGCAAGAGAAATGATAGGCTTTGCCAAAAAGCTCGGCTTTGACTATATAATCTATCATAAAGGTGAAATCTTAGCAGAAAACAAAAAAGCCCACAGCCTAGAATTTCTGTCAAAGAAAAACAAAATGCCCTATAGAATTGTCGAAAATTTGGAAGAAGAAATAGACTTTCCCCTTAATAAAGTTCTTTTCTCAGCAGAGCCTTCAATCATAAATAAAAATATAGAAAAGTTTAAGGAAAAATTTGAAAGCCGAGTAAATCCCATCCACTCCATGCCCCAATTTCTCGACTGCATGCCCCTTGATATCAATAAGGGCAGAAGCATCCTTGAAATTGCAGACTTCTTCTCAATAGATCACAAGGACACCCTAGCCTTTGGAGATGAGATTAACGATATGGAAATGATAAAGATGGCAGGTACTGGAATCGCTATGGCTAATGCAAGCGAGATATTAAAAAAAGAGGCGGACTTCATCACTCTTTCAAACGACGAGGATGGGATAGCCTATTATATAGAAAAGAATATACTTAAGGAGAAATAATGAAACTAATCGGAGTAGACGTCGATGGAACTCTAGTAAATAGCAAGAGAGTCATCACAGAAAAGACAAGAAAGGCCTTGATTTCTGCTATGAAGAAAGGCCATAAGGTCGTAATAGTTACAGGAAGACCTACCGCAGGAGCGAGAAATCTTGCAGAAGCCTTGGAATTTGATAAATACGGCGGTCTTATTTCAAGCTTTAATGGAGGAGCCATCACAGACTTTGCCACAGGTAAGGTCCTCGCCAACCACGAAATGGACCATGATCTTGCAGTAGAGATGATAAAGCTTGCCAAAGACTTGCCCCTTGAGACCATGGTGCCTTTTAGGGATACCGTTTATAGTCCAAAGATTGGCCCTTACACAGAAGGCGAGGCAAGGACTCTCATGATGAAGGCTGAAGAAGTAGAAGATCTCGACCAAACACTCGACTTTCCAGTAAACAAAATCCTCTTTGCAGCAGACCCTGACCTTATAGATGAGCCAACTAGTATGCTTAAGGAAAAATTTGGAGACCTAACAGAGCAAGTCAAATCAGCAAGATTCTATTACGAAGTTATGCCTAGGGGACTTTCTAAGGGAAATAGTCTGCTAGAAATTGCAGAAATATTTAATATAGATCAAAAGGACATCATTGCCTTCGGTGATGAAATGAATGACGAATCTATGATTAAGGCTGCAGGAATCGGTGTTGCCATGGGCAATGCCATAGAAAAAATAAAAGAAATAGCAGACTACGTAACTCTCACAAATGACGAGGACGGCATAGCCTACTATCTAGATAAATTCATATTATAGGGCTCATTACTAAATCATCTCCTGCCATTTAGATTCTTCTAGGAAAATCCCAATCTATCACAAGATAAGTAAGAAGAATTTCACAGGCAGGAGAATTAATTTATAAATTCACTAACTTTTGTAATCTTCAATATTTATCACATGGTCAAAGCTTTGAAGATAGGCTGGATCTTGGTTGTGGGTGATTACTATTCTTGTTAGCCTATCTAGGCTTTCTATTAAGCCTTCGATTGACCTAGCGCTTTCTGGGTCAAGCCCACTTGTTGGCTCATCAAAGATAAGTAAATCACTTCCCTTGTATAGGGCCCTAGCAAGCTCTAGCTTCTTCTTCTCTCCACCAGATAGACTTCCATTTTTGATTAATCCATCCTTCTTCTCATGATAGACTCGACTTAAGCCAACCCTATCGATAATTCCTTCGATCCTATCTCTATCAATCCCATCATCGCCCATAGCGATATTGTTTAAGAAAGTATCCTCAAATACTATAGGATTTTGTGGAATATAGTAGATATTATCATATAAGTCTTCTTCAGAAAATTCCTTGAAGTCGCCATTAGCAAAGGAAATATCTCCCCCATAGTCCTCATTTACCTTCATAAGAATCTTGGCGAGGGTAGACTTACCAGATCCGGAATTTCCGATTATGGCATAGGACTTAGCTTTTTCTATATCCAAATCCATCTTATCAAAGACCTTGATATCTCCATAGGCGAATGATAGATTGCTTAGCTTAAGATCTAGTTGTGGAGTCTTTCCTTCTTTCTTGCTCTCTTCAATATCAGGAATTTCACTAATTACCATCTCCTTTATTTTCTTTGTAGATAAAATGTTAACTAAATACCTAAAAGAATCTGACAATGTTGCAGTCGATATTGATACTAACTTTAAAGAGGCTAGTAAGTCAGATAATTGCAAATATTGATTCTTCACCAGAATACTACAAACATAGGTAACTAATAAAGATGATAAAATATTTAAACTAAAAAGTGTTTGCCCAAACATACTAATTGAAACATTAGTCTTAGTCAAGCTGGAAAGTAGCTTATCATTGTACTCATCAAATTTTTCCAAGAAATATTTTTTATTTTTTGATTCCTTGATTACAAAATATCCATCCAAAAATTCATTTAACTTATCTATATATGCCGAATAATTTTTAGATCTTAGTATTTGTAGATTAGAAATTCTTTTAGAGAAAACTTTAGAAACTCCTCCTGGAAATATTACTAAAAATATAGTTGTTAGGAGTATATAGGGATGAACATTATAGAGACCTATTATGTATACTATAGCTTGGCCTATACCAATTATTGCAGAAGGTAAAGTCATCAAATAATTTAATCTTAACTGATCGACATTCTGATCTACTTGGGTGATGTATTCTCCCTTATTTTTCCCAAAAAAGCTAGATGACTTAGTATTAATTATTCCTTCTAAATAATCATGCCTTAAGTCGCTGCATATGTATTGGGTAAAGAGCTTGCCGTTTCTTTGGGATATATAATATGATAAACAGGCAATAAGAACATACAAAATCGAAAGAGTAACAATCTTACTAGCACTTCCCTCGATATTGCCCAAAATAATATCTATAAGTTTAGCACTAACTGTGCAATATAAGTAGATAAAATAAACTTCAAT
>NZ_JALEIL010000069.1 GCF_022770135.1 Anaerococcus sp. | reverse complement strand
AGGATGGACCAACAACTCTGGAGATGTTAAGGTTAGAAAATATCTTGGTATCGAAGGAAACAACGGTTACCAAACAGTTGTTCAAGACGAATCCGGAGCTTGGGTAAATAATACAGCTGTTCTAGATGGTGAGCCTTTATCAGAAGATAACGAAGATGGATCAAAGACTGTTACATTCAAGATTAAACAAGATCTTAAATGGTCTGATGGGGAACCAATCAAGGCAGATGATTACTTATTCATGTCTCTTCTACACACTCACCCAGAATACACCAAACTAACAGGCTCTACAAGCCCAGGATCTGACTCTGTAAAGGGATATGAAGCCTATAAGAAGGGCGATAGCGATGTATTTGAAGGTCTTGAGAAGGTAGATGATCACACATTCAAGGTTACAATAGATGCATCATTCCTTCCATACTACGAAGAAGCATCTTTATTAGCTATTCGACCACACCCAATGCACTATCTAAACGAAAACCTAGCTCTTTCTAAAGAAGGTAACAAACTAGTTGCTAAAGAAGGATATGAAGTTAGTGATGAAGAAAAAGAAAACTATGTAAAGAACCTGGATGAACAAATCAAAAGCCAAAAAGAAGACTTTGAAGAAAACAATCCAGCTCCAGAAGATGATGCATCAGAAGAAGATAAGAAAGCTTACGAAGAAGCTAAAAAAGAACACGAAGATGCAATCAAAGATCTAGAAGATCGTAAAAATGGAGATGTAGATCCTACTCAACAACTTATAGACGAAGCTATGCTTAAGGAAGTTAATGAATACAGACTTAATCCAGCAGTTGTAACAGGTCCTTACAAGTTTGAATCATTCCAAAACAACATGGTTAAACTAAGCCTAAACGAAAACTATGCTGGAAACTTCAAGGGTGATAAGGCTACAATTCCTAACGTAATCCTTCAAACTGTAAACGCAAAGATTGCGGTAGACTTACTTGAAAATGGCGATATCGACCTTTGGGAAGAAGAGTCTGAAGGTGGTCCAATCGATAGAATGAGAGAAGCTGCCGATAGTGGAAAGATTGGTGGATATAACACATTCGAAAGAAATGGTTATGGTAACGTAACATTCCTAACAGACAGAGGAACAACAAAATACAAAGAAGTTAGACAAGCTATCGCTCACCTAATGGATAGAAACAGCTTCGTACAATCCTTCGCTGGTGGATACGGTGTTGTAACTAACGGTATGTACGGTAGCAGCCAATGGATGTATAAAGAAAGAGGAGCAGACCTTGAAGGTAAGCTAATCAACTACCAAATGAACTTAGATCAAGCTAATGCCCTTCTTGACAAAACACCTTTCAAGTTCGAGGCTGATGGAACTACTCCTTGGGATAAGGCTAAGGCTGATGAAGCTTTCTCATCTAATGCAGATGGATTTGACTATTATAGATACGATGAAAATGGAAACAAACTTGTAGTTAACCAATATGGTTCTGATGAATCACCAATTACAACATTGATCTCTAACCAAGTACCAAACAACGCTAAGCAAGTTGGTATGGAATACAATGTCACAGCTGGTTCATTCGCAACCCTACTAAACTACTACTACTATCCAGAAGAAGACCCAGAATATACAGTATTCAACATGGGTACAAACTTCGGTACACCATTTGATCCATGGTACGCATATAACTCTGAAGGACCTTACAACTATACTAAGACTAATGATCCAAAGGCTGATGAGTTGACAGTTAAACTACGTAAGACACCTGCTGATAAGAAGGATGAATACCTAGATAACTGGGAAGAATTCCAAATCTGGTACAATGATTACCTACCAGAAATCCCACTTTACGCTAACCAATATCACACAGGTTACACAAAGAGAGTTAAGGGATTCGATGTCAATACACCAGTATGGCAATCAGAAGACCAAATCAACGCTCTTACTTTGGAAAACTAATAATCAGTAAATTAAAGAGTAGATAAAGTAGATTTAATTTAAATTAATTTTATAGTTAAGTTACCCTTATCTCGACTAGTTAAATGTGCCTTAACTGGCACATTTAACCCTAAAACAAGAAGCTAGACATATACACTAATATGTTCCAATATGTTTTAGTGAGAGTGAAATGAACGCATGGAGAGATCTCGTTAGATTTCTCCACTCACTCCGTTCGGTCGAAATAAGGGGGTCGTCTACAATCTAGGGGCTCACTTGAGTGAGCCTTTTTATTTTCGTTATTGTGATTATACATAAAGTATCAAATATAATTGCAAAAAAATCATAAAGTTATGAAATAATATGCATAGTTATGTCGTTATTTTACCAACGTTTACATTTGTTGTACCTCTTTATATAATAATTTAATAAGATGGGTGGTTGACAAAATACGACTAATATTATAACATATAAATTATAAAAATTATTAACTTGGATTTGTCTATCTTTTTCGAAAAAAAGACTACATATTTATCAGTATACTTTAGTAAGATAACGAATCTCAATGTTATAAAAAATAGGAAGGGAAGATATGTTTCGTTATATAGTTAAGAGAATCATAAATTTAATACCAGTAGCTCTGATTATATCTATAATGCTTTTTGCTTTCTCTAAAGCTATGCCAGGAGATCCAATCAAGGCTATGATGCCTACGACAGGTCGTATGACTAAGCAAGAGCAAGAAGAGCTATACCAAACACTTCAAGCTAGATACGGACTCGATAAGTCCTTGCCTGAGCAATATGTAAGATGGCTTGGAAGAACTTTGAAGGGTGATTTGGGAGAATCTACTAGAGTTAGAAGACCAGTTTCTGAATATTTATCAGAGCCTCTCAAAAACACCATATTTTTAAATATCGGTTCGACAATTCTATCATTCGTACTTTCGGTCTTGATAGGAATTAGGTCGGCCACGCACAAGGGAGGGGTCTTCGATAAGACCTTCCAGACCTTGACCCTAGTGGGTCTATCAATTCCTGTATTCTTTATAGGACTTATTTTGATATTCGTCTTTGCCTTTAGGCTAGGATGGTTTCCAGCAAATGGTATGCCTAGAGAAAATACCTTCGGAGAATGGGTTAAATATCTAGTTTTACCAACAGCTACTCTAACCATAGGTTCCCTTGCATCTCTTTCAAGATATGTAAGAAACTCAATGCTAGATGCCCTAGACCAAGATTATATAAGAACAGCAAGAAGTAAGGGTCTAAAGGAGAAGACCGTTATCTATTCGCATGCCTTTAGAAATGCCCTTATACCAGTAGTTACTGCCCTAACTTGGGCTGTACTTGGAATGTTTTCAGGTTCAGCTATCACTGAAAGAATTTTCTCCTTTAGGGGAATTGGTAACGAACTAATAATGGCTGTAATGGCTCAAGATTACAATGTAATCCTTGCCCTATCAATGTTTTATGCTGTGCTTACTCTTCTTGGAAACTTATTGATGGATGTGGCCTACGCCCTAGTAGATCCAAGAGTTCAATTGGAGGCTTAAGATGAATACGACTTTAAAAAAATCTGTAAAATCATATGGAAGTTTCTTGAAAAACTTCTTCTTAAGAGCCTTCACATTCTCTAAGGGAGAAGAATTTAACGATAGTAATTCTTCCTTTGACAATAAATCAGATGATGAATTACTCCATAGTGATAATAAAAATGTGGACAAGGGACCTAGAAAGGAAGACGAAAATGACAAGCTAAAAGAAGAAGCTATTATGTCTCCAGGAAAGGTAGCCTTTAGAAACTACTTTAGAAACCCTTTGGGTATTATTGGACTTGTGCTTTTTGTGGCGATAGTCCTAGTAGTATTTGTAGGAAGTAAAGTTCTTCCCTTTAATCAATACTACTCCCAAGGAAACTTAACTAATGTAGCTCCAGGTGGGGCTTACATGAACTATCCTTCTGATTTAGAAAAAGAAGGAGTTGAGAAAATTTCAATAGGTAATACCTTCTCTGCAGGACTTAGCAAGGAGGGAAATGTCTATGTTTGGGGTTCTGACAACGAAGATAAGGTCCTAGAAATCCCAGATAAGGCCAAGGAAGCCTTAGCTAACAAGAAAATAGTAGATATAGCAGCAGGTGATAGACATATAATAGCTGCTACAGAAGATAATGAGATATACGGTTGGGGTAACAATGCCTTCCAACAAAACCAAATGCCACCAATGGATGAGGCTAAGGTAAAAGAGGAAGGAATCGAAAAACTCGGCGCAGGTGTCCAATACTCTGTAATTCTTACAAAGAAAAACAACCTAGTAGTATGGGGATCAACCCTTGCAAGTAGACTTAACCTTCTTCCTTCTGATATCAAGGGTCAAGTTGTAGATTTTGCAACAAATCCAATCAATATCCTAGCTATAATGAAGGATGGATCTATTAGACTTTTGGGTGTAATGGGTGCAGAAATCGACACTCAAATGCCAGAAGAGCTTAAGACAGGCAAGGTTAAGACTAAAAAGGTAGCCCTAACTTCCTCATCAGCAGCAGCTCTATCAGAAGATGGTGAGCTCTATGTTTGGGGACCTACTAGAGATAAGGTTTCAGGAGATTCTGTACCAAAATTTGAAGCTCCTCTTGTTGATATCAAGGCTAGTGATTCAGTATTTACAGCCCTTGACGAAAACGGAAAAATCTACCAATGGGGTAAGGATAACTATGGAGAGCTAAGTACTCCTGAAGGAGACTTTGATCAAATTTATTCTTCATATTTCAACAACTACGCAGTAAACAAAGAAGGCAAAATTGAAACTTGGGGTCTAAATGGTTTTAGATTCGGTTCTGACGATCAAGGTCGTGATATTTTCACAAGACTAATCCACGGTGGTAAGATGACCATGGTAATTTCCTTAATCTCTACTGTAATTCAGATAGTCCTCGGTGTACTAATTGGTATGATTTCAGGTTTTGCTGGCGGAAAGATAGACAATGTATTGATGAGATTTTCTGAGATTGTGGCATCTTTCCCATTCTACCCAATGTTGATTTCCCTATCAGCCCTCCTACCACCAGGAGCAAGCCAAGAGCAAAGGATCACTATGGTTATGATTCTTCTAGGTCTACTCGGTTGGACGGGGCTAGCAAGACTTGTTCGTGGACAAATCCTTGCCGAAAGAGAAAGAGACTATATAACAGCAGCGAGAGCCTTGGGAGTTAAGAATTGGTCTATCATGATCAAGCACATCTTCCCAAATATCTTATCAATAGTAATAGTAAATGCGACCATAGGTTATGCAGGAAACTTGCTAACAGAATCTGGTCTATCCTTCCTAGGATTTGGTGTACAAGAGCCAACTCCTTCTTGGGGTAATATGCTTACTGCAGCCCAATCATCAGACGTACTAAACACTTACTGGTGGAGATGGGTATTCCCAGCACTTGCAGTATTCTTGACATCATTTTCTGTAAACCTAATCGGTGACGCTCTAAGAGATGCCATCGACCCAAGAGCAAATGAAAGATAGGTTATAAAATGAGTTTATTAGAAATAAAAAATTTACACACCTACTTTGAAACAAGACGTGGTCTTATCAAGGCTGTAAATGACGTATCTTTTACAGTCGATGCTGGTAAGACCCTGGGTCTTGTTGGAGAAAGTGGATCTGGTAAGAGTCAAACAGCTATGAGTATACTCCAGCTATTTGAATCTAACCAAAAGATTTACGATGGTGAGATAATATTCGATGGAGAAAAAATTTCTGACTATAAGACTAGCCAAATGGAACATATCAGAGGAAATGCTATTTCAATGATTTTCCAAGAGCCAATGAGCTCTCTTAACCCAGTCTTTACTGTAGAAAAACAAATCTCAGAAGTTCTTATCCTCCATAAGGGAATGAATAAGAAGGAAGCGGCTAAAAGATGTGAAGAGCTTCTTGCAGCTGTAAAAATTCCTAATCCACATGTAGTGGCCAAACAATATCCTTTCGAGCTATCTGGAGGAATGAACCAAAGGGTAATGATTGCCATGGCCCTTGCTTGTGAGCCAAAGCTTCTTATAGCAGATGAGCCTACAACAGCTCTTGATGTTACCATCCAAGCCCAAATACTAAGACTAATGAATGATCTTAAGCATAAGGCTGGTACATCAATCCTCTTTATTACCCACGATCTTGGAGTAATAAATCAAATGGCTGATGAGGTTGCTGTAATGTATTGTGGACAAATCGTGGAGCAATCTCCAGTTGAATTTATCTTTAAACACGACATCACAGACTACAACCACCCATATACCGTAGCCCTACTAAATTCAATCCCATCTATCACATCAGATAGAAACGAAAGACTTGATATCATCCCAGGTTCAGTACCACACCCACTTAACCTTCCGAAAGGATGCAAGTTTGCGGATAGGTGTAAGTATGCTACTAAAAAATGTATAGAAGTGATGCCTGATCTAGTTTCAGTAAATGAAAACCAAAAGATCAGATGTCATTATCCAAATAGAAAGGAGAGGGAAGAAAATGCAGAATGATAAAAAAGTCTTATTTAAGATAAGAAACCTAAAGAAGTATTTCCCTCTTAAGAAAAAGTCTATATTTAACAGAGGACCTGGCGAGTATGTTCACGCCAACGAGTCCATTAGTCTAGATATCTATCAAGGAGAGACCTTGGGTCTTGTAGGAGAATCTGGATGTGGTAAGTCTACTTTCGGTAGAACCCTCCTACAAATCTATGATCAAACAGAAGGAACTACTCTTTACTATGGAAAGACCATAGAAGATACTGCTCCAGCCTACATGCTAGATATGATCAAGAAGATTCCTAGCCAATTTCCTAAGTATCACGAAGAAATCGAAGCTTTAAATAAGATTTATGAAGAGCTAGAAAGCGCTGATACAGATGAAAAAAGAGCCGAGCTTAACGAAAAGGCTATGTTTAAACGTCGTGAGCTAGAGGAAAACTACCTAAATATGGTAAGGATTGCTGGAGGTCTTCTTGCAAGCGATGACCTAAACAAGGTAGCTACTATGCTTAAGGAAAAATACGACATCCTTAAACAAAGAGCGGGCATTTTAGAAAAGCTCGAAGAAATTGAGCAAAAAACTCAAATGAGATCAAGAACTTGGGAAGAATATGATAAATTCCTAGAAAGTGATCCTAAGTACAAGGACTTGATTAGCCAAAAAGATGCCAAGACTAAAGAAATCAGCGAAAAAGATCAAACGATAGAAGCCTACAGAAAGAGTCTAGAAAATAAGGAGAGATTTGCCGAGCTTGAAGAAGAGAGAGATAACGGAATCGACCTATCTGAGCTTAACAACGAAGAGATGAGAGCCCTAAGGAAGGACCTACAAATGATCTTCCAAGATCCTTACGGATCTTTGGATACAAAGATGACTGTAGGAAATATCATAGGCGAAGGTGTCCTAGGCCACCAGCTTTTTAAGAGCAGAAAAGAAAAAGGCTACAACGAATATATCAGAGAAACTATGGAAAAGTGCGGACTTGCTCCTTACTTCCTTCATAGATATCCTCACCAATTCTCAGGTGGACAAAGGCAAAGAATCGGTATAGCAAGAGCCCTAGCCCTTAAGCCAAGCTTTATAGTTTGTGACGAGGCTGTAAGTGCCCTTGACGTATCTATCCAATCTCAAATTATAAACCTTCTTCAAGACCTTAAAGATGAGAACAACCTAACCTATCTTTTCATCACCCACGACCTATCAGTTGTAAAATATATATCAGATAGGATTGGGGTAATGTATCTTGGAGTTTTGGTAGAGCTTTGTGAATCAGAGAGAATATTCGAAAATCCTCTCCATCCATACACCAAGGCCCTCCTACGTGCTATACCAAGAACAGACGTAGACAAAGGCCAAGAGCTACAAGTCATCGAAGGAGACATACCATCAGCGGTAAAACCTCCAAAAGGATGTAGGTTCCACACCAGATGCGAGTACGCTATGGATATCTGTGCCAACTTCGAGCCAGAACTTAAGGAAAGAGAAGATGGCCACTTCGTAGCATGCCACTTGCTTGATGTAAGCGAAGAAGAAAAGCAAAAGGCTTTTGAGAAAAATAAAATAGAAAAGGCTAAAAAGGAAGAAGAGCTAGAAGAAATGAGCGCTATATGAAAGCTCCAATAGATAGATTTAAGGGCAAAAGCCAAAAAGAAATCTATGAAAAAGAGAGGCTCCTAGATAAGGACAATCTCGAAAATAATGACCAGCTAGCTATGTTTCTTGCGGCGATGAAGGTATTTATGCCTTGGGTATTGTTAATACTTTCACCTCTTATAATTTTAGCTTTAGTAATCTGAAATAAGTCCTCTGGCTAGGCTGGAGGATTTTGTTTTGCCCAAATTTACGAGGTATAATACAAGAATGAGGTAAAAATAACAAAGCGCCAGATCCCCTTGGGATGACGAGGAAGGCAGTTATCGAAAATTCGGCGGGAGCTGTCTGGGTTCACAGCCTTAGTATCAGACAAAACACAGGAGCAATTCTGTGGACAGAGAAGATACAGTGGCCTCATAAAAACTAAATAGGAGGTTACTATGTGCGGAATAGTATCGTATAAGGGAAAACTTGATGCAAGAGAAGTAATCATCGATGGTCTAGAAAAGCTAGAATATCGTGGTTACGACTCAGCAGGTATAGCTGTGATTAATGATGGAGAGATTTCTTGTGTAAAAAAAGCAGGAAAGCTTGATAATTTGAAGAAGGCTTTGGAGGAAAATCCTATCGAAGGAAATGTTGGTATTGGCCATATCAGATGGGCAACTCACGGAGAGGCCAATGATACAAATAGCCACCCTCACCTTTCAAATAACGGAAGGATTGCCGTAGTCCACAATGGAATCATAGAAAACTACAGAGAGCTTAGGAAAGAATTAGAAGAAGAAGGCTATGAGTTTAAATCTTCGACAGATACAGAAGTTATAGCAGTACTTCTTGAAAAGTATTATGAAGGAGATCTCTTAGAAGCTGTAAGAAAAGTCCGTAAAAGACTTGTGGGAGCTTATGCTTGTGGGATTATCTCAGCTGACGAGCCAGATAGGCTTATTGGAATCAGAGAAGAAAGTCCTCTTGTGGCAGGGATAATGGAAGATTCCTTCATGATGGCAAGTGATATTCCATCTCTTCTAAAATATACTAGAGACGTAATCTATCTAGAAAATGGAGATGTGGTAGACATTGAGGGAGATACCTACACTATCTATGATAGAGAAGATAAAAGAGTCGATAGAGAAATTAGAAAAATAGAATGGTCAGTCGACGCAGCGACTAAGGCAGGCTACGATCATTTTATGATCAAGGAAATAAATGAGCAAGCCTCTGTCCTAGAAGAGCTTATTAGACTAAATGTAAAAAATGACGAAATAATCCTTGATGGAGACTCTTTTACTAAGAAAGATTTAGAAAACTTTGAAAGAATTTATATAGTTGCTTGTGGAACAGCCTACCATGCAGGTCTTGTTGGAAAGACTCTTATAGAAAAACTCGCCAAAATTCCTGTGATCTGCGATCTTGCATCAGAGTTTAGATATAACGATCCTTTCCTTGATGAGAAGAGCCTGGTAATATTTATATCCCAATCAGGAGAAACTGCTGATAGCCTAAAGGCTTTAAGCTTTGCCAAGGAAAAGAAAGCTAAGACTCTTCTTATAACAAATACCCTAGCATCATCCATGGATAGGGAAGCTGATAAGTCCATATATTGCTATGCGGGTCCGGAAATAGCTGTAGCTAGTACCAAGGCCTACACTAGCCAAGTATTAAATCTCTATTTCCTAGCCCTTGATTTCGCTAGGAAATTATCTAGGATAGATGATGATTATTACAAAGAAATCATAGAAGGCTTAAAGGAAATTCCGGGAAAAATTAGAGAAATTCTAGAAGATGATAAAATAATTAAAGACTTTGCAGAAGAGATAAAAGATCAAAATAGCCTGTTTTATATAGCTCGTGGACTTGATTATCAAACTACCATAGAGGCGGCCCTTAAGCTTAAGGAGGTATCATATATCCACACAGAGGCTTTCGCGGCAGGAGAGCTAAAACACGGGACAATTTCCCTAATAGAAGATAAGACTCCGGTTATAGCCATAATGAGCCAGGCAAATCTTTTGGAGAAAACCCTATCAAATATCGAAGAAGTCGTGTCAAGAGGAGCTAATGTATTTATCATAACAAGCCATGAGGACTCTAGAATGAGTAAGATCACTGATAAGATATTAATAATCCCAGAGACTTTAGATATCCTCTATCCACTTCTTACAGCAATACCAGCCCAACTAATGGCCTACTACACATCAATATCCAAGGGAATCGATGTAGATAAACCAAGAAACCTAGCCAAATCTGTTACAGTTGAGTAGAAAAATTACTAGCGAGCAATCGCTAGTTTTTTTGTGAAAAAAATAAAAAGAAAATGTTTACATTATAAAAATCTGGGTAATATTATAATAAGAAAGATATATCGTTCTTAATAGAAAAAAAGGAGGACGGTCCGATGGAAGAGTTTGAATCCTTTGACCAAGTCCTATTTGAATCTTATCATGGAGTTAACAAATTTGCTGAAAAGGAAAGAGCAAATAAACTCCCATCTGTTTTGGAATTTAGAAAGAGAATAAAAAATCTTTCGATTAATTGGAAGCTAAGAGAAGCTAGTAAAGATGTTCACGATAAGAAATCTTCTAGGATGAATTTACAATTGAATAGAGATGAAGATACTTTCTTTAAGGAAAATATTAGTTTAGTAGTAGCTAAAGATATATCTTCTGACAGAAACTACCCAGGTTGGCTCTAATTGCTTTTTGGACTTAACTAAGCTTTAACGGACGTAAGGCTATGAATGTTAAGTGAGATAGGATTATCACTAAGCAATTCTTGCAGATACCTGGGTTTTATTATTAAAAAAGCCTCAAATATCTGTTTAACTTTCAGAAAATTTGAGGCTTTGCTGCTTATTCTTCTATTACCACCGCTTTTTCCTTATCCATAACTTCATCTGGTATCATTTTGGATGCTAGATAGATTAAGAAAGGAAGAACTATGGCATCATCTAGGATTCCTAGGAAGGGAACGACATCTGGGATCATGTCAGCTGGCAAGATGGCGTAGACTATGGCAAATATGCCCATAAGCTTTGCCATTACTGGTGTATTTTTATTTTTCATGGCCCTAAAGTACATAGGGATAAAATTTTTGATTTTCATTAATTTATTCATAAAACCTCCTTGAAGGTAAATTAACTTCTACTTTAATTATACTTGAAATTTATCTTTGTCAAATAAAATATATTAATATAATTATTAAGAATATTAAAATAAAATGTAGGATATATAAGAGGATATGTTTTTAGATTAGATGAATTTATTCTTAAATTCTAACTCAGACACTTTAAGGCGAAATCCTAAAATATTGACTTAGGAATTATTTTCCAATATGATAATAGGAAGAAGGTTTTTACTAAAAAATTTAGGAGGAATAAATGAGAGAAGACTTACTATTTACACCACCTGATTTCTCGGATGAGAAATACGCTTCTAGCAAAGATGTTTCAACCGCAGAAGTTATCAAGGATGGAGTAAGCCCACAAGGATTTTATTTAACAAGCCACGCCCCAACCTACTACAAGGTAGATGGAAAATGGCAAATCCCAGAAAGAAGTTCTCAAGACTGCCTAGCAGTTCTTGAAGACGGAAAAATCTATGTAAGAGAATTTAGAAATCTAAAGAAGGGCGATAAGGTAGTTATTGCAGATGCCAATGACGGATCTCAGGGAGTTTTAAAGTATGCTGAAGGATTTTCTGACGAAGTTCTAGCACGTGGAGGAGATTTTGTAGAAGCATCCAATACTTCAAATTACAGACTTCTTTATGAATTAATGAAAAAAGAAAGAGATGCCAAGGGAATGATCACTTGGGTACTTGGACCTGCTGTAGTTTTCGACTTCGATACAAGAAATGGTCTATCAAGACTTGCAGAAAACGGATATGTTCAAGCTCTCCTAGGTGGAAACGCCATGGCAACACATGACCTTGAAGGTGGATACCTAAACACTGCCCTAGGTCAAGATATTTATACACAAATCTCTGACCCACTAGGCCACTACAATCACTTGGATACATTAAATGCCATTAGAAATGTTGGTTCTATAGATGAGTTTATTAACCAAGGAAACGTACGTGACGGATTCGTAAAGACTCTAAATAGACTCGGTGTTCCTATAACTCTTGCAGGATCTATCAGAGATGACGGTCCACTTCCAGAAGTTACAGGCAATGTATACGAATCTTTGGACAATGTTAGAAAACAAACTGATAAGTCTAATCTCATAATTTGTCTTGCAACAACCCTTCACTCAGCTTCAACTGCAGAGACAGCTTCAAGCTATAGGATTGACGAAGATGGCAATGTTGTTCCTGTATTTATCTTTACAGTGGATGTTACAGAAAATGCTGTAAGAAAGGTATCTGCTGCTAGAGAAGGTATAGCCGTAAGAACACTTGTAACAAACGTCCAAGACTTTGTAGTAAATCTAGAAAAAGAACTCGTTCCAGAAGAGTTTGTATCTTTCGATGAAGAACATGTCTATGACGTAGAAGAAGCTGAAGTTAGTGCAGAAGCTTCAGATGAAAAAGAAATTAAGGAGTAATTATGGACTACAAATTTGAAATGCCAAAATACTTCCCAAAAGAATTCGATGAAAAGTTTGACAAATTTCCTAATGCAAAATTAGTAGAAGTTGAAAAGGACGGAATAAGCCCAGAAGGCTACCACGCTCTTTCAGTATTTCCTGAATACTTCAAGATAAATGACAAATGGGTCCTTGCCCTCCAATCTAGGATGGATACAGTAGCTGTTGCTATTGACGAGCCAGGAAATGAAAGAGTAGATGTAGTAGAGTTTAGAAACCTTAAAAAAGGTGATAAGGTAGTCGTTGGACGTAAGGAAGACGGATCTGAAGGAATCTACGTCTACACAGAAGGATTCGTAGACAAGTCAGAAAAAGAAGAGGCGACTTTCGGATTTAGAGAAGGAAGATCAAGAGAGACAGCCTTCTCCAAAGACTACGACGAGCTATATGAAGTTTTAAAATACGAAAAAGAAAATAATGGTTATGTGACTTGGGTACTTGGTACAGCGACATCTCTTGATGAAGAAAGTGATGATGCCCTAGCAAGAATCGTAGAAAACGGATACGCAAATGCTATCTTCTGTGGGACAGCAGCCGTTGCCTACGACCTTGAAAGAGCTAAATTTAATACAGTAGAAGGCCAAGAAGAATACCTAAATAGCCAAAATACAAGAGAAAACTTCTATGAAATCATCAACAGAGTAAATGAAGTTGGATCTATCAAAGAATATGTAGAAAAAGAAGGAATCGAGACAGGTTTTGTGGCAGCAGCAGTTAGAAACAATGTAAACCTAGTAATTGCTGGTACTATCAGAGATAGATACACCTTTAACGATACCTACAACAACGTATACGAAGCTCAAGATGAGATGAGAAGAAATATAAAGAAGTCTTCAACAGTAATCATGTCATCAGCAATCCTCTTTACTATAGCAACAGGAAACATGACTCCTTCTTACAACGAGATAAATGGAGTTATAAGACCTGTATTTATGTACACAGTTGATATCCAAGAATTTGCTGTAAACAAGCTATCTGACAGAGGAACTTTAACAGCTAAGACCATGGTAACCAACTCACAAGACTTCATCAAAAATATTGACAGAAATTTGAATCAAAAATAACAAAATAAGAGTCCACCTTTCGGGGTGGATTTTTCTTAAATAAAAATGAGTATTTTAACGAAGACTTTGCCTGAACCTTAAACAAGGAATTTCCTAGAAGCTTAGGGTAAAAGTAAGGCCTAGATAAATATACTAATAGGGACTGTAGCAATAAACTCATCAGTAAAATCTATCTTGAGGCGAATCCTCTTTGAGATAGGAGATGAATTTTTTAAGGATTCCACAACAAGGAGAAAATTATGTTAGAAATTGTTAAAGCCTTTACTGAATGGTTGTGGGGATGGCCACTTCTTTGCCTAGTGGTTGGTGGCGGACTTATAACGAATATTAGGACAGGTTTCATACAAATAAGGTACTTTCCTTACGTTATGAAACAAACTTTCGGCAAAATGTTTGCCAAAAAAGAGGAAGGATCTGGTACAGTCTCAGCCTTTCAAGCTATGACAACGGCCCTTGCTTCATCCATAGGAGCAGCTAATATAGTGGTAGTTCCTACGATTATATTTGCAGCAGGACCTGGGGCTATATTCTGGATGTGGATTGCGGCTATAATTGGTCAGGGAACAAAGTTTGCAGAAGTCGCTTTATCCATCAAATATAGGGAGAAAAACGAGGACGGAGACTTCGTAGGAGGATGTTCTTACATGCTCAAAAATGGATTAAAAGGAAGATTGGGCAAGGCCCTCGGAGCTCTTGCAGCATTCTTTTTTATGATAGAAATTCTTCCATCGATTACCCTCCAAACCTTATCTGCGGCAGGGCCGATAGAAAAAGTATTTGCAGCAAGCAATGTAAATGAAACTATAGTAAAGAACATATCCATCATACTTATATTTATCCTGGTATCTGTAGTAGTCTTCGGTGGAGTCAAACAAATCGGCAAAGTTACAGAAAAAATGGTACCGATTATGGCTGCTATCTATGTAGTTTTTGGTCTTGTAATAATTTTTGCACATATAGGAGATTTGCCAAGGGTCTTTGGATACATATTTAAGGGAGCCTTTAAGCCAAATGCAGTCGCAGGTGGTATAGGAGGAGCTTATTTATCAGAAATAATCTCAAAGGGTGTCGCCCGAGGAGTTTATTCAAATGAAGCAGGCATGGGATCTGCAGGATATGGTCATGCTGCAGCTACCACAGATCATCCAGCTAGACAAGGTATGTGGGGGATCTTTGAAGTTTTTGCTGATACTATAGTAGTTTGTACTATATCTGCCCTAACAGTTCTTCTCACAGGAGTTTGGAAGCCGGGTATGAGTAAGGAGGCCATGGATCAAGTAGCTCCTGTTGCTGTAGAGCGTTCCTTTAATTCGCTTTTCGGCCAAGCAGGTTCAATCATAATATCTATAAGTCTCTTCCTCTTTGTCCTATCAACTATCATAGTTATAGTATTTTATTGTGAGAAGCAAGCGGAATATCTCTTTGGTACTAGAGTAGGAAAAATAATGAGACTTATAGCTTCCTTGATGATTATCTTGGCGATTTTCGTTTCATTTGAAAATGCAGGAGTCTTCCTAGATTTCACCCTAGGCCTTGTAGTTATCCCAAACATGATTGGGCTTATTGCCATGAGTGGAGAGACAGCCGAGCTTAAGAAGGAATTTTTCGAAGGAGAAGATTATTACAAGAAAGACCAGAAAATAGATCCTAGCCTAAGAAAATGACTAAGATTGGAAGGAAAAATTTGAAGAAAAATAGTAAAATAAATTTAGAAAGGAGGGACTATGACAGATCTATATTCACTAAAGGCTTCAATGGCCATAAAGGAAGCTAGAAACCTTGCCCTCCTTAACAAGAACTCAGAGATAAGCGATCTTCATCTACTTAAAAGCTTACTCGATCAGGAAAATCATATTCTTGAAGAGATGCTTGAAGATTTTAATGTCAAGAAAGAAAAGCTATTAGATGATGTAGATAAGAGTCTTGGAAAACTAAGGTCTACTGATGGACTTACTAAAATCTACTTTTCTAGAGATTATCAGAGGGCCCTCTTACTAGCCAAGGAAGAAAGTAAGAAAAGATATGCAGAAAAAATTACCACTAGTCATCTTTTCCTAGCCTTCTTCAAATTAGAGAAAACGACTAGTGCCTATATTTTAGATAAAAATAAACTTAGCTATGAAGACTGCTTAGAATATCTTAATAAAAAAGAAAAAGAAGTTGAAACTAGCGAGAGATTTTCTGAAAAAATCGGAGATCTCCTCGATAAATTCGGCATAGATCTTACAAAAAGAGCGGCGGAGGGAAAGATTGATCCCGTAATCGGTATGGAAGATCATATAGATAGGCTATCGGAGATTCTTTCAAGAAGAATCAAAAATAACCCGGTCCTAATAGGAGAGCCTGGAGTAGGAAAGTCTGCCGCAGTAGAAGGCCTTGCCTTAAGAATTGCCCAAGGAGATGTGCCAGAATTTCTCAAAGGAAAGATTATCTTTTCCCTAGACATATCAAGTATCCTCGCAGGAACTGGTTTAAGAGGAGAGTTCGAGTCTAGAGTTAAAGATTTAATGGATGTGGTGACTTCCTTTGAAGGAAAAATAATTCTCTTTATAGATGTAATTCACACCATAGTTGGAGCAGGTTCCTCATCTGGGGGAGTAGATATATCAAATATAATAAAGCATAAACTGTCCAGGGGTGAGATTAGCGTAATCGGAGCTACAACTGTAGCCGAATACAGATCCTATATAGAAAAGGACGGAGCCTTGGAGAGGAGGTTCCAGAAAATTCTAATAAAGGAGCCAAGTCTTGAAGAAAGTTATGGTATCCTAAAAGGAATCAGACCTAATTACGAAGCCTTTCATAATCTTGTGATTACAGATGAGGCTATAAAAGCTGCTGTTGATCTTTCGGATAGGTATATAACAGATAGGAAGCTTCCTGATAAGGCGATAGACCTTATGGATGAGGCATCCTCTATGCTAAAGAATAAGGCTGAAAAAGAGTGGGGAAAGGTCGATGAAATAAGATCTGAGATTATAGCTTTAGAAGAAAAAATCCAGGTCGGTGAAGATTTAAGAGAAAACCTAGAAGAGCTAAAGAAAACCTACGATAAGGCCATGGAGGATTTAAAAAGCGAAGAAAAAGATTTGGCAGAGCTTAGAAGGATAAGAAGAGACATCAGAGAATTGGAATTTTCGCAAAAGAGACTCTTAAACGAAGAAAAGTTTGAAGAATATAGTAAGATTACCAAGATTAAAATCCCAGAGCTTAGAAGAGAAGAAGAACTTTACCTAAGTAAGCCCTATGAATATGTTAAAATCCAAAGGCTTAGGGAAAGTCATATCAAGACCCTTATATCGAGGATTACCAAGATCCCTATAGAAGAACTAAACAAGGATAGGAGAGAGAAAATCCTAAACTTAGAAGAAAGCTTAGGTCAAAAGGTCATAGGCCAAAAGAAAGTCGTAAGAAAGATTACGAGTGCTATAATTCGAACAGCAGTCGGCATGAAAAATAGGCATAAGCCAATAGGATCCTTCCTCTTTACGGGATCTACTGGTCTTGGTAAGACCTATTTGGCCAAAGTTTTAGCAGAAGAATTGTACGATGGAAACGAAAGCCTAATAAGATTTGATATGAGCGAGTATATGGATTCAAATTCCACAACAAAGTTTATTGGAGCTCCTCCTGGCTTTGTAGGATATGAATCCGGAGGCCAGCTTACAGAGAAAGTCAGAATCAACCCTTACTCAATAATTTTATTTGATGAGATAGAAAAGGCTGACAAGCAAATCTTTGATATCTTGCTTCAAATCCTTGATGAGGGAAGACTTACCGATAATAGGGGCATTACTATAGATTTTACCAACACGATTATAATACTTACCTCAAATATTTGGCAAGATGATAAAAAAGATTGGAAAAAAGAGCTTTATAAATACTTTAAGCCTGAATTTATCAATAGGCTTGATGGAATAATAAAATTCAATGAACTCACTTTTGATAATTTACTAGACATTACTAAAATATATTTAGAAGAAGTCAAGGCCGACTTTAAGGAAATTGGAGTGGACTTTGCCTACGAAGAAGAAGTTACCCGAAGAATAGTCGAACTTTCAGACTATGAAGAGTTTGGAGCACGTGAGATTAGAAGAGTAGTCGATGATAAGATTGTTACGGGTATATCCAAGAAAATCCTAGCAGATGACTTGGATAAGGAAAAAGTGCTTACAATAATGCTTGATGGTGATAAATTTAGCATTGTGTAAAATAAAAAATAAGGAGTTTAACATGGGAGTTAACTTAAGAGGACGCAATTTATTAGCTATTAAAGATTTTACAGAGGATGAAGTATTATACTTGATTAAACTATCAGAACAATTCAAAAATCTGAAACTAACAGGAACACCACACAATTACCTCCAAGGCAAAAACATAGTCCTACTATTCGAAAAGACATCTACAAGAACAAGATGTTCATTTGAAGTAGCAGGAATGGACCTTGGTATGGGAGTAACATATCTTGATCCAGGATCAAGCCAAATGGGTAAGAAGGAATCAATAGCTGATACTGCAAAAGTTTTAGGTAGATTCTATGATGGTATCGAATACAGAGGATTTAGACAAGATTTAGTCGAAGAATTAGCTGAAAATGCAGGTGTACCAGTGTGGAACGGCCTAACAGACAAATGGCACCCAACTCAAATGATCGCTGATATGCTTACAATCAAAGAAAACTTTGGACGTCTTCGTGGTCTAAACTTTGTATACATGGGCGATTGCAGAAATAATATGGGTAACTCCCTAGCAGTAACATGTGCAAAACTTGGTATCAACTTCATCGGTTGTGGACCAAAAGACCTATGGCCAGAAGAAGATGTTCAAGAACTAGCTAGAGAATTTGCTAAAAAACACGGTTCAAAAGTTGAATTTAGCGAAGATGTAATGGCAAGCACAAAAGAAGCTGATGTAATATATACAGATATTTGGGTATCAATGGGAGAACCAGAAGAAGTTTGGGCTGATAGAATCGAACAACTTCACCCATTCCAAGTTAACCAAAAAGTAATGGACAATGCCAAAGAAGAAACAATCTTCATGCATTGCCTACCATCTTTCCACGACTTAAACACAACAGTTGGTAAAGAGATTTATGACAAATTCGGTGACAAATACGAACTAAACGGTATGGAAGTTACAGAAGAAGTATTCCTATCACACAAATCTAAAGTATTTGATGAAGCTGAAAACAGAATGCATACAATAAAAGCTATAATGTATGCGACCCTTAAATAAAAGACTAACTAAGGCTGCCAGCTCCGCTGGCAGTTTTATTATGGGAAAATTTTCACTGATTTGATATAATTATCAAAGGAGGAAGTTATGGGAATAAGATTTAGAAAAAGTATAAATTTAGGCAAGGGCTTTAGGATAAACATGTCAAAGACTGGTCTAGGATTTTCCTGGGGAGGAAAGGGATTTAGACTAACCAAA
>NZ_JALEIL010000044.1 GCF_022770135.1 Anaerococcus sp. | reverse complement strand
CCCCCAAAAGGCACGAAGAAATCCCCGTGAGTCATCTGGCCAGGGAGCCTTGGAACCTTCTGAAGATCTTCTGGCTCCCCTTCCATCTTGCCGAAATTCCACTCCTTAAGTCTCTTTCGTGGGTTAATAGGAAGGTCGGTTATAATATTTGCTGTATCAATAGCCCTCTCTGATGTAGATGAATAGACCTCATCAATTCTAATATTATTTTCTTCAAAAAATCTCCTAGTTATCTTAGCCTGCTCAATACCAAGGTCTGTAAGAGGTGAATCACACCATCCTTGGGTCTTGCCACGAAGATTAAAAAGAGTCTGTCCGTGACGAACTAAATATAATTTTCTCATAGTATCTCCTAAAAAAGCCTGCGGTATACATATTTATATCCCGCAGGCAGATTACTTATTTAATAAACTTAACTAAAATACCAGAATCAATCAGATCGAGCATCATTAGCTCATCTTCATTTACTCTAGCTACTAAGTTTCTTTCCTCATCATTTTCAACTTTTCCCAAGGCTATTTCAACTTCGCCAGCATAGTGTCTGTACTTATCATTGACTATCAAAACATCTCCTCGGTCAAAGTATTTTTTATCTGAAGTTCTAGGTTCAATAGCTCTTTCATCTTTTATCCTAGACATCCTCGATCTCCAGATAAATTCATTATTTCTCTCAATCGAAATGTGAGGTGCGAAGTTATAGAGTATATCCTTTTCTACATCACTTACCTTCTCGTAAAACTCAGGTTTTAGCTGGATTATTTGTGATGAATTCACAGTAAAAGTTCCACTTTCGATACTTTCTTTTAATCCCTCATTACAAATATCAAATGAATGATTATCGTAAACTTCTTTTAAGCTTTTTAGCTCATCTTCACTAGCGTAGGCATTACCAATGATAATGTCATTGATTAGACCTGTGGCAAGTAAAATTCTCGCTTGAGTATCTATAGGAAAATACCTAAGCCTTTCTACTGTTGGTAGCCCATCTTTTGAGTCCCAAACACCATGAGTGTTTTCGTTATTTGAGCTAACAAAAGCTCCAATATTGACATCACCATAGCTTTTTAGTTCAGCTGACATTTCTCTAAATACATTCCAACCAAAGCCTGTATATCTTTGAGGATAGAAGTTGTAACAAACAAGGATATCTTCTGGGTTTGCGCCAGCTTTAACTAGTCCATCGACAACCTTGATATTAGAATTAAATTCAATATCTATTCCATATTTATTGTTCATAAGCTCAAAGTCTTTGTCTTTTCCAAAACTTTGGTCCATTCTAAGTATGTCGACACCAATTTCAGAAAAAACTGATAAATCATCTATACTCGCATCTAGCCTTTTAAATAGGTCTGGATTTACATCCAAATCCACGATCATTCCGTGTTTGTGAGAAAAGTCTATCGATTCTTCAAAATAATCTAGTACTTCTTCCTTGCTGCCTTCTACAGAAAACATAGATGAGAAAATCTTTGTAAATCCGTACTTAGATGAAAGTTCTATATATTTTTTTATATCTTCTAATGGACTAATATCTGGATATACTGAAATACCTAAAGTATGTTTCATTTAATCTCCTTTAAGATTTAACTAGTCTAAATCTTCTCCATTTGATGCTATAACTTTCTTATACCAATCAAATGATTTCTTCTTGCTTCTCTTTAGACTACCATTTCCATAATCGTCACGATCTACATATATAAATCCGTAACGTTTACTCATCTCGCCTGTACCAGCTGAAACTAAATCTATTGGTCCCCAAGTTGTGTATCCTAAAATATCTGCTCCATCTATTTCTACGGCATCTTTCATAGCTTTTATATGATCTCTTAGATAATCGATTCTATAATCATCTTCTACATAACCATTTTCATCTGGATTATCTTTGGCTCCTAGACCATTTTCAACTACAAACAATGGTTTTTGATATCTATCATAAATTTCGTTTATAGTTGTCCTAAAACCAAGCGGATCGATTTGCCAACCCCATTCTGTTTTGTCAAGATATTCATTATCTACAGTTTTCATCAAGTTTGCAGAATCATAGTTACTCGCATCATGGGATATAGTTCTAGTTGTATAATATGAGAAGGAAATGAAATCTACTGTGTTTTCTCTAAGGATTTTTTCATCTTCTTCACACATTTCTGGCATTATGCCTTTTCTTTCGTACTCGTTTAATTTATATTGTGGGTAGTAACCTCTTGATTGAACATCAACGAAGAAATAATTTTCTCTATTAGCTTGTTGAGCAGCAAACACATCTTCTGGTTTGCAAGTTGCTGGATAATAAGTTCCTGCAGCAAGCATACAGCCTATTTTTACTTCTGGATCAATTTCATGGGCTATTTTAGTCGCATAAGCACTTGCAACTAGTTCATGATGTATAGCTTGAGCTCTTGTTTTTTCAATATCTTCACCATCTTCGAAATATAAACCTGCGCCCATAAATGAAGCTGCCAAGATAACATTGATTTCATTAAAGGTTAGATAGTATTTAACTTTACCTTTAAATCTAGTAAATATAGCAGTAACAAGATTTTGATAAAAATCAACTACCTTTCTATTTCTCCAACCGCCATATTCTTCTACAAGATGCATTGGGAAGTCAAAGTGAGTTATAGTTATAAGAGGTTCTATGTCATGTTTTAGACACTCATCTATAAGGTTATCGTAAAACTCAAGTCCCTTTTCATTTGGCTTTTCATCATCTCCATTTGGGAAAATTCTAGTCCAAGCTATAGAAAATCTGTAAACCTTAAATCCCATTTCGGCAAACAAGGCTATATCTTCTTTGTAAGAATGATACATATCTATAGAGTGTTTAGCAGGGTAAAAGTGGTCTTCATCAAAGTCAAACATCTTCTTTTGACC
>NZ_JALEIL010000025.1 GCF_022770135.1 Anaerococcus sp. | reverse complement strand
ACAGACTGTTGACAAAATCAAAATAACCCTTATTTCGACCGAACGGAGTGAGCGGAGAAATCTAATGAGATCTCTCCATGCGTTCGTTTCACTCTCTTAGTCGAGATAAGGGTAACTTAACGATAAAATAAATTTCGATTGAAGTTACTTTGTCTACACTCTATCCCTCATTGGATGAGGGTTTTTTCTTTGCATGCTTTAAATTTAGCCGATTTAAAGTATATTTAGAAAATAGGTGGTAATATGATTTATTTAGACTATGCAGCTACAAGCTTAAAAAGAAAAGAAATAATGGAAGAGATAATGGATGATTTTAATTCCTTCGATGCCAATCCTGACTCAACACATGGCTTAGGCAGGAAGGCTAAGAAAATCCTTGAAGCTTCTAGGGCAAAAATTGCAAATTCCATTGGAGCAGATCCTAAAAGTGTAATATTTACTTCAGGAGCCAGTGAATCTAATAATACTGTAATCAACGCCTTTAGGGGAAAGGAGATTATCTCGACCAATATAGAGCACGACTCTATCCTAAATACCCTGGAGGGGGAGAAGGTGACCTACCTTGAGGCTAATGAGGAAGGCCTTGTCAGTGTAGATGACTTAAAGAGTAAGATAAGACCAGAAACCAAGCTTGTTATAGTCATGTTTGTAAATAATGAGCTTGGGACAATTGAGCCAGTTAAGGAGATTGGAGCTTATCTTAAGGATAAAGATATTCACTTCCACGTAGATGCTGTCCAAGCCTATGGTCATGTCGATATAGATGTCGATGAAATTGCTTGTGACTCACTTTCCCTATCAGGACATAAGGTTGGTGGAGTAAATGGTTTTGGAATCTTGTATTTGAGAAATGACCTAGAGACTTTTATCAAGGGAGGCGAGCAAGAGAAGAATAGAAGAGCAGGTACTTCCTTTGTTATGGGAGCCTATTCAATGGGCATCGCTTTTGATAAGACAATCGAAGAAAGAGAAAGGATAGGAAAGTTAAAGAAATATTTCCTTAAGGAGCTTTCTTCCACAGGGATAGACTACGAAGTAAATGGCGGCATAGAAAATTCATCAGATCATATAATTAATATTTATTTTCCAGATTATAAGTCGGATTTTCTATTAACATATCTAGATATCAAGGGAATATGTGCATCAGCAGGATCTGCTTGTAGGGCAGGAGCACTTGAGCCAAGTAGGGTTATAACAAATATTTATGATGAGGACAGGGCCCTTCATTCGGTGAGATTTTCCTTTGGCTTTAAGAATGAACTTTCCGATATAGACTATCTAATGGAAGTTCTAAGAGAGGTGATTAAGTGAAAGACAAAAAAGATACCAAAGTAGTAGTAGGAGTAAGCGGGGGAGTGGATTCTTCTGTGGCAGCCCTACTACTTAAGGAAGAAGGCTACGATGTAGTAGGAATCTTCATGAAAAACTGGGATGATACAGACGAAAATGGAGTTTGTACAGCAGAAGTCGACTACGAAGATGCGGTAGCAGTATGCAATCAAATAGGTATTCCCTACTATTCAATAAACTTTGAGAAAGAGTATTACGACAGAGTCTTTACATATTTTCTTGATGAATACAAGAAAGGTAGGACTCCAAACCCAGACATAATGTGCAACAAGGAAATTAAGTTTAAGGCCTTCTTAGACTTTGCCAAGTCCTTGGGAGCAGACTATGTAGCAACCGGCCATTATGCGAGAGTCGACAGGTCAGGGGATGAGACAGTAATGCTTAGGGGCCTAGATTCCAATAAAGACCAGACATATTTCCTAAGTCAGCTTTCCCAAGAGCAAATCAAAGATGTGCTTTTTCCTGTAGGAGAGTTACAAAAAAGCGAAGTAAGAGAAATAGCTCATAAGTACAAGCTAGCTACAGCTGATAAGAAGGATTCTACAGGAATTTGCTTTATAGGTGAAAGAGACTTCAATGAATTCTTGTCAAACTACCTACCAGCCCAAGCTGGAGATATAGTAGATACTGAGGGAAATATCCTTGGAAAACATGATGGACTAATGTTTCATACCATAGGCCAAAGGAGAGGACTTGGAATCGGAGGAGAAGGAGAGGCTTGGTTTGTTTGCGGCAAGGACTTAAAGAAAAATGAGCTCATAGTCTGCCAAGGAAAAAACAATCCCCTTCTGTTCTCAAATAAGTTATACGCAAGCGAGTTTTCGACCTTTACTGACAAGAAAATTCCAAAAGAGTTCGACTGCACAGCAAAGTTTAGATATAGACAAGCTGATATCAAGGCTCACGTTAAGGTCCTAGAAGATGGTAAGGTAGAAGTTACTTACGATAGGACTAAGGCAGTAACTCCAGGCCAGGCAGCAGTCTTCTATCAAGGAGAAGTTTGTATAGGATCTGCCATAATAGATGAAGTCTATAATGATGGAAAAAAATTATTGGTTTAGGAGTAAAATTTTGAAAAAATACTTACTGGCTTTTGCTTTATTAATAGTAGGTCTAGGGATGGATGATTCTTATGCTTCTGATATTGTTTATTACGAGGATTACGATCTAGACATTATATTTGAGGAAAATGACAAGGAAAGCACGGAAGATTTTGATGATGACCTAGGAGAAACCGATAGCTTAGAGGAAGAAGATAAAAACGATAAGCTAAATGAAGAAATATCAAATATAATAACAGAAGAAATGGATAAGGTAGAAGGATCTTATCAAGTCGCTGTTAAAACCCTTGAAGGAGATAGCGATGTTGATGTCGATTACAGAAATACTAGTGACTCTCTTCCTTCAGCCTCAACTATCAAGGTCTTTATCGCTATAAGTGCCTATGAAAATATTGAAAGAGGAACTTTAAAAGATACAGATTCCTTAATTAATGATATCCACTCAATGCTTAATAGGTCTGATAATTACGCCACAAATAGGGTTATAGATGCTTTAGGTGGATTTTACTCAGTAAATAATACAATAGAAAAACTTACTGGATCAAATAGAACTTCCTTAAACAGGAAATTAGCAAAACCTGGCAAGGAAAATATGGTAGATGTATCTGATCTAATAAGAGCTATGGAAGAGTTAAATAATCCTAAGCTTATAAGCAAAAGAAGTGCAGAAAAAATAAAAGATTCGATGACTAATACAAACACTAAGTCAAGCAAATTACTTGCAAATCTTCCACCTTACGCTAGAGGAATTAATAAATCTGGAGAAAATCCAGACAGGGGACAAGAATTAGATGTGGCTATAATTGATGTAGGCTCAACTAGATTTTCCCTAGCTGTTGCTATGAAAACAGATAAATACTACGATAATGAAAATGAACTAAGAGTTTTGAGAAATATGGGTGAGCGAATCACTGAAGCTTTTTATAACTTCGAGTAACAGAATAGTTAAATCTTAGTTTTACTTATGATATGAAGCTGAAATTTGTATAGGATTATATTTATAGGGGACTTCGGTCCTCTTTTTAAATCTTTATACAAATTTAATAGAATATTTGTTATTATAAAATAAAAGGAGACTTTTATGAAAAAGAAAATTATAATTACAAGTTTAATACTCGCTCTGGCCATGGCAAATATAAATCCTAGCCTTGCAGCAAATACTGAAGTAGGACAAACTGAAATCAAAGAAAATGTTAAAGATGCGGTAAAAGAAACTTATGTCATCAAAGAAATCGGAGATGAATCTGTAATACTTAACAAAAAGGTAGAGGATTCAGATTTGGTTTCAGTCCCTAAGGAAGATTTTAAGGATATTGAACTAACGATAGGCAAAGAGGTCAATATTACTAGTGATGGAATTAACTTGTTGTCAGATCCTGGCCAGTTTTCTAAAATTTATAAAATAGAAGAAGCAAATGACTCAATGGATGAGAATAAGATTTCTGAAAAATTTATAGTTAAGGAAATAAATGAAGAAGCTGTTATTGTAGAAAAAGAAGGATCTGAAGGAGAATTGTATACTTTATCGAAGAAATATTTTGATAAGGACCTAAGAGTTGGAGATAGGTATGAAATAAGCCATAATGATATAGTAATGAACTCATATCCTGCCCAATTTAATAAGGTATATGAAGTAAAAAAATTAGCAAAAGATAATGAGAAAATAAATGAAGTAAGCGATAAGAACAAGGGAGATACAAAGGCAGATAAAAATCCTAAGACGGGAATAAGTCCAGCCATCCTGAGCTTATCAGATCTTACTGTATCACTTGCGGGGCTAAAAATAAATAAGAAGAAATAAAACTAAGGATAGGCGGAGATTAAAATCTAGAGCCTATCCTTTTTGTATATATAATAGGAAGTGATAAAGTATATTTACATAAAATAAGAATAAAGCTTTTCGGTTGCAAGTTTCTCATCTTTTTCATCTACAAAGAGGAATAGGGAGTTGTTGGAAGCTCCTTGGATGATAAACTCGATTTTAATATTTTCCTCATTCAAGGACTTGCTTATTAGATATAAAGCTCGGGTCATGTCATTAGTGAGTCCTTCGCCAACTATAGCAATTGATGCAAGGTTATCCTTGATATCAAACTTGTTATAGGAAAAGTTTTCGTCTATTGCATTCTTAAGACTTTGCATCTCCGATTCGCTTTTAATATGCTCCTTTCTAATAAGGATTGACAAAGAGTCGATTCCAGTAGGTATGTGCTCGACAGGAATATGTTGGTATTCGAATATATCGAGGAGCTTATTTATATAACCGACCTTCCTATTCATCAGATATTCTGTGATATTAAAGGAGATAAACTTACCGACATTGGAGATACCTACAACAGGATTGAGACCTACATCGGACCTATCTTGCTCGATTATAGTGCCTCCCTCGTAAGGTTTGTTGGTGTTTTTGACACAGATTTTAATATTTTGCTTAAGGAGGGGCTCGACTGCATCTTCCTGGAAAATCTCAAATCCATTATAGGATAGCTCTCTGATTTCTGCATAGGTAATGTTTTTGATTGGCTTTGGATTTTCGATCATCTTTGGATGGGCAGAGTAAATATAGGACATATCTGTGTAGTTTTCGTAAATATCACAGCCAAGGCCCCTAGCAAGAATTGCCCCACTTATATCAGATCCTCCCCTTAGGAAGGTTAGGATTTTGCCTTGCTTATTTATTCCGTAAAAGCCTGGCATAACTATAAGTTCATCAATATCTCTTAACTTTTTAATATTCTCATAAGTCCTATCTGAAATTACAGGTTCATTTAGCACATAATCAAGCTCAATTCCAGCTTCCTTAGGAGAGACGTATCTGGCCCTAAGACCAAGAGTATTCAAATATCTTGAGACAAGCCTTGCGTTAAAGTCCTCTCCACATGATTTAAGGGCATTTTCAAGGTAGAAGTCATCGTCAATATTTTCTAGCATTTGATTAAGCTCTATTTTATAAGTTTCGATAAAATCGCAGTCAAGATTCAAGCATTCACCGATTTGTCTGTATCTTTCAATTATTTTATCTCTTGTATTTATGTAAGAATCGCTAGAATTAGAATATTCTTTGAAGAGTCTAATAAGAAGGTCTGTAACCTTTGTGTCAGAATCATTCCTTTTGCCTGGAGCAGAGAGGACTACTCCTCTTATATCTGGATCGTTTTTTATTATTTGACCTACCTTTTTGATTTGTTCAGCACTTGCGAGCGATGAGCCACCAAATTTTGCAACTTTAATCATTATCTTTCCTTTCTTATTCTCCTATAATTAATATTATTAAATACTTTACATATTTATAAAAATAATGCAAATGGATAAAATTTTATTAATTTTTCATCTTATGATACAAAGCTTTAAATTTAAGGGGTTAGCAAGAAAAAGCAAAGTGGATAAAATTAAAAATATATTTATTATTTGACATTTGAGCCGATAAGTGATAGTCTATATTACAACAATTAAACGATGTAAGTAAGAGGTCGCGGTTATAATTATTAGATTGATTTCGAAAGGTATAATTGCCGAAATGCTTAGGTGTTGGTCGCATTTCTGAATAAGGATGCGGCTGTCATAGGAAAACGCCATTTTTCTATGGAGTACTTCTTACATTGGGGGCGAAAGGATAATCATGGGACTTTTGCTCATGATTTTTTATTTATAGGAGGAAAGATGCTTAGAAAGAACATGGAATGGATAGGAGATAGCCTACATATAGGAGGGGTCTCTGTAAATAAGCTTAAGGAAAAATACAATACACCGCTGTATATATATGATCAGAAGCTTTTTGAAAACACGGCCAAGGTATTTATGGATAAGTTCAAATCAGATAAGTTTGAGACAGAAATTGTCTATGCATCAAAGGCCTTTTCTAACTTGTATGTCCTAGGTCTTGTAAGATGCCTTGGCCTAGACCTTGATGTAGTAAGTGGTGGCGAGCTATATCTCGCCCTTAAGGCTGGGATAAATCCACAGAAAATCCACTTCCACGGCAACAACAAGCTAGAAGAAGAGCTTATCATGGCTATAGAAAATGATATTGGCCTTATCATTATTGATAATATGGCAGAATTCCATCTTTTATCAGAGCTTCTAGGAAAATATAAGAAAAAGATGAGGGTCCTTCTAAGGATAAATCCAGATATAGTAACTGATACTCACAAGTTTATCCAAACATCAAATGCTGATTCGAAATTTGGTTTAAATATCAGAGATGAAAAACTTACGTCCTATATCCAAGAGATTATCGGAGATCCTTACGTAGACCTTGAAGGCTTCCATGCCCATATAGGTAGCCAAGTCACTAAAGGCGAGTTTTTTATAGAAGAAAGCAATTTCCTCCTAAATTTCACCAAAAAGATGAGCGATGACTTAGGATATGAATTTACTAATATAAACTTTGGAGGAGGTTTTGGCGTAAGTCAGAAGGAAAAAGATCCGTCACTCGACCTTGAAGAATTCTTGCCAGAGTTTATTAAGTATATTGAAGAAAAAATAGGAGAGCTTGACCTCCCTATAAAAAGAGTTGGAATTGAGCCAGGGAGAAGCTTAATAAACCAAGCTGGGTCTACACTTTACACAGTAGCTTCTGTTAAA
>NZ_JALEIL010000156.1 GCF_022770135.1 Anaerococcus sp. | reverse complement strand
GTAGAGGAAGGTCATAGGAAGAGTTTGTTTGTCAATCAGGCAAAAAATGATGAAATTTTTGAAAGCAAAATACAAAAAATACTAGAAGAATTGGAGATAAGATGATGGATTTGTTGAGATTAGAAAATATCTTGTTTTATATAGGACTATTTGGATACTTGGTGTCCATGGTTTTATTCATACTATTATTTGTAAATAAAATTGAAAAGTTAGGAAAAATAGCTAAAAATGTGCTCTTTATAGCTTTTATCGCTCACACCCTAGCCCTTATTGTAAGGGGAGTTAATGCAGGCAGAATTCCACTATCAAACCAATATGAGTTTGCTACAGCCTTCGCTTGGGGGATTGCGCTTTGCTATCTTGTATTCGAGAAGAAATTTAATCTCCTAGCCATGGGAACTTTTGTAAGTCCCATCCTATTTTTGATAATAGGCTATGCAGCTATGAGAGATAAGTCAGTTAGACCACTAATGCCCGCCCTTGATAGTAAGTGGCTAGCAGTTCATGTTTCACTTGCCATAATCTCTTACGGAGCTTTTGCTGTAGCATGCGGTGTATCCGCAATGTATCTATTAAGAGATAAGTTTAGCAAGGATAGTTCACAAACTATGAATCTTCCTGATAAGGAAGTTTTAGACCTTATTTCTTACAGGGTAACTGCCTTTGGTTTTATATTCCTCACCCTAGTTATGATAACTGGATCAATCTGGGCTGAATCTGCTTGGGGAAGATACTGGGCTTGGGATCCAAAGGAAACTTGGTCTCTAGTAACTTGGATAATATATGCAATCTATCTTCACCTTAGAAAATCAAGAGGATGGAGTGGAAAAAGAGCAGCTATATTTTCAATTCTAGGATTTATATCAGTAATATTTACCTACATCGGAGTAAATACCCTCTTACCATCCCTACATTCATACGCATAAGGAGCTGTTGCAAAACTATGAATAATCATCGTACCATCGTTAGAAGGTTCTCTTAGGAAATTTTTAGTGGTGCCTGCCGGCTGATGGAGGCAAAATTTCCGTGGAGGTTCTTCTAACGATAATGGTACGATTTATTCATTCTGCAACAGGCCCTTATTTATCAATCAAAACTAGTATGATTGAGTATAAAGAAAGATGGAGTAAAATACTTATAGCTTAATTTATTAAGTGAAAGGAAATTTATGGGTATTAATGAAAATTATAAAAAAGTAATTGAGCCTATTTTTATGGTGGCTTTGATAAGCATACTGATATTTTTATCGAATGTATCCTTATTAATTCTTGCCACAGGCCCAATTCTTTTGAGTATTTATATTTTTAAATACGGATACAAGGGTTTTTTATTAACTTTTGTGGGGACTTTTATCTTGGGACTCTTGTACATGGATATAAGAGATTTGATAGTACTAGTAGGATTAATTTTTCTGATAAGTTTATGCTTTTATTTACCGATTAGATATCAAAAAAACGACAAGCGACAGATTCTAACGGTTTTTATTCTTCTTACTCTTATCCTAGTCGCATCCTTTAGCTATGGACTTGTAAAAGAAGGGCTAAGCCTTGATTATTTCGCAAAAGAGATCAAGGGCATGATCGAAGGAAGTCTAGAATATGAGTTATCGGTAGAATATATTAAGCTAAGTATTGGCCTTTACCCAAGCTTTTTTGCCTTCTTTTCTTTTATCTATTCACTAATTGGAATCAAACTTATTAGAAATTATGTAAGTATAAAGCTATCTTTAGTGGATGATCTTAGGAAAGTCAATGAGCTTAGGTTAGAGTATAAGGATTTATTGGCCCTTGTAGCCTTTAGCTTTATAACTTATATTTTAGCTTTCTTATTTAAGATAGATATGAACTACGTCCATCTTAATGTTTTAGGCATTATCCTTGTTGTGATTGCCTTTAATGGCCTGTCAGCCTACGATTATATGATTGCAAATTCATCAATTCCTGTATCTAGGGGCTTTCAGTGGTTTTTCATCATTATTCTATTAGAATTTTTGCTGATTTTTTTCGTGATTTTAGGATTTATTGATATAATACTAGATATAAGAAAGAAAAGGAGCTTAAATGAATAAAGAAGATGTATATGTAGGAAGGGAAAATATTATTGCTATAGTGGCCCTACCAGTCATAGCTTCCCTCGTCATATTCTATTACAATCAGATACTTGGATCGATTGCTATTATCCTTACTATTGTCCTCTTTTTCTTTGTAAGGAATATAAATAGGAAGAAGAAAGATGACTTTCAAAACTATGTAGATGAGATGAATGTATCCTTTGATATAATCACCAAAAATGTAGTTTTTGAGATGCCCTTTCCCATTGCTATAGTAGAAGATGATAGTACAATTAAGTGGCACAATACTTATTTTAGGGATTTATTTGACAACAAATCCATCGTAGGAAGTGATATAGAAAAGTTTCTTCCAGATTTTTCTGATGTTGATTTCAAAGAAGACGGCATGACTCTTCCTAGAAATATCAGTATAGATGATAAGATCTTGCAGTTTTATTATCAGACTATAACTAATGAAGAAAATGGCAAGACTCAGACCTTCCTTTATGGAATAGACAATACTTATGATGAGTCTATCAAGCAACTATTTAAGGATAAGAGACTAGTATTTTATTCTGTATTTATAGATAATTATGAAGATATAAGAAATTCTACAGAATCTGTTGAAAGACCTCAGGTTTTGGGAGAAATTGATAGAGTTATCAATGAGTATTTTAAAAAGTATAATTGTTTGATCCGTAAATATGAAAATGATAGATACATGGTTATAAGTGAGTATCAAGATTATAGGAATATTTACGAGACTAAGTTTTCTATCCTTGATGGAGTAAGAAATATTGAAAAGGGAAATACCCTCCCACCAACCCTATCAATAGGGGTAGGAATTGCAGGGGCAAATCCAGCAGATATTTATTCTGATTCGAGGGAGGCTGTAGATATTGCCCTATCTCGTGGAGGAGACCAGGCAGTAGTCAAGCTTGAAGATAACTACGAATATTTTGGTGGAAAGACCAGGGCAATAGAAAAAACTAGTAAGGTTAGATCTAGGGTGATATCTCAAGCCCTAAGGAGAATGATTCAATCATCACCTGATATTTATATTATGGGACACAACAATCCCGATATGGATTCTTTTGGCTCATCTCTTGGAGTATATGAAGGTACTTTGGATATGGGAAAAGAAGTCTATATTGTATTAAATGAAGTCACAAGACCGATTGAAAATATGTACGATAGGGTAACGACAGAGCTTAGTGAACTTAAGGGAAATATCCTAACAGAAAGTGAAGCTTTAAGCAAAATCAGCCCACAATCCTTGATAATTGTAACAGACAATCACAGGAAGAACTCAACCGAAGCACCATCCCTTCTAGATAAGAGCGACAATATCTTTATAATCGACCATCATAGAAGAGGTAAGGATTATATAGAAAATGCTACGATTTCTTATATTGAGCCTTATGCATCAAGTGCTTCTGAGCTTGTAACAGAAATCTTATCCTACTTAGACGAAGACTTTAAGGCGAGGACTCCTATAGCGGAAAGTCTACTTGCAGGTATAACAGTAGATACCAAAAACTTCGTCTACCAGACAGGTGTTAGGACCTTTGAGGCAGCCTCAGTTCTTAAAAGATGGGGAGCGGATTCTGTTTATATCAAAAGAATGTTTAAAGATGATTTTGAAATAGTAAAATATAAGTCAGAGGTTATAGCAGATTCATTTATAGTCAATGATTTCATAGCCATAGCCCACTTCAAAAGAGATATCGATGGATCAACACTAATAGCTTCTCAAGCGGCTGATGATCTGTTAAATATAAAAGGAGTTAAGGCAAGCTTTGTCCTTACTATATCCAATAATAAAATTCACATTTCAGGTAGAAGCTTAGGCGATATATCGGTACAATTAATACTAGAGCGTATCGGAGGCGGCGGTCACTTAACAGCTGCTGCTACCCAACTAGATATGACTATGGAAAATGCTGAAGACATGTTAAGAAAAGCAATTAATGAATATTTAAGAGAGGAAGAAGAAAATGAAAGTAATACTAACAGATAATATTGTAAGAGTTGGAGTTAAGGGAGACCTTGTAGATGTAAAGCCAGGATATTTCAGAAATTTCCTTGATCCTCAAGGAAAAGCTGTAAAGGCTACAAAAGAAAATATGGCTGAACTAGAAAAAATGAGAGAAGAACTTAAAAAAGAAGAAGCAGAAAACAGAAAAGAAGCTGAAGCTCTTAAAGAAAAAATCGAAGCTTTAACAATCACAAAAAAAGTTAGAGTTGGAGAAGACGAAAAACTATTTGGATCAGTTACAAACAAAGACCTTGCTGAAAGCCTAGCAGAAGAAGGAATCGAAATCGATAGAAAGAGAATCGAAGGCGTTGAAAAGATCGAAGGCCTTGGAGAATTCGTTCTTAATGCAAGACTTTATGAAGGAGTAAATGCTGACCTTAAAGTTAATGTAGTAGCTGAGGAAGCTTAATGACTGAGGGCCTAAGGCCCCTGCCAAATGACTTCTTAGCAGAACAAGCTATAATCGGAAGTATCCTTGCCAAAAACGAGACTTTCGATAGTGTAAATCAAATTATAAAACCTGTAGACTTTTACGATTCTAGAACTCAGAGGATATATAAGTCCATCCTAAAGATGTTTGAAAAAGACATCAAGGTCGATGAGATTTCTCTTATATCCCAGTTAAAGAATGAAAATATATTACAAGAAGTTGGAGGGGAGGAGTTTATCACTGAGATTACCCTCTCCTCATTTTATACTCCAAATATCGATACATATGCCAAATCAGTCAAGGAAAAATCTATTCTAAGAAGTCTAATAGGGGCGAGTGAGGATATTATC
Source organism: Anaerococcus sp. (assembly GCF_022770135.1). Taxonomy (GTDB): domain Bacteria; phylum Bacillota; class Clostridia; order Tissierellales; family Peptoniphilaceae; genus Anaerococcus. The sequence continues at coordinate 4,242 of NZ_JALEIL010000156.1, read as the reverse complement.
GATCTTAGCTACAGGCACGATGACAAAATCGACTCTATTTTATCAGAAGCAGAATCCAAAATATTTGAAATATCTCAGGACACTCACAACAAGGGCCTTGTAAGATTATCTGAAACTATGAGCGAAACCCTCCAGATGATAAACGAACTAACATTATCTGACGGAGAGATAACTGGAGTAACTACAGGTCTTGAGACTGTTGATAACAAGCTATCAGGCCTTCAACAATCCCAGCTTATACTTCTTGCAGCCCGTCCTGCCATGGGTAAGACTGCCCTGGGATTAACTATTGCATGGAATGCTTGTAAGGCGAATAAGTCTGTTGCCTTTTTCTCTCTTGAGATGAGCACCTACCAGCTTAATCAAAGGCTATTGTCTATGGTATCTATGGTTAATCTCGAAAATATTATAAGTGGTTCTATAAGAGATGAGGACTGGCAGCTTTTAATCCATGCTACTAAAGAAATTACCAGTAAAGATATTTATGTAGACGAAACTCCAGGAATAACCCTATCTGAGATGAGAAGTAAGCTAAAAAGGCTAAAGGCTGAGTCAGGCCTTGACCTTGTTGTAATCGACTATCTCCAATTGATGCAGGCTGATGGTAGACAAGAAAACAGGCAAAATGAAATTGCCTCAATTTCTAGAGGACTCAAGTCCCTATCGAAAGAGCTTAACTGTCCGATTTTATCCCTTGCCCAACTTTCTCGTGAGGCTGATAAGAGGGCTGACCATAAGCCAATTCTATCAGATTTAAGAGAATCTGGTGCAATCGAGCAAGATGCCGATGTCGTTATGCTCTTATATAGGGAAGATTATTATGACGAAGAAGACAATCCAAATGTGGCAAAGCTAATTTTTGCCAAGCACAGAAACGGTGCTACTGGAACAGTCGAGCTATTTTTCAACAAACCATGCACCACTTTCAGAGACTTCACCAATAGAGAAAAAAATGAATAGAATTTATCTAGAAAAGATTGATATTGAAACAGCCTTCTTGGTTAAAGAGTGGACGGACTTCGAAGATCCAAGGCTAGTTGGCTACAATTATTCATCCCTATCTGATTTTGAAATAAAAATCTGGTATGGTTCTATCACTACACCGAGGAAGAAATACTTTGCAGTCAAAAGATATGAAGATGATAGATTTATAGGCTTTATTGGACTTAAACAAATCAATCCCATAACTAAAAAAGCAAAGTTAGGCATAGTCTTTGACAGCGCCTATACCTCAATGGGCTACGGGTCTGAAGCTATTGATCTTCTCTTAGATAAGGCCTTTAGTGACTTTAGATTAAAGGAAGTAAGTCTTGATGTGAATTTATTTAATGAAAGAGCCTACAAGGCCTACAGGAAGTGCGGCTTCAAGGATGAGTATGAGTTAACCGAAGTCTTCGAGAATCAAGATATAGATTTTGACGAGAGGTATTTTACTTACAAATCTGGACTAATTTATTCCAAAATACTAACTATGAAAATAAAAAAGGATGATTATTATGGACTTTAAGATGCAAGATTTAAAACTAGATATGGGAACTACTCCTCTAGAAAATATGTTCCTAAATACCTATGTACAAATGGCAGATGGAGATGCGCTTAAGGTCTATCTTTTGATTTATAAGGATTGCTACAACTACCGCAGGGTCGACAGTGCAAAGATTAAAAGGCAACTTAGGTTTTCTGATGAAAGATTCGATAAGGCTATCGACTTCTGGGTAAATATGGGAGTATTTAGGCAAAAGAGGGCCGACAATGGGACAGATTTTATAGAAATTGTTTCCCTAAGGCAAATGTATTTTGGAGATAGTGAGGATAATCAGTCTACAGAAGCAGCCTACGACCTTGCCCAAAGAAAGTCAATTATGTTTTCAAATATTGAAACAATCATAGGAAGAAGCCTAACACCTGCTGATATCACAAGGGTTCAAGAGGCACTTCTAGAATATAGTTCTGATCCTGAGCTTGTAACAGAAGCCTTTAGACAGGCGAAAGCTTCTGGTAATGTCGATGTCAAATACGTAATGGGCTTTGTCAAGACTTGGCGTGACCAAAACATCAAAAGCCTGAATGATCTAAGGATGAAAGAAGAAAGAGATAAGCTTGTAAGGAAGAGATCTCCTCGTAAATACAGGAGAAATCCAGCTTCAGCCAGGAAAGATGCGAGTGATAATGACGAAATCTCATCCTTTATTCAAAGAAGAAAAGAAGAAAGATTGAACAGAATCATAAACCAAAGAGGTGAGGATAATGACTCCTAGTCAAAAGGCCAGCGCCATACTTGAAGAAAGAAGAAAGCAAGATAAGAGAAATCAGCAAAAAAGAATCAGGGAAGTTTATGAGAAGCTTCCTCAAATCAAAAGCTTGGATAAGCAAATAAAAGAAATCGGCTTTACAACTCTTTCTCTTATAGCAGAAGGAGTCGATACAAGGGACTTGGAAAGCAAAATCGACTATCTTACCTCAGAGAAAAGAAGAATCTTAAAGGAAAATGGCTATCAATTAGACTATATGGATATGCGTTATTTCCACGACAAATGCAAGGATACTGGATTTATTGGAACTAAGATGTGCACTTGCAGGAAACAATTAATAATTGATCAGAAATACGACCAATCCAATATCAAAAGCCAGATTACAGAAGAAAACTTCCAGTCTTTTAATATCAACCTATTTTCTAAAAATACTAACAAGGTCTATGGAGTAAGCCCTTACGAAAATATGGAATATATTATCAGGGAAGTTAGAAAATATATTAATAACTTTGCCTTTGAGACTAGAAATATCTATATTTATGGAGAAGTCGGTAGAGGAAAGACCTTCCTGATTAATTCCATAGCCAAGGAAATCCTAGATAGGAACTTTTCTGTAGTCTATATGACTTCTACCAAACTCTTTAAGTTCCTAAACGACTACCACTACGCCTTCGAGGATAGGAGGGAGAATCTAGAAGAAAAATACAGGTTGATCTTCGATTGTGACCTACTTATAATAGATGACTTGGGAGCAGAATCCACCCGTCCAGCTGATAGGTCTAATCTCTTCGATGTGGTTAATGAAAGGATGAATGATGGAAAACCAATTATATTTTCATCCAATATAGATGAGGAAGGCCTGGAAGAGATTTATGGGCCAAGGATTTTCTCAAGAATTATGGGAAATAATAGCAGGATTTTTGAAATATTTGGAGAAGACTTGAGATTGAGGTAAATATGCTTGTAGTAGATAGTAAGACTATGAAAAAAATTGACCAATATGCCATCGACATACTTAAGGTTCCTTCGATTTGCCTAGTAGAAAGGGCAGCCCTTGCCGTGATTAAAAATATTAATCTCGATGTAAGAAATTCCTTTGCTATAATAGTAGGAGTGGGAAATAACGGGGCAGATGGCCTTGCTATTGGAAGAAACCTCCTAGCTATGGGAAAATATGTTGAAATTTATATAGTGGGAGATCTTTCAAAACAAAGCCCAGAGTTTAAATTAAACCTAGAATCTTGCAGGCGTCTTACAGATAAAATTTTTGAGCCAGAAAGCATAGAAGACCTTGCTAGGATGGAAAGGAATTTGGAAGAAGTCTCTACTATAATAGATGCTATCTTTGGCACAGGATTAAACAGGACCGTCGGGGGTATGCATTCCTATATAATTTCTCTTATAAATCGAACTATGAAATACACTATCTCTGTAGATATTCCTTCAGGCCTCGATGGAGATAGGGGAAAAAAGTGGGGAGAAGTCGTAGATTGTGACCTTATCGTTTCTATGCAAATAATGAAAAGGGGAGTCTATGAAAAGAGTCATTTAAGAGATAAGTGCATAGTAGAAGATATAGGCATACCACAAAAGGCGATTAGAGCGATGTTATAAAGTTAGAGAGAGCTTGGATAAAAATTTAGGCTTGCTCTTTTTCTTTTTTAAATTTGTAGGAAAAGTGTAAAATATATGTTGAAATATTAGACGATTTAGTATAAACTATTAGGTGGATAGAAATATGAAGATTTATATTTTATAATAAACAAGGAGAAATTAAATGAATGAACAAGAAATTGATTTAATTGAATTGTCTAAGAAGATCGGAAAGCATCTTCCTATGATTATAATATTTTCTATTATAGTGGGAGCTGCAAGTTTTCTTCTATCTAAGTTTGTCATAACTCCTAAGTATGATTCAAACACTACCATGATAGTAAGCAATTCAAATCAAAATAGTGACCCAAACAATCCGCAAACTAACGTAGAACTA
>NZ_JALEIL010000150.1 GCF_022770135.1 Anaerococcus sp. | reverse complement strand
AAGAAGGACGATTTTATCGCATATATCCTTGGCAAGTTGGAGGATATGAGTTGAGAAAATAATAATATGGTCCTTATGTATATCCCTAATAATTCTTTTCATCTGAAGTTGAACTACTACATCGAGACTTGTGAGAGGCTCATCCATGAGGATAACTTTTGGCTTTAGGATGAGAAACATCAGCATCTGGAGTTTGTTTTTCATACCTGTCGAGTAATCTTGGATTAGCCTATTTGAGTCATCCTTATCGAGTTCAACAATTTCTAGATATTCATCAATATTCTTAAGATTCTTTATATTTTCACGATTTGCTTCTATGAAAAAGCTAATAAACTCTCTTCCTGTAAGAAACTTAGGAAGTTCTGGTTCGCTTACCATAAAAAACACATCCTTAAAGTCGATTGGATTTCTCTTCCCATCTTCTTCTAAAAGAACCTCTCCCGAATCTTTGTCTAAAGACTCGTTAATTAGCTTAAAGAGGGTCGTCTTACCAGCTCCGTTTCTTCCCAAAAGGGCGTAGACTTCACCTTGATTAAAAGTGTATGATACATCCTTCAGGACTTCCTTTTTGCCAAAGCTCTTACTTAGACCGTTTATAATTAACTTCATAATCGCCTCCTTTTTGATAATTATAACAGAAAGATGGGGGGAGCAAAAGTTTAAAAAATTATTTGCACAAATTTACTAGAGGTGGTATTATTGTACTAAGATAATAATACAACAATACAAAAAGGAGCTGAGATGGAATTTGATAACAATAGACCCATTTACCTCCAATTACTCGAGGATTTCAAAATCAAGATATCTGTAGGAGATTGGAAGGCTGGAGAGAAGATCCTTCCAGTAAGGGATTTGGCCAAGATTTATGAGGTAAATCCCAACACGGTCCAAAGGGCCCTTCAGGAGCTAGAAAGGGAAGGTCTTTGCCTAAGCCAGAGGACCGCTGGAAGATTTGTAACAGAGGATGAATCATCTATTGATAAGTTATCCAACAAGGCCTTTTACCAATTGGCCGATGACTTTATTACAGGTTCGGTCAATCTGAATCTAGGAAAGGATGAATCGATAGAATTACTTAAGAAATATTGGGAGGAAGATTATGATAGAAATTAAGGACTTAACTATGATTTATGGAGGGCGTGCAGTCTTAGATCATGTAAATTTAAATATAGAAAAAGGGCAAATCGTAGGCCTTCTCGGCGAGAATGGTTCAGGAAAGACCAGCCTACTTAGGATACTTTCAGGTCTTGAGAGAAATTATATGGGTGAGGTTAAGATCGATGGGAAAAATCCAGGAGGAGAGACAAACGCGTACGTCTCCTATCAGCCAGACCACTTGCCAGTTGACCCATCTCTAAAGATTTATAAGCTTGGAAAGCTTTATGGAAATTTCTTTGCTGACTTTAAGGAAGAAAAATTCATAAAGTTAATTGAAGGTTTCGGCATTGATAAAAACCAAAAAATCAAGGAATGTTCCAAGGGAATGAAAGAGAAGATTCAAATCGCCCTAAGTCTTTCAAGGAAAAGTAAAGTCTATCTTCTGGATGAGCCAATGAGCGGGATTGACCCAAAGTCTAGGAAGGTCATCCTTCAAACTATAATAGATAATTTCGACTATGAAGGAATTTTATTAATATCTACCCACCTCATAGGTGAAATAGAAAAAGTCCTCGATAGGGCAATCTTTATAGATCAAGCGAAAATTGTAGTAAATGAAAGAGTAGACGATATCAGAGAGAATAAAAATATGGGTGTCGAAGAATACTTTACGGAGGTAATTTAGATGAAAAACTTACTCAAGCAGATAATGAAAGAAGACTTTTTTGCAATTCTTCCTTGGTTATTTATTCCTCTTTTAGGAGCCTTTGCAGGTCTTTCCCTAACTCATTTCACAAGGCTTGAAGGCTTTAATATAATTACAGTTATAGCCGTAACTATCCTAATGGCAGGTCCCCTTATAGCTCTTGTCATTCTCGTAGGAAATGATCACAATAGATTTTATGGAAAATATGCAGCCCTTTACTCAAGC
>NZ_JALEIL010000139.1 GCF_022770135.1 Anaerococcus sp. | reverse complement strand
ACTTCCTTCGGGAAGTTTTTTTGCTGGAAATTTTTAATTGCTCTTGCAAAAATCAAAGTCCCTGATATAATATTATTAACAGTGTATGGTATATGGCATAACACCAGAAGGGAGGTTTTATGTTTAAGCTAAATTTTAATTCGGAAGTCCCTTTGTATATGCAAATCGTTGATGAGACCAAGCTCTATCTTGCGAAAGGCTTACTTAAGGATGGGGATAAGTTCCCATCTGTAAGAGAGCTTTCGAAGAGTCTGTCCATCAATCAGACAACTGTCTCCAAGGCCTTCAAGGAACTTGACAGACTAGGTCTAATAGAGACAAGACCTGGCATAGGGACTTTTATCCGAATCGATCAGAGTAAGATTGATACTAACAAAGACGAATTTACGAAAAATCTCAGGGAAGATTTCACCAAGGCTATATTTTTAGGCTTTGCTAGGGAAGAAATACTCGCGATTTTCGACGAGACAGAAAGGAGTTTGTATGAGGATAAGGGCAGAGAAAATAAGTAAGGACTTTGATGAAAAGAAAGTCTTAGATAATATTTCCTTTGACTTAAAGGAAGGAATGATTACAGGACTTGTCGGCCGCAATGGTTCGGGTAAGACCACTCTTCTTAAGTGCTTGTGTGGGATTTATGATATTGATGGTGGAAGCTTTAGCCTTGATGATAAGGATCTTAGGGAAAATCCAAGTCTTATTAAGAACATCGCCTTCTTGCCTGATAGCTTTGACTATTTTAATTATTATAAGGTAAAGCATATTCCGGGCTTTTTCAAAGTTATTTATGAAGACTTCGACGAAACTTTCTTCTTTGAGGAAATCAAAAGACAAAAGATTGATCCAGACAAAAACGTGAGGAATTTCTCCAAAGGACAGAAGAATATCCTAGGTCTTATAACAATTCTTGCAAGTGGGGCGAAAATTCTTCTAATTGATGAAATCCTTGATGGGATGGATGTCCTAAACAAAAAGGAAATCCTATCATATCTTATAGATGCCAAGGATTCTGGCAAGGCAGTATTTGCCTCAAGCCACGAGCTCGACCAGCTTTCTGGAATATCAGATTATATCTTCTATCTAACCAAAGATGGCAAGCTCATAGATACATCAGACGAAAGAATCAATCAATTAAGGAAGATCCAACTTGTCTTTAAGGAAGAGGTTCCAGAAAATCTCGATAGGAGGATGATTCTCATAAACAAAATCGGAAGAGTTGCGACAATTCTTGTAAATGCAAGTGAAAAGGACGTAGAAGAAATCCTAAAGAGAGAGGACATAGCCCAATATGATATCCTAACTCCTAAGATTGAGGATTATTTCTACCTAGAAAGGGGCCGAGAAGATGCGTAATTTTAAGAATTTGATTAAATTTACCTGGAAGAGATTCTCTATTTGGATTATTTTGGTTACGGTTTTTTGTACCATGGCCGTTGGCATGTCTAATCAAAATTCTATTAGAAACGACTACGATAACTTTTCTAATAATGTTTTAAGCATGAGAGAAGATTTATACGGCAAAAATGACAATGAAGAATTAAAGATTAACGGAGAAAGCTTAGACCAGATTGAAATTGAACTTCTAAAGTATAAGGAAAAGTATAAGCTCCGAGACTTTGATGAAGTGTATAGCCTAGATGTCCCTGGCGAGGTTCAGGATGATTACTTTGAAAGGCTAAGTAAAAATGGGGGATATGATGCCCACTATATCTACAACAGCATTAAGACCTATCTTGAGAGATTTGATGAAGGGAAATTTGATGGATCTAGTTACTATCAGGCCTTGATCTTTCCTATAGTTATATTTATGGGGCTATTTGGAATGAGTCTTACAAGTCTTGAGCAGTCTTCTTCAATATATGATTTTACTAGACTTATGCCATGGAAGAAGAAAGATGAATTACTGATGAAAACGGGAATTGTATTTCTATTTGGCCTGGTGATTTTTGCTATAAATGCCGTCGTTCTTGCCTTCATTTTAAAGACTTCAGCCTTTGGACAAGTATTAAGTTTTTCTCTTATAGGAAGGCAGATTTGTAGAAATATCCTGATTTTCCTTGGTACGAGTATAATCTCTATTTCCTTAGGTTTTATTGCAGGTAATTTCCTTGGTCATTTCGGTCTTTTCATAATGACTCTTGCAGGCTTTGAGCTCTATAGGGAGAATTTGAATATGACCTTGCAAGTATTTTCTACTAATATGGCAGATAAGTTTTATAGTGCGATGGCAAGCTTTGAAGAAGGACTTCATCCTTTTATAAAAACTCTCCTATCTATTGTCTATATTGATGTAGAAGATATAAGGACCATCCTTGCCTTTGTCCTTGTGGCAGCTCTGATATTTTGCCTCGCCCTATATCTGAGCAAGAATCAAACTAGCGAAAGAAGTGGCTATATGATAGTAAACAAAAAAGTAAGCTTATTTTGTAAGCTAATTGCGACCCTCACCTTAGCCAATCTCATGACCTCACTTCTTGCTAGTGTATTTGTAGATACAAGTTTTCTTGTGATGATAATATTTGTACTTTCCTTATTGCTAAGTTACAAATTCTTTGATATGCTATTTGATATAAGACTTAAATTTTAAGGAGAGAATATGGCAAAAGATAGACTTAGTTGGGAAGAATATTTCATGAAACTTGCAACAACTGTCGCAAGACGTGGAACTTGTGACAGGGCTTATGTTGGTTGCGTTTTGGTAAATGAAGAAAATAGGATAGTTTCTACAGGCTACAACGGATCGATCAAGGGAAATCCTCATTGCGATGAGGTGGGCCACACCATGAGAGATGGGCATTGTATAGCCACAATCCATGCCGAGATGAACGCCATACTATATTGTGCCAAGGAAGGCATAGCTACCAAAAACACCATTTGCTATGTGACACATTTCCCTTGCCTTAACTGTACCAAGTCCCTAATCCAAGCAGGAATCAAGAAAATCTATTACGGAACAGCTTACAGGATGGACGACTATGCGGTCGAGCTTCTGGAAAGAAACAATATAAGCTTTGAAAGAATAGAAATAAGTGAAGACAAATGAAGCTAATTGCATCCGATTTTGACGGAACGATATTCATAGATGAGAAAATCAAAACAGAAGATATAAAGGCCATAAGAGATTTCCAAGATAAGGGGAATCTCTTTGGCATTGTAACAGGTAGGACCTACCATTCTCTCTTTGTCCTAATAGAAGGAAAGATTGACCCAGATTTTGTCATAGCCAACAACGGGTCCCATATTTTTGTAAAAAACGGCAAGGAGATGACAGAAATCCTAAAATATTCACTAGACCAGGATAAAATTATGGAGGTAATAGACTTCTACGGAAGAAAATATCAGACTAGGATTTTTACAGATGAGGATAGGGCAGTAGAAAAGATAGCCGACTTAAGAGAAGGCGAAGAAATCCTATCTCTTGCAATATACTCAGACCACATCCTAGAAAATCCCTTCCAAGAAGACTTCTCCTTCCACAAGTCAATAGGGGTAATTGACGTAATTAATTCTGCTGTAAGCAAGCAAACCGGCATAGAATTTATCAAGGACTTCTATAGATTTGATAAGGAAATCATAGCCATAGGAGATGACTTCAACGACATAACATTTCTAGAGCAAACAAGACTATCCTTTAGCCTAAACTATGTGAAGGAAAAAGAAGTCTTAGATGCTGTGAACTTTAAAGTCGAAGGGATAAGAGAATTGATAGAGAATATAGATGAATTTCAAAAAAAGCCTAATTAGGAGAGGATTTCCTCTCAACTAATTAGGCTTTTGTTTTATTATCCAATTTTTTCGACATTGACAAGAGGAAGCATCTTCATGATTTCTTCTCTTGAAGGGAGGTCTAGGACTCTTGCTGTGGCAGAAGCACTTGCTACTGAGACCTTATATGATTCTACTGGGTCGCCATCACGAACCATGGTTCCTACGAAGCCTCCTATCATAGCGTCTCTGCAGGCAACAGTGTTTATTATTTCATTATCATCCTTTACTGGAGTTGATTCGTAGACATCATCTCCCACAAATAGCATTGATCCACTCGCACCATAGGAGATTATTACGTATTTAGCTCCCATATTTACGAGCTTTTTGCCGTAAGGGATGAAGTCTTTTTTATCTTCTATTCTTACGTTGAATATTTCTTCGATATCTTCTGCGTTTGGCTTAACTAGTATTGGATTTTCCTTTACTATATCGAGAAGGTATTTTGCAGGTACGTCTGCTACGAAGTCTGCTCCATTGGCTGTGGCTACTGATACGAGTCTGGTGTAGATGTCGTTATCTAGTCCATCTTCCATTGGAGGAACTGATCCACCGAAGATTATGGTATCTCCTTCTCTAACTCTTGATAGATAGTAAACTAATTCGTCTACTTCCTTGCTTTTGATAGTTGGTCCTGGGAAGTTGATCATAGTTTCTTGATTGTTCTCGAAAAGTTTGATGTTTGTTCTATTGTGGTTATCCATCTTTACAAAGTTGGTGCTAATATTTTCGTTTGTCAACCAATCTTTGATAAATTCTCCTTGAAAGCCTCCGACAAAACCTGTAGCTATGGTTGGGATTCTTAGAGAAGAGAGAATCCTCGATACGTTAAGGGCCTTTCCTCCTGGGACGGATCTTTCTTGGACGATGTTGTTTTGTCCACCGAGATTGAGATTTTTAAGCTCTACAAATAAATCAATTGATGGATTTAGGGTTACGGTATAAATCATTATTCTTCCTTTTCCTTTCTTTTCTAATTCTTTCCTATAATTTTAACTTGCTTATACTTTCTATAATTTCTTCCATGTGCATGCCATGGCTTCCCTTGACAAATACAAGAGAAGACTTAGTGATGATGGATTTTAGTTTGTCTATGAGATCATTTTTGCTGGTAAAGTGGAAGATCCTATCTTTGGAGAAGTTCTCTAAGGCTCCCTCATACATATGCTTAGAAAGACTTCCAAAGAAGAGACAATAGTCAATATCTTTTGGGTCGATTTCTCTACCTACTTGGTAGTGGAGGTCATTTTCAGTTTCTCCAAGCTCTAGCATATCGCCTAGCACAAGGATTTTGCTGTCGTAGCCTCCTAGAAGCTTTGTTGTTTCAAGGCCACTTCTTAGGGACTGAGGATTTGACTTATAGCAGTCATCCAAGACATCGAAGCCATCGAATTCTATCATCCTTGACCTATTATTGGCAGGAGTTACTTCAGAAAGCCCCTTCTTGATTTGATCTGTGCTTAGATCAAGGAGGCTAGATACTAGGACACTTACGCCGCCATTGTAGATATTGTGACTACCCAAGAGGGGAATGGTGTAAGTTTCTCCATCATGGGAGAATTTCACATTTCCTCTGTTATCACCAGAAGCTTTTACTACAAAGTCATTTTCATCCTCTTCTCCAAAAGATATGATTTTTTGTTTTACTTCATAGGTTGAGATTTCCTTTTTCATAGTCGGATCGTCACCATTGTAGATAAAATATCCTTCTGGGCTTAGGCCTTCTACGATTTCCATCTTGGCCTTTAGGATTCCTTCCTTGGTCTTGAGATTTTCTAGGTGGCTATCTCCAATATTGGTAATAATTGCTATATCTGGCTTTGAAATACTAGTAGTAAGAGATATATCTCCGAAGCTATCTGTTCCCATCTCTACTATAGCGATATCTGTATCTTCTTCAAGACTAAGTACGGTCTTAGGAACTCCTATCTCATTATTGAGGTTTCCTATAGTTTTTTGAACCTTGTACTTTTCCTTGAGAACTTCATAGAGGAGGTCCTTGGTAGTTGTCTTTCCATTGGAACCTGTGATGCCTATTACTTTGGTATCTTTTAGCTCAGCCCTATAAGCTCTTGCCAAATCTTGGAGGGCTTTTAAGGTATCTTCAACCCTTATATAAGGGATGGATATATTATTTTTTATCTTACAATCATGATCTGCGAGAAAGGCAGAAGCGCCCTTATCCTCACATTCCTTGATAAAAAGTCTTCCGTCAAAGACTTCCCCGATTAGAGGAATATATAGATTTCCTTCTTGGATTGTTCTAGAATCAGAAGATACTCCCTTAATTTTAAGATCAGAGTATTTTTCATCAGAGATTTCTCCGCCGATCATTTTGGCGATTTCGCCCAGCTTTCTTTCTATCATCTTTGCCACCTTTCAAATCCATCTTCTATTAATCTATCCAAAACCTCTGCAAAGCTTTCATCATACATAAGCTCACATAGTCTTGCGAAAAATGATGAAGGGGTAAAGCCAGGGAAGGTATTGATTTCGTTGACATAGAAATTATTATCCTTGCCTAGGAAAATATCAACTCTGGCAAAGCCTTCACAGCCACAAGCTTCGTATGCTCTTCTTACAAATTCTCGAGCTTCTTCTAGCTTTTCATTTTCTAGTATATAAGGAAGAGTCTCCTTGGTGGACTTAGAAAAGTACTTAGCATCGTAGTCGAGGAAGGTGTGGTCTGAGATATAGGCTGCAGGCTCAGAGACATCTGGATTCATGTAGCCTACTACAGCAAACTCGATTTCCTGCCCTTCGATTAGCTCTTCTACGAGGACCTTTTTATCATACTTTAGCGCTTCATCTCCAGCAGCTAGAAGTTCCTTCTTGTTGGTAACCTTGCTTACGCCAACAGAAGACCCATTAGCAGAAGGCTTTACTATAAGAGGAAGGCCGATTCCTTCTATACATCTATCGGCGAAGGTATCGTCGAAACCATCCTTATTAGTGTAGAGATATTTGGCCTGACTTAATTTATTCTTCTCGAAAATATCATTGCTTGTAACCTTGTCCATACAGATTGCAGAAGATAGAAGGCCATTTCCTATGTAGGCAATTCCTATAACATCTAGGAGGGCTTGGATGGTTCCATCTTCTCCATAGGTTCCGTGGACTGCAGGAATTACAATGGTTTTTGAATAATCTTCCTTGGACAGGCAGGCGAGGAAATCTGCTATAGACTTTGTCCTATTTTCCTTAACTTCCCTAACTAGGTCAAACTCATTATCTGTGTCGATTTTATCGAAAGCTTTTGAGTAAGCTCCTTTTTTATTAATATATACTAACTTTATCTTATATTTTTCTTCATTTAGATTCTTGCTTATGTTAAGGGCACTTCTTAGAGATATATCATGCTCGCTTGAAGGGCCACCACATAAAATGTAGACATTAATCATTCTTTGCTCTCTTTCATATAAATTCTATGAGGATTATACTACTTTAGGAAAACTTGGGCTAATTATTATAAGGAGGAGGTTAAGCTTATAGAAAAAATCACAAGAGTTACATTTGTTACAATTTAATGAGCTAAAAGAAAGATAAAAACGGTCGGAATTTGTTTGAATTATAGAAAAATTATAAAAAAAATCTAGAAATTTAATAAAATATTTGATGAAATTAGCTAAAAAATTTCTGGGAAAACCTTGTATATCAGTATTTTCTAGAAAATATTAAAAAAAATCATAATCTACATAATTTTTACACAATTAAAAGGTACAATAGGGCTTGTAAAAAAGAGTTGTTAATATTTTGTAACTATTATTACAAACGAAATTAAATTTTAAAATTAATAAAATTAGGAAGAGGATATAAATGAACAAATTCACAAAATACGCACTAGCAGCAGCGCTAGTACTACCATCAGTATTTACTTTCGGATCAAAGGAAGCTAAGGCTGATAGAATCGAACTTAACACAGAAAAGGCAAAAGCAGTAAATGTAAGAAGCACTGCTGAAGAAAAGAACAACGTTATTGGAACAATCAATGACGAAAACAAATCTTACGAAATTCTTGGAAAAGCTAACGGCTGGTACAGAATCGACTTCGAAGGAAAAGAAGCATTCGTAGGTACACCATGGTTTAACGTAACAGCTGAAACAGAAGTTGTAGCTCCAGCAAACTTCAGAGATGATGCTCAACTTTCATCAAATGTAATAAGCGTTCTACAAGAAGGCGATGTAGTTGAAGTTATCGAAGAAGCAGCTAACGGATACGTAAAGGTTAAATTCGATGGAGAAGAAGGATATGTATACAACAACCTTCTAAAATCTTTCAAGGAAAGAAACGAGAAAGCTCATAACAAAGCTAAAGAAGTAGTTCAAGCACCAGCAAATAATACACAAAAAGCTTCATACCAAACATATGAAGAACCAACATACACATACACAGAAGAATACTACTACGAAGAACCTTCAAATGATTACTACTATGAAGATTCATACGAAGAAGACTACTCTTCTTATCAAGGAGATTCAAACTGGGCAAAAGAATGGATAGCTCAAAGAGAATCAGGCGGATCATACACAGCATATAACCCAGCTGGTGGCTACTACGGAAGATACCAACTAAACCCATCCCTAGTAGGCTACGGAGCAAGCCCAGAAGAACAAGAAGCAGCAGCAGACTCATACGTATACGGAAGATACGGTTCATGGGAAAACGCTCAAGCATTTTGGGCTAATAATGGTTGGTACTAAAAAACAAGCCTGTACGAAAAC
>NZ_JALEIL010000131.1 GCF_022770135.1 Anaerococcus sp. | reverse complement strand
GAGAAAGAAGTTCTCCCTACTCTTAGAAATCTTGTCGGAGAAATCCTATAAATTATTATTCTTGCGAAAATTGGGTATAGTGTTAATGTTGATAGTAATTATCATTAAGGAGAATTTATGGAAAATATAGACAAGAAGATTTATAAAGTTAAAATTTTAGATATAAAAGATGAGTTTAAGAATGTTAAGACCTATACCCTAGAAAAGCCAGAGGGACTTAGTTGGGAGGAAGGTTCAAGCTTTCATCTAGCCATCCCTGGTTTTAATGAAGGGGGAGAGGTTAATAAGAAACTTGTCCACCACCTTAGTATCAACACCCTAACAGATGATGATACTGTGAACTTTACGACCAAGTTTTCTATAAGAAAGTCTGACTTTAAGAAGGCTCTTTTAGAAAAAGAGGTAGGAGATTATCTGGAATTCTTTAAGGTCAGATGTCACATGAAGCTTAGAAGAGAAAATAGACCTATTGTTCTTTTATCCATGGGAATCGGTCTTACTACAATGAGACCTTTGATCAATAAATTTAAGAAAGATCCAAGTGGGATTCCTGAACTTTTAAGCATAAATGTAGCAAGAAAGGACAATCACCTATTTGAATCCGAGATTTCTAAAGTAGATGACAAGATATTTAGACAAGTTTGGGTGGACTCTAGGGCAAACTTCTTTGAGACCTTAAGAGAGATGGAAGCTAAGGATTCTATCTTCTATGTAGTAGGAAGCAATGAGTTCCTCCTAGATAATATCGTAACTCTTAGAGAGCTTGGAGTAGATGATAAGGACATAATGATTGATCTAAATGATAAGAAAAGAGCTACCATGTTTATGGCAGCTGATAACCATATTTTTTTGTAAGGAGGATTTATGAAGAAGTTAAGTGCTAATATTTTGGATGGGAAGTTTGAACATTTAATCGACGAAGACAAACTACAAGTGACCCACCTACAGATAAAATCTGGCGAAGAAATACCAAGTCATAAGTCTGACAAGACTGTTATAGTTGTTATTTATAAGGGCAAGGTTGAATTCACTGGAGAAGATGGGAAAGACCTTATCCTTCCTGGCGATATAATCAGGATGGATCCAAATGAAATCCACTCCCTTAAGGCAATAGAGGATAGTGACTTGTTAGTTATAAAGGCGGCGATTTAAGACGAAAGTCGCCTTTTTACATAGGAGAAATTATGAATATTGATATTAATACAGATAAGATTACTCTTAAGGGCGAAAGAATAAGGCTTAGAGCCTTTAGAAAAACTGACCTAGACGATTTATATAACTACGCCAAGACTCCAGGTCTTGGAGAGGCAGCTGGTTGGTTCCACCATAAGTCAAAGGAAGAAAGCAAAGAAATCCTAGAAACATTTATAAAAAATAAGAATATCCTAGCCATAGATATGGACGGCAGGGTTATAGGATCAATAGGAATCCATAAGTATGATGAAGAATTTTTTGACAACCTAGCTGACAAGAAGGCAGCAGAGCTTGGTTTTGTCTTATCGAGTGATTTCCATAAGCAGGGGATAATGACAGAGGCCTTGGAGATTCTTATCTCCTACCTATTTGACGAAGTCGGACTAGATGTTTTAGTTGGAGGATTCTACAGAGGAAATTTCAAATCCAAAAAGCTCCATGAGAAATTAAATTACAAGTATTATTCTTCCCATCTTACAAAAACAAATATGGGAACTATGGAAGTTACTCATGAATACATCCTTAGTAAGGAAGACTTTGAAAAATATTTAGCTAGCAAAACGGATAAGGAAACTGAAGTTAGCGAGATGGAAGATGACAAAGCTATTAAAAAATTCGATAAGCAAATTATCTACCACAAGGATTTAAAATTGGGAGGAGAGGCCATCATTAAGGCCAAATACCCAAATACTCTAATCTTTGTAAGAATTGGTTTAATCGAATATAAGTCTAAGATTTATCCAGGAGGAGACCTTATTAGGATTGAAGAGGGTGGAGATATCGAGCTTAAAGGACTTAGAGACAGTGAGATCATTGTGGTTGAAAGTGATTTGAGATAGAAGTTATGAAAAAAGTTGGTTGCTATATCCACATTCCCTTTTGTGAGAAAAAATGCTATTATTGTGACTTTGCAGCATTTGAGGGACTCGAAAATTGGATTGACACATACATCGACAATTTAATAAAAGAAATCCGCCTCTATAGAGAGAATATGGACCTTGCAATTGATACAATCTATATAGGTGGTGGGACCCCTTCTTATATTAATCCTTCATATATTGAGAAAATTATAGGAGAAGTAAGGGAATTTGATACAGATATCAAAGAATTTAGCCTAGAATGCAATCCTAATTCTATTGATGAAGCTAAATTACAAGCCTATAAGGATCTGGGTGTGACTAGGATTTCACTAGGAGTCCAGTCCTTTGATGATAAGGTCCTAAGAAATATTGGTAGAAATCACAATAAAGAAATAGCCATAAGAGACATTAAGCTAATCAAAAGCTTTGGCTTTGATTTATCCTTTGACCTTATGCTTAATCTGCCTGGCCAAGATTTCGATTCTGTCAAAAAGGACCTAGAAATGGTAAAGATCCTTTCACCAGACCATATTTCCTGGTATTCATTAATCTTAGATAAGGGATCTAGGTTTTATGCTTTAGATAAAAAAGGCGAGCTAGACTTAATGGAGGATGACCTCGAGGTCGATATATTTTCATATCTGGTTGATGAGTTAGAAAAATTGGGCCTTAAAAGATATGAGATATCAAATTTTGCAAGATCTGGCAAGGAGTCAATCCACAACAAGAAATATTGGAATATAGATGACTATATTGCTTTTGGCATTGGAGCTTCGGGATTTTTGTCTAATAAGAGATATAACAACACGAGAAACTTTGTAAAATATGATAAGGCTCTTAGAGAAGGAAAGTACCCTATTGTTTTTGAGGAATTTATAGATAAAGATGAAAGGGAGAAGGAATATATTATCTTTAAGCTTAGAGAATGCGAGGGCATAAATCTAGCTGAGTTTAGAGAAAAGTTTGCCTGTGATTTCTTAGTTAAATATAAGGGTGTGATAGAAAAATTCAAGGACCAGGATTTCTATAAGATAGATGAGAACTTTTATTTTACTAAAAAGGGAATGAGTCTTTCCAATGAATTCTATATAGAAATTATTTAAATTTTAATGAATTATATTTTCCTAAGTGGGTAAATATCATATAGAATATATAAGGAGATGATATTATGGAAATTAAAAAAATAACTGTTGCGGGCGGTGGAGTTTTGGGAGCACAAATTGCCTATGCTGCAGCCTTTCACGGTTTTGACGTTACTATATGGGGAAGAAGCGAAGGATCAATTGAAAGAGCTAAGCCAAGAATTGACAAGGTATATGAGACTTACACTAAAGAATTGGAGCTTGCACCAAGATATATAGGTGCTGAATTTCCAATGTATCCTAGGTCCTTTTTTGAAAATCCTAGTGAAATTAATTTAGAAAAAATCGAAGAGTTAAAGAAAAATAACGAGAAAGCCTACAAAGATTTAAAATACACAGTAGACCTGGAAGAGGCCTTTGCTGATGCTGATCTAGTAATCGAGGCTATAGCAGAGAAAGCCAACGAGAAGAGGGACTTTTATGATAAAATTAAAGATATCCTAAAAGATGATGCAATACTTGCTTCAAACTCTTCAACCTTTATGCCATCTATGCTTAAAGACTTCACTGGAAGGGAAGAAAGGTTCTTGCACCTACACTTCGCAAACAATATCCACAGACAAAATCTAGCAGAAGTTATGGGTCATGACACTACAAGTAAGGAAGTTATAGATGTTGTAGCTCAATTTGCAAGAGATATAGGAATGTATCCTGCTATTATAAAAAAAGAAAATCCTGGCTATATCCTAAACTCAATACTCGTCCCTCTATTAGATGCAGCTCTTGCTCTTTACGGAGATGATATTGCAGAGCCAAAAGATATAGATATGGACTGGAAGATTGGAACAGGTTCACCAAAGGGCCCTTTCGAGATGATCGATATTATAGGAATTACTACCGTAATTAATATTACAAGCACAAGAGAAGATGCCAAAGATACATCAACTCCTATGGGCAAGGCTCTTAAGAAACTTAAGGAAAGAGAAGCCAAGGGACTTAAAGGAATTGAGACAGGAGAAGGCTTCTACAAATATAAATAAATTAATAATGCTTCTAAGATTGAGTCTTGGGAGCATTTTTGGTGTAGTGATCTAAAGATTCACTCTAGACTTTTACTTAAGAGCTTATACATATCTTGTAAATATATTTACTTTTAACTTGACAATGATTTTAGACTAAGTATACTATAATTAGCAGTCGGAAGTAAAGAGTGCTAAAAGGAGTGAGAAGCTTTGAAAGATAGAAGAACGCAAATACTTTTCTCTATCATAGACTCATATATTTTTAAGGGAGAGCCTGTAGGCTCCAAGTCTTTGGCTGATGATTACTCATTTGATGTATCGCCGGCTACTATAAGAAATGATATGAGTACTCTAGAGAAAAAGGGGTTCTTGAAGAAAGCTCATACATCTAGTGGCAGATTGCCTTCTGATAAGGGTTATAGACTATTTGTCGACTACCTTTTGGAAAATGGCCTTGTGGGTGTCAGTGACAATTACGATGTCAAAAATATCAGACAAATTCTCGATAAGAGATACCACAATGCTAGCGACATCATTGAGACTGCGACCAAAACTTTGGCAGCTATGACTAATCTTACAGCTGTATCAGTAAGTTACAAGAAAGAGATTTCAAAGATTGTTAGCATTGAACTAATAAGGGTAAGTGAGAACTTCCTCTTACTAATAGCAGTTTTTGATAATGGTTCTTTGGTAAATGATCAGATTATCTTAGACTTTCCGATAAGCGATGAAGATTTAAGAAATATCAATCTGATATTAAATCACGAACTAGTTGGACTTAAGCTTTCTGATATGAATAAGAAGCTGGTTGAGCTTGAAGATAAAATCCTTAGAGACTATACAAATCTAATCGATATAATAGGAACAAGGATTGAAAGAAACTCCAAAGATGGAACTGATAGAGATGTCAAAATCGAAGGAATTGGTAATATCTTCAATTTCAAGGAATTTGATGATTTATCAAAGGCCAGAGATCTAATCAAGTTATTTGATAGTAAAGATGATATAAGAAGTCTTTGGTCAGATATTGAAGATGATAGTTTAGTAATTACTATTGGCGAAGAAAACGCTATAGACTTACTGAAGGATACCACTATAATCACATCGTTTTTCAATGTGGACGAAAACACAGTTGGAAAGATTGGAATTGTAGGACTTACAAGGATTAACTACAGAGATGTTATAGCGAGTATCAAGATGATTTCTGACTTATTAAACGAGTAAAGGAAGGTAAATGTCTTGGCAAATGAAGAAAAAAAAGATGAAAATTTAGATATAGAAGATAAAGAAATAGACGAAGAAGATTATATAGAGGCCGAAATCGTAGATGATGAAGAAGATAGTAAAGATTCTGAAACAGAAGAAGTAAATGAGTATCAAGAAAGATACCAAAGACTTCTAGCTGATTTCGAAAACTATAAGAAAAGAGAAGAAGCTAGCAAGGCTGACTTTAAGAAGTTCGCCCAGAGCTCACTAATAGAAAAACTTCTACCAGTTATAGACAATCTCGACAGGGCTTTAGCAAAGGCTGACGAAGACGATGCTTTCGTTGAAGGTGTTATCATGACTAGGAAAGAGTTGATGAAAATCCTAGAAAACGAAGGTCTTGAAGAAATTGAATCTGATGGCTGTGAGTTTGATCACAATGTTCATCAAGCAGTCCTTGCCGAGGAAAACGACGAAGTAGAAGAAAATCATATAATAGAAACATTCCAAAAAGGATACAAACTAAACGGCAGAGTCCTTAGACCAGCTATGGTTAAGGTAAGTAAATAGGAGGAAAATATGGCTAAAATTATAGGAATTGACTTAGGTACAACAAACTCAGCAGTAGCTGTAATGGAAGGTGGAACATCTACTATAATTCCAAACAGCGAAGGAAATAGAACAACACCATCAATCGTAGCTTTCTCAAAAGATGGAGAAAGACTTGTTGGTGAAACAGCAAAAAGACAAGCAATCACAAACCCAGACAGAACTATAGCATCTGTTAAAAGAGAAATGGGAACTGATTGGAAGACACCAGAAATTGATGGTAAGACATACACACCAGAAGAAATCTCAGCAATGATTCTTCAAAAACTAAAATCAGATGCTGAAAACTATCTAAATGATACAGTAACAAATGCAGTAATTACAGTACCTGCTTACTTTACTGATGCTCAAAGACAAGCAACAAAGGATGCTGGACAAATCGCAGGTCTTAAGGTAGACAGAATTATAAACGAGCCAACAGCAGCAGCTCTTGCTTATGGAATGGACAAGGAAACTGACCAATCTAAGATCATGGTTTACGACCTTGGTGGTGGTACATTCGACGTATCAATCCTTGAAGTAGGAGATGGAGTATTTGAAGTACTTTCAACAAGAGGTAACAACAAACTTGGTGGAGATGACTTCGACAATGCCCTAGTTGACTATCTTGCAAGCGAATTTAAGAAAGAATCTGGAGTTGACTTAACTAAAGACCTTACAGCTATGCAAAGACTAAAAGATGCAGCAGAAAAGGCTAAAAAGGAACTTTCTTCAACAGTATCAACAACAGTTTCTCTACCATTTATTACAGCAGTAGACGGTCAACCTGTCCACTTAGAGCAAACTGTATCAAGAGCTAAGTTCGATGAGCTAACAAAACACCTAGTAGAAGCAACAAGAAAACCAGTAGAAGATGCCCTTAAGGATGCAGGACTTAGCCACAGTGATATAGAAAAAGTCCTACTAGTTGGTGGTTCTACAAGAGTTCCAGCAGTTCAAGAACTTGTTAAAAACCTAATCGGAAGAGAACCACAAAGAGATATCAACCCAGACGAATGTGTTGCCTTAGGTGCAGCTATCCAAGGTGGTGTACTAAGTGGTGAAGTAAAAGACTTACTATTACTTGACGTAACACCTCTATCACTAGGTATCGAAACTCTAGGTGGAGTTGCTACAAAACTAATCGAAAGAAATACAACCATCCCAACAAAGAAATCACAAGTATTTACAACAGCTGCAGATGGTCAAACAGAAGTTGACATCCACGTAGTTCAAGGTGAACGTGAAATGGCAGCAGATAATACAACACTTGGTAGATTCCAACTAACTGGTATACCAGCAGCAAGACGTGGTGTTCCACAAATCGAAGTAACATTCGACATAGATGCTAATGGTATAGTAAATGTTACTGCTAAAGATCAAGGTTCAGGAAAAGAACAAAAGATTACAATCACATCTTCATCTAACCTATCTGACGAAGAAATCGATAGAAAAGTAAAAGAAGCTGAACAATTCGCTGAAGAAGATAAGAAGAAAAAAGAAGGTATAGACGCTAAAAACAACGCAGAAAACCTAGTATATCAAGCAAGAAAAACAATAGAAGATGCTAAAATTGAAGGAAGCGAAAAAGAAGAGATGGAAGCTGAAATCAACAAGCTTGAAGAAGCTATCAAGGCAGATGACATCGACGATATCAAGGCAAAAACAGAAGCCTTAACTCAAAAAATCTACTCCATGAGTGAAGCTATGTATAAGGCAAACGAAGCAGCAGGTGAAGCTAATGGTGGAAATGCAGACGACGATGTAGTAGATGCTGATTACGAAGTAATTGATGATGACGAAGAATAATTCGCGATTGCAAGTAATTATCAAAAGAGTATAATTAAAGAAAAATAATAGAGGGGATGTTGCAGAATGAATAATCGTCCCGAATATTAGAAGAAGCTAGGGGAAGCTAGTCCAGAGTCTGAAAGTCACAGACGACCAGACTCTTTCCCAGAAGCTTCTAATGATGGACGATAGGATTCATATTGCAACAGCTCCTTTTTTAGTGGATGGAGGATAAATGAGAGACCCTTATGAAGTGCTTGGGGTAGAAAAGACCGCAGGCCAAAGTGAAATAAAAAGAGAATATAGAAAACTTGCCAAGAAATACCATCCAGACCTTAACCCAGATAATGAAGAGGCAGCTGAAAAGTTTAAGGAAGCAACTCTTGCCTACGAAATCCTCTCTGATGAAGAGAAAAGAAGTCAGTACGATAGGTTCGGAGCAAGCGCCTTTGAGGGTGGTCAAGGTGGATTTTCTGGATTTTCTCAAGGTGGATTTGATGATATTTTTGGAGACTTGTTTGGAGATCTATTTGGCGGAGGCTTCTCAAATGCGAAATCTGCCAATAGGCCAATCAAGGGAGCTGATATTCAACAAGTAGTAAACTTAACTTTCCAAGAATCAGCCTTTGGTGTGAGCAAGGAAATCCAAGTAAGGCATGAAGTAGCCTGCCATGTGTGCCATGGAGAAAAAAGTGAGGATCCAAGTAAGGTCCACACTTGCGATAAGTGTAATGGTAGGGGAGTGGTTAACCAAGTTAGCCAAACTGCCTTTGGTACCATGTCAAGGACCGTTACCTGCGATAAATGTGGAGGAACTGGCCAAGTTATAGAAGAGCCTTGCAAGAACTGTAAGGGAACTGGTAAGGAATTTAAGTCTGAAAAGGTCAAGGTGGATATTCCTGCAGGAGTAGAAGATAACAACATTATAAGAGTATCTGGCAAGGGCCATGTAGGAGAAAATGGAGGTCCTTATGGAGACCTTTACCTAGTGCTTAAGGTAGCTGAGCATGAAATATTTAAAAGAGATGGACTTGATATCTACTACGAGATGCCTATAAGCTTTACCACAGCAGCCCTTGGAGGAGAGATCCAAATTCCTACCCTTAAGTCAACCAAAAGCTACGAAATTCCAGCAGGTACTCAAACTGGAACTAAGTTTAAATTAAAGGGCGAAGGAATCCACGATAAGAGAAGAGGAAGAAAGGGAAATCTATACTTCTTTGTCAAGGTTATAACTCCTAAAAAGCTAAATAAGGAGCAAAAAAAGGCCCTAGAGGCCTATGCCAATGTCAGTGGTGAAGAAGTTAAGGAAGAGAAATCTTTCTTCGATAAATTGAAGGACTTTTTTGATTAATGAAAAATACATTCAATATAATAACCCTAGGTTGTAAAGTAAATCAGTACGAATCTGAAGCTGTAGAAGAAATCTTTCAAGCTAGAGGCTACGAAAAAAAACAAAATAATGCAGATATCTATGTAATAAACACCTGCACTGTTACAAATATGAGTGACAGGAAGTCTAGGCAGATGATATCAAGGGCCAGAAGAGACAATCCAGAAGCAGTAATTGCCGTAATGGGTTGCTATTCGCAAGTAAAGCCTGAGGAAGTAGCAGCCATTGAGGGAGTAGATGTTGTCTTAGGTTCAAGAAATAAGGAAGAAGTGGTTGATCTTTGTGAAAATGTCCTTCAAAATAAAAAGGCAATAGACAAGGTCCTATCCTTTAGTGAAACCAAAACTATAGAAGAACTTGAGATATCTAACCAAGAGGCCATGACTCGTGCCTATATGAAAATCCAAGATGGCTGCAATATGTACTGCTCCTATTGTCTAATTCCTTATGCTAGAGGTAATATTGCAAGTAGGGATATGGATTCTATTAAAGAAGAGGCAAATAGACTTGCCCAAAACGGCTATAAGGAAATAGTCCTTACCGGAATCCACGTTGCAAGCTATGGCAAGGATTTGAGAAATGGGACAAGTCTTATTGATGTAATAGAAGAAGTCGCAAAGACAGAAGGAATCGAAAGAATAAGGCTATCTTCTATGGAACCAAGGCATATTACAAGAGACTTCCTAGAAAGAATGAAGGCGACAGGAAAGGCTTGCGATCACTTCCACCTATCCCTCCAATCAGGTTCAGATGATATTTTAAGGGCGATGAATAGGAAGTATGACACTAAAATTTTCAAAGAAAAGGTCGACCTAATAAGAGAAGTCTTCCCTAATGCTGGCCTTACTACAGATATAATAGTAGGATTTCCAACAGAAACAGAAGAGAACCACGAAGAGACCAAAGACTTCGTTAAGGAAATTAAATTTGCCAAGACCCATTTATTCAAATATTCCAAAAGAGATGGGACAAAGGCAGCTTCTATGAAGCCAGAAGTTGATGGCAATGTCAAAAAAGAAAGACTCAAAGAGCTTGAAGCAATAGAGGAAGTAAACAGATTAAATTTCCTCAAAAACCAAATAGGTAAGACTTTGTCTGTATTATTTGAAAGTAAGTCCGATATGGAAGGATATAAGTCAGGATATTCTACAAACTATCTGAGAGTAAATGTCAAAGCTGATATAGGAGATAATGAAATTAGGAATGTCCTAATCACTGAAATAAAAAACGACGAATTGATAGGGATTTTATCCTAAATTCATAAAAAAATTGGGATTTAGTCTTTACCTAGGACCCAATTTATGGTATTATATATAGCAATGGGGGTGAAGTATGGATTGTGTATTTTGTAAGATTATAAACAAGGAGATTCCTTCAGATATAATCTATGAAGATAGTGATGTTATTGCATTTAACGATTTAGATCCACAAGCACCTATCCATTTTCTTGTAATACCAAAAAAGCACATTCAAAGCATAGCTACATTAGAAGAGGCTGACAGCCAAATCATAAGTCATGTCTTTGCTACTATCAAAAAGATAGCTAGCGAGAAAGGCCTTGATGAAAATGGCTATAGGGTTGTAACTAATGTCGGTGAAGATGGGGGACAAAGCGTGCCTCATTTGCATTTCCATGTACTTGGAGGCAGAGGATTTAAGTGGCCACCAGGTTGATGGAAGTTAGTGCGAATACGAGAGGGGGGATAGAAGATGACAGAGATCAGAGTTGGAGAAAACGAATCAATCGATAGTGCAATCAAAAGATTCAAAAGACAATGCGCAAGATCCGGTGTACTTTCTGAATACAGAAGAAGAGAACACTACGAAAAACCAAGCGTTATAAGAAAAAAGAAAAATGACGCTGCTAAGAGAAAAAACAGAAAAAACAGATAATAATTTAAGAAGCTTCGGCTTCTTTTTTTATTGGCTTTTATAGAATATTACTTTGGGTGATATTTAGACTTAAAGAAAATATAGATTAGCTTTTAATTTGAAATTATTAGAAGGAAAACATTTGAAAATACAAGTTTTCCTAAAATTTTACATAAAAATTCAAAAAAGTCTTGACAAAACTTCTACAATGGCTTATACTTATATTAAGTTAATAATAAATTTGATCTTCAGGGCGGAGTGCAAGTCTCCACCGGCAGTAAAGTCTGCGAGCGAAAGCCGAATCGGTGAAATTCCGATACCGACAGTATAGTCTGGATGAAAGAAGAGTTTTTCTATGCTTATTTTGCATACTTATAAATTCGGAGTCCCTGAAAGGGGGCTTTTTTTAGTCTCCAAAAGGAGAAGAAATGAATTATGATAACTTAATGAAAGAATGTTTCGACCTAGCACGAAAGGGTGCTGGAAAGGTTTTGACAAATCCTATGGTTGGAGCAATTCTTGTAAAAGATGGAGAGATAATAGCAAAAGGCTATCACAAAAGCTTTACCGACGACCATGCAGAAATCGATTGCTTTAATAATCTTAAGAAATCTGCCGAAGGAGCTACTCTGATAGTAAATCTCGAGCCCTGTTCCCATTTTGGCAAGCATCCTCCCTGTGTCGATGAAGTCATAAGGAGGAAGGTAAAGAGAGTAGTAATCTCTAATATTGATACCAATCCCAAGGTGGACGGTCTTAGCAAGTTAAAGAATGCTGGAATAGAGGTCATTACAGGGGTTCTAGAGGATGAAGGTAAGAAATTGAATGAGAAATTTTTCTTCAACATGGAAAACAAAAGACCTCTAGTAGCTTTAAAATATGCTCAGAGCTTGGATGGGAAAATCGCCACAGGATCTTTTGATTCTAAGTGGATCACAAATGACGAATCTAGGGCCTATGTCCATAAACTAAGGAGCGAATATGATGCAATCCTAGTTGGTGCTAACACCCTAAGGCAGGATAATCCAAGACTTACTTCAAGGATTGAAGGAGGAGTTAATCCTTATAGGATTATCCTTTCTGATAAGCTAGAAATTGATAAAGACAGAGAAGTCTTTAGGGAAAATTCTGATAAGAAAACTTATATCGCCACAATTTCTGACAAAGATATAGATATCAATGCAGAAGTTATAAGGTGTAAGGAAAAAGACGGCAGGGTTGATCTTAAGGACTTGCTTAATAAGTTATACGATAGAAATATAGGATCAGTCCTTGTAGAAGGAGGATCTCTTGTAAATAACTCCTTCCTAGAAGAAGACCTAGTAGATAAAATCTATCAGTTTATGGCTCCAATAATTGTATCCGGCAAGGATTCAAGGTCCGCCTTTATAGGAGAAGGGGCGAAATTCATAAAAGATGCTAAGAGATTTTCCATAGATGATATCAAAAGATTTGGTATTGATGTGATGTTTGAGGTAAATAATGTTTACAGGAATAGCTGAAGAATTGGGAATAGTTAAGGAATTTAAGCAAAAATCGGATACAGTCGAAATTAAAATTTCTTGCAAAAAAGTCCTAGAAGATACAAAGCTGGGAGATTCGATAATGACTGACGGGGTTTGCCTTACAGTTACTGAAATGACGGATTCCTACTACAAGGCCGATATCATGAATGAATCTCTTAAGAAGACTAAGTTTGATCGAAGTCTTTTGGGAAAAGAAGTCAATCTCGAAAGAGCCCTAAGGTTTTCTGATAGACTGGACGGCCACATAGTCCAAGGCCATGTTGACGGAGTAGGAAGACTTATATCAATTAATAAAAACGTCTATAGGTTCAAAACTACGAGGGATATCGGAAGATATATTGTAAACAAGGGATCAATTGCCATAGATGGCATATCTCTTACAGTATCTTACGAACAAGACGACATCTTCGAAGTTTCCCTCATACCAGAGACCCTCTCTAGGACCAATCTTAAAAATAGAAGGGTCGGAGACTTAGTAAATCTAGAAACAGATATCCTATCAAGGATAGTTGAAAAGTTAAATAGAAGCGAAAAAAAGGAGGATAGAGACTCACTTTTGAGTCTATTGTAGATGAATAGAGTTAAAGAAGCCTTAGAAGCACTTAAAAGAAATGAAATAATCCTAGTTACTGACGATGAGGATAGGGAAAATGAAGGAGACATGATCTGTGCAGGAGAAAATGTAACAGGAGAGATGATCAATATTATGGCAACCTATGCCAAGGGCCTAATCTGTACTCCAATCGGTAAGGAAGTTGCTAGTAGACTTTCCCTAAATCCTATGGTCGCCCAAAACACAGACAATCACGAGACAGCCTTTACTGTTTCAGTAGACCATGTAAATACCTCTACAGGCATATCCGCCTTTGAGAGAGCAGAAACTATTAGGGCTCTTGCCTCAGAAGATTCTAAAGCTAGTGATTTTAGAAGACCAGGACATGTCTTCCCTCTAGTAGCGAAAGACGGAGGAGTTCTCGAAAGAGATGGCCATACAGAAGCTACAGTTGATCTTTTAAGACTTGCAGGACTTAAGGAAGTGGGACTTTGTTGTGAAATTATGGCAGATGATGGCCATATGATGAGGGGAGATGACCTCCTAAAACTTGCCGAGAAGCTAAATCTTAAGGTGACAACTGTCAGTGAGATTAAGGAGTACAGGAAGAGTTTGGAAGTAGATGTAATATCAACCAATCCAGTAAATCTTCCTAGTGAATACGGAAGCTTCAAAGCTTATGGATTTCTTGATAGAAAAACTGGCAAAGAGCATATAGCAATCACCAAGGGCGATATCGAAAAAAGTGGAGTCCTAACAAGGATCCACTCCGAATGCCTTACAGGAGACGTTTTAGGTTCAAGAAGATGCGATTGTGGTAGCCAACTTCATAAGGCCCTAAGAAATATAGAAGAAAATGGCGAGGGAGTCCTTCTTTACTTAAGACAAGAAGGAAGAGGCATAGGACTCTTTAATAAGCTTAAGGCCTACGAACTACAAGAGCACGGCTATGATACAGTAGATGCCAACCTTAAACTAGGCTTTCCAGAAGATATGAGAGACTATAAGATTGCTTCAGAAATGCTAGATAGGCTTGGGGTAAAATCAGTAAAGCTTATGACAAATAACCCTGATAAGATAAATCAATTAGAAGAATACGGAATAAAAGTAGAGTCTAGATGTCCAATAGAAATAAAGTCAAACGAAACAGATAGGAAATATCTAGAAATAAAAGCTTTGAGAATGGGTCATGAACTAGAAGAATTTAAGGAGAGAGAAAATGCGTGAGTTTAGTGCTAATTTAATTTCAAATGATAAAAAATATGCGGTATTGGTTGCAAGATTCAACCACTTTGTAACAGATAGGTTAGTTGAGGGTTGTCTTGATACCCTAAAAAGACACGACACAAAGGAAGAAAATATAGACCTAATTAGGGTTCCAGGAGCCTTCGAGATTCCTTTAGTTGCAAAAAAACTTGCCAAAAAGGACGAGTACGATGCTGTAATCTGCCTTGGTGCAGTTATCCGTGGAGATACACCTCACTTTGACTATGTATGTGCAGAAGTATCCAAGGGAGTTGCCAATGTAAGTCTTGATAGCGATAAGCCTGTAATATTTGGAGTAATTACAGCAGATACAATCGATCAAGCCCTCCAAAGATCAGGTGTGAAGGCTGGTAACAAGGGAAGCGAAGCAGCCCTTGCAGCAATCGAGATGGCAAATCTTATGGATATTCTATGATAGTCATCTTTGACTTCGATGGGACAATTCATAAGACGGAACTAGTCTATAAAGAAGCTCTCTACACAACCTTAAGAGAGCTTGGGATTGACCCAAAAAGTGTAGATTACAAGAAATATATAGGCATGAGCCCAAAGGCCTGCTGGGATGATATCCTAAAGGATGATTCAAACAAAGACCATCTAATCGAGCTAAATGGCAAAAGGATTAGGGAAAACTTATCAAAAACTGGGGCACTTTACGAAAACTCTTATAAAACTCTTAATTATCTAAAAGGAAAATACGACTTATACATCTTAAGTAAGTGTCTAAGAGCCTATATGGATGAGGCGAGAAGAGTCTACAAGCTAGATGATTACTTTAGCAAATACCTAGTGGGCGAAGATTTTGATTTTATAGATAAGTACAAGATCCTAAGGGAAAATGTCAAAGGCGATTATATCATGGTAGGAGACAGGTACGAGGATATAATGGCAGGCTACGAGAATAAGCAAAAAACTATCTTTGCAAGCTACGGTTATGGAAAAGCCCAAGAAGGCGAGAAAGCTACTTATAAGATTAATTCAATAGATGAGCTTATGGATATTTTGTAATTTAAAAGGGGACGAAAGTCCCCTCAGAGCGTCGACAAATCCACTAATAAATCGGATTTATCGGCGCTTTTTCTGTCTGCATTCTTAAAATTATCAGTTTTTCAAAAAATAACGTAAATTTATCTAAAATTGGAGGAATAC
>NZ_JALEIL010000120.1 GCF_022770135.1 Anaerococcus sp. | reverse complement strand
ATAATCATTTCCTTTGGATTCATATAGAAGGCTAAGAATAAACCAATAAGTAGGATTATGCCACCTACAAGGGCAAAGGGCGTTCCCGGGTCATCTGCTACTTGAAGTAGGGTAAACATTCTAGGATTTTCCAGAACAAAGGTGTACTCTTCCCATTCAATCGGATCTCCTACATGGTTTAGTCCCATATCAACCCTTTCTCCATCATAGAATAAGGCGTAGAGGGCTACAGGATGCTTCAAAAATGGAGAGCTTGTCTTTGGCTTAGTAGGGTTAGTAGAATCGAAATCTGGATAGAAGTCTACTAATTGAAGCGCGATTTTCTTATCGTCTTCCACAAAAACTTCAGAGTTATAGAGGATTTTCTCCTTATAAGATTTTTTATCCTTAAACAAAAGTGCATCCACAGCCCAGCCTGTTGAGTTTTGATATACGCTAAATTTATCAAATCTTAGAGGGTGATTAACCATGGAAGTTCCTTCCTTTACAGTCCTCCCATCCTTATCAAGTATTGTCATCTCTGTGATATATTGGTCTACCGTAAAGTCTTCTCTAAATAAAACATTATAATTATCAATTTTAATCTGATAATCAGAATTCTCAAGCTCTAAGGTCTCTCCAGGCACTCCATAGATATATTCGTCAAAGCCTAGATACCTACCGCAGCCAAAGGCAAGTATTATTATAATTATTGATAGGTGGGTAAGCCAAGATCCCAAATGACCGATTTTGTTGGAGAACTTATAGCGTATTTTCTTTCCATCTATTACTTCTTCCTTAAATGATCCAAATCCCAAGTCCTTAAACAATTTCTCGTCATTACTTTCACTCCTAATCTCAATAAATTTATCCGAGTTCTTAATTTTCTTACTAATATCAGGATCTTTAAATGATGACTTTATTATTGGTCTTGCTCTATTGATTGAGCATAAGAATAGGTTTACTAGTAAAAGTCCTGTGAGAAATATATACCATTTAGAAAAGAATAAATTGTCAAAGTTAAAGGCTAGTATTACCTCAGCCATAAGCGGAGAATAGCCTTGTCTATAGAAACTCGGGTCATTTCCTTGAGGTATAACAGTTCCTATTAGTGAGACTAGGGCTATTATTATCAAAAGTATAATTCCAAATTTCATAGTATAAAAAGACTTAAATATTCTCTTTATTATATTATCATTTTTCATAAATCTCCTTTTAAAACAAAAGGACTCATAAGGAGTTTTCTCCCTGAGTCCTCATATTTTATTTGTACTTATTTAAAATTTCCATACCTTCATCGATTAGAGCCTCAGCCTCATCCAAGTTCTTGTGAGCACTTGTTGAGTTATGGAATCCTTCTCCGTTTTCTACAAAGACAAAGTCCCATTTAAACTGGGCTTTCCTATGAATATCTTGAAGTTTTGCCTTATCTTCATCTGATAAGTCTCCCTTTTCGATATGGATTGCTAATTCATCGATATACACTTTTAGTTTATCACTAACTTCATTTGTCCTATCATAAACTTCACCTTGGACTTCTTCTACCCAAGATATTAGCTCATCTGAAGTCTTACCAGCGTGGCATGATAGGCAGGTATTTTCTAGAGTCTCTTTGTTTTTGAGTGGACTTGTCCAATGATGGGACTTAACCATCTTGCCATCTTCGCCTTCGACTTCTGGCATATGGCAGTCTATACAAGTAAGTCCTGCTTGTTGGTGAACTGATCCGTGGAAGGTCTCAAACTCTGGGTGTTGAGCCTTAAGCATAGGTGCTTTGGTTTGAGGATGCTCCCAATCCTTAAATTCCTTCTCGTCATAATACTTTAACATATCGTCTGTTTCTAGACCGTATTTAGTAGGCATTATAACTTCTTTTGTTTCAGGATCTTGGTAGTATTCAACGTGGCATTGGGCACAAGCTAAAGTTTCAAGATCAGCATTAGATGGGATTTCTCCCTTCTCGATGGCCTTTTGGGTATGGCTTCTTGTAATTTGTAGGCTTGGCACATCGTTCATATGACAATCGTAACAAGATATGGTAGACATATCTGGATTTTTTTCTACAAACTCATCAAAGTCCATAGAATTTACATCTACTCCGCCCTTTTCTAGGGCTACGATGAAGTCAGCACTTTTACAAGACAAGCAGCTTGCTCCGGCCTTTGGTCTTTTGGTATTAAGTATATCTTCTAGGGCGTATGTATGTCCTCTTGCCCTATCGTATTGCTTGCTAAAGCCATAGCCATCATAGAATTCTTTAAGATTTGGATACTCTTCAAGATAGTCTACTTGGACAGATCCACCGAATTTTGTTTCACTCATATCGGCATTGGCTTGGTATGTAGCGTAAACATCTGGATACTTCTCCTTCCAATCGTCTGCAGTCTTGATCTCACTATCATTAGAGCATGATGAAAGTAAAAATACAAATGCAATAGCAGATAGAAGACTTAATATTCTCTTTTTCATAGGACCTCCTTTTCTTATTTTCTACTATCATTATATAATATATATAAATATTTGTAAACGATTATCAAAATGTTTTGCACATTGGAAAACTCCCAGAAAATATTCTGAGAGTCTTTTCTTAATCTATATTTAATTCTTCCAATATTTCATTTCTATAAGCGGTAAATTCCTTACTTGTCCTTGATCTTGGATAAGGAAGGTCAATGTCAACTATTTTCTTAATCCTGCCTGGATTTGCTTGCATTACTAGGACTTTAGTTGACATATAGATTGCTTCGTCTACGTCATGGGTTACCATTATGTTTAAGTTTTCTTCCTCTTGCCATAAGTCAAGGATTAGATCTTGCATGTTCATCCTTGTGAAGGCATCAAGAGCTCCTAATGGCTCATCCAAAAGCATTACTTCTGGTTTGTTGATTAGAGTTCTTATAAGAGATACTCTTTGGGCCATTCCTCCTGAAAGAGCTGATGGATAGACGTCCTTAAACTCTTCTAGTCCTACCTTTTTTATAAGCTTATCAACCTCTTTATCATTAGTTTTATTTTTAAGGTCAGTTGAGAATGATACATTTTCCTTAACTGTTAGCCAAGGAAAGAGGGTTGGTTTTTGAAATACCATGCCCCTATTGCTCTTTGGCTCTGTGATTTTTTCTCCATCTAGACTAATCTCGCCAAAGCTTGGACCTATGAGGCCTGCTATAAGTCTTAGCATTGTACTTTTACCGCAACCAGAAGGGCCAACTATTGATATAAATTCTTTCTCTTTGGCCTTAAAACTTACATCAGATATAGCGTGTGTTAGGCCGTTTTTGTCAGCTCTTGTAAATAATTTTCCTACCTTATCAAATACTAATTCTGTCATTATATCGTCCCCTCACTTTTCCAAACGAGTACTCTATCGCTTAGCTTTTTGATTAGAATATTAACTATCACGAAAGTTACTGCAAGAAGAATTATAGCCCCATACATGGCGGTATAATCTGCCCAGGAGCTCTTCCAAGTTATATACCAACCAAGTCCTGACTCAACTCCCATCATCTCAGCAACGATTAGGGCGTTACAAGCAGCACTCATTGCAGATACTAGACCTTGGAAGATATTTGGCATCGCAGATGGTATTGCTATTCTTCTTACCATGTCCTTGTTAGTCGCTCCTAGGGTCCTTGCTGCTTCATAAAATGAAGGATCTACATTTCTAATTCCTGTAATTGTGGCTAGAGAAACTTGAAACCAAACTCCTAGAGCTATGATAAATACAGCTCCTTGAAAGAGATTTATGGCAAGAACCATAACTAGTGGAAGCCAAGTTGTTGTAGGAATTGGTCCAAGAAGTTTAAGGATTGGGTCGATCCAGTAATTAACCTTCTCGAAGTAACCAGCAAGAATTCCTGTAATTATTCCCAGAAGCCCTCCTATAATATAGCCAGTAAATAAAAGTTTAAGGGATGATATTACTGATTCTAAGAGATAGGACCTATCAGCTGCCATTGAATTAAATACTTTATCTAGCCATGGGAAATATGGCAATTGTAATATATTAAACTTCAATGTCAACAAGTCAAATACAATAAATATCACGAAAATCGCCGTATATAAAGG
The DNA here is from genome assembly GCF_022770135.1 of Anaerococcus sp. Classification (GTDB taxonomy): domain Bacteria; phylum Bacillota; class Clostridia; order Tissierellales; family Peptoniphilaceae; genus Anaerococcus. The sequence continues at coordinate 17,812 of NZ_JALEIL010000120.1, read as the reverse complement.
CCAATATTTATTCAAAGTATCCCTAATCTTTTCAAACTTTAATGATAATAGAAGGGAAATTAAATAAATTCCTCCTAAAATCATTAGAAAAGTTGGATATAGTTTTGTAATCTCTATACCTGGATCATAATTTTTAACATATATAAATTCTAGAATAGCTAAGGCTGCAAAGACTAAGGGAATGAAAAGCCTAATTATCGAAGGCTTTTCATCACCATTTTCTAGTTTTTCCAAGTCTTTTGCAGTTAGCTTTTCTTTTAAATTTTCATTAAGAAATTTGCTATCTTGCATGAAATCTCCTTATTATTCAACTACTTCGACTTCTCCATTTCCGAGTGGTCTCCAGTATTCTTTGATATAATCATCCGTAGACTTGCTATCATCAATTAGACCTAATTTCTTATAATCATCAAAGTAAGCTCTAATTGTTTCAAGGCCTGCTTCGTTATCTAGGCTGTAATCATAAGTGTTTAATAGCTCTGTAGCAACTTCAGGGTCTCCTGCTGCTAGGTTATTATCTTGAAGTTTCTTTAGAGCTTCTTCTGGATTATCAGCAACATAGTGACTTCCCCTTACGATTTGCTCTGCAACAAGCTCTGCAATCATTGGGTTTTGGTCAACGAAATCTCTGTTAAAGGCTGTTACACAGCATACTTCATCCTTGAAGTCTTCATCTGTTGTCAGAGATCTTATTGGTCTAATTTTTCCAGCTTGTAAAAATTCTTGAGCGAATTGGTCATCAAGAACAGCACCTTTTATCTCTCCACTTTCCAAAGATTGGATTACTGCAGAAGCATCTACAGGTTTTACATTAATCTTATTAGAATCTATTCCATCGTGAGATAAAAATCTTAAAAGGGTATTGTGCCCACTATTTCCTATACCGTTTGTTACAGCGATAGATTCATTTTCCAAGTCTTTAGTTTCTTTATATGAACTTTCATCTAGAACATAAAGTGACTTACAACCTGAGTGGTTGGATGTTGAAAAGACATAGTTAAGTCCCTTAGTAGCCGGAACCAATAGTCCACCGAACTCTCCTGTCATAGCATCAATTTGTCCAGTTCCTAGAGCATCCTTACCTTGTTTTGTATTTACAAATTCTACATCAAGACCTCTTTCCTTGTAGTAGCCTTCTATCTCTGCTATATTTTGTCCTGCTATACAAAGGTCTCCATCAAAGCCAATTCTAATTTTACTTCCGTATCTTGGCTCATCTTTGATGCTGTGCTCTTTATCTACAAGGCTTTCTCCTTGGCTCGCTTGTTCTTGGCTAGTTTCTGTCTTAGTTTCTGTTTGTGCGTCTTCCCCATTTTTCACACAAGCTGTTAAGCTTATTGACGCTAATAGTAAAGCAGCTAATAATTTCTTATTTTTCATAATATCCCCTTTTATTTACAACATGAATCATAATCTACATTTTCTATATTAAAGTTAGGATCATCAAAGTCGATAATCTCTTCTTCTTGGAAATTTCCTTCTATCTTTTGATCTTTTATTTCTTCATTCACTAAATTTTTCTCTACTTCTGCCTTGGAAGTAGAACAGGCAGTAAGTAAAACTAGTGAAGAAGCTAGGATGATTTTCTTAGATAAATTCATATTCTCCTTCTATCCATATTCCTTTTCTATATATTTATAGCATATAAAAAGCCCGTCCCTAAAAAAGGACGAGCTTAGCCGTGATTCCACCTAAATTCATCTCTATAAATAAATATAGAAATCTCATTTGCGATATAACACTCGCACTGTCATGGCCTAAAAATTCAGCCACAAGACTCAAAGATGCACTTCCATATAAAAATTTTAAACCTTCTCAGCTAACGGTTTTCTCTGTAAAAATTTTTCTTATATGTACTTTTCTTATCAAGGTCATATATACTACTATTTTAGTATACTTTGCTTTTTATTATTTGCAAATCTATTTTTATTAGTGTAATTTAAGCCATTCTAAGTATAATAGAAGTATGAAAGAAGTTATAAAAGATGCAGAAAAAAATTCTATAAAAGATTTTGATATATCGATAATATCCGACCCCCATGTTCTTGCAAGTGAACTTATGGGACCTAGCGAAAGTTTCATCAAGGAGCTTAAGGTAGAAAGAAAGCTTGTCGTTGAAAGCGAGGGGCTTTTTAAGCGTGCCCTAGAAATTGTAGACAGAGCAGGCAGTAACTACCTGATTCTTCCTGGAGATATGGTCAAAGAAGGAGAGTATAAGTCTCATAAGCTAGTCGCAGATTATTTAAGAGCTTGGAAGGATAAAGATCCTAGGAGGAAGATCTTTCTCACACCAGGTAACCACGACATCAACTGCCACAGGGCCTATGACTACTCTAATGACGAGAAGACTAGAAATGTTAGTCCAAGAGAATTTGAAGAAATCTATGACTTTATCTATGAAGATGATTCCATACTAGAGTTTTACAGAGATAGTCAAATTTTTAAGACTTATCTGGATTTTGTCAATAAGAAATACGACAGAGACGTAAAATATTCCTACTATGCCCACGGATATTTTTCCTATGTAGCAAGGGTAAAAAAGGACTATCTAGATAGTAATGGACTTAGCCTAATAATGCTTGATACTTCGATTTACTCGGCTGATAGGGAAGAAAAACATAGGGATGGCAGAGAAAATATTTCTGGTTCTATTACGAAAAAAGAAATTCGCTGGATGCTTAGAAAAATCGAAGAAGCTAAAGATAGAAAGGATATGGTAATTGTCGTAGCCCACCACGCCCTTCTCCCAAACTTCAGAAACCAAGAGCTTGCCTTCTCCCCTTTTATCATAAAAGAATGGAGGGATAAGTTCGAAGATGATGATCCTAGGATAAATGGCAAGACTCCAATAGAAATCCTCGCAGATAGCGGGGTTAAGTTTGTCTTTACTGGCCATCTTCACGAAAATGGAACAGCCAAATACACAAGCGAAGTTGGAAATACTATATATGATATCCAAACAGGATCGACCATAACCTACCCCCTTCCTATTAGGCATATAAAAATCAACAACAAAACCTATACAGATCACGGCTTTGAAGTTTTTGTTACAACTGAGCTTATAGATAATTTCTCCTTCACTGACTACCATGGTAAGGAAGAAATAATCGATGACGCAATCCTTCACACCATGACCAACCAGCTTAGCCTAGAAGAAGTAATCCACAACTATATAAGAATCCAAGCCAACAATCCCCTCTTCGATAAGATGGATTTTAAAAAGTTAATTATAGATAATATTAGGTCAAAAACAGGAATGGATATTCCATACAAGGGTTATATGAATGATATAGTTTTTCCAAAAATTGCTGACTACTTCCCAATCTACAGCAAATCTATAGGAAGAATTGTCATAAGCAACTTAAATTACGAGTATGAGTTTAGGGTCAAGGCCTTGATGAATACACTCTTTATAAAGGCTAGAAATATAGAAGAAGCAATCGATATAATCATAGGCCAGGCCGAAAAAATCCTAAGTCCTCACTTTGTAATCACAGCCATGGATAAGGTCTCATCTAAAATATTTTCCATGCCAATCGATAATGAAGGTCATACTTTCTATGACTTTTGTAATTATATCTACCAATATAGGTCAACTAGCGATGAAAAGCGTCCATCCTATGTGACTAAAATGATAGATAATATAAATGATCCCGACTACGATATTATAAATATAGTGCTTGACTATGCAGCAGATGAAATAAATGAAGTCTTTGATACAGTTACTGAGGCCATTATCCTTGAAAGAAATGGATCGAAGAAGGAGTTTTTTGAAAGGCTCATCCAAACCAAGGGCTTTCCGGTAAACTTTGCCTATAAGTATCTCATAATGAGAGTCGATACCCTAAGAGATCTCTTAGATTTCTTTTCAAGATTTATTACTAAAAAGAGCTCCATCACAGGAGTAGACCTTGCAAAGACGATTGCCCACTCCAGAGCTGTAAGGAGGGCGAAGATGAATATATCGGATAAGTTCTTTGGCCAAAAGTCCCTCCGTGTCTTTATCCTAGCCCTAATAGGAGAGATGAACGAGGAGATGACTACAATCTATCAAAACGCAAACCTAAACGAAATCGACCACTACTTTAACTACATCGAATACGACGATACAAAAATAAATACAGAAGAATAAATGAAAACGACGAAGAAGGAACTTAGATAAGCTTTATTCTCGTCGTTTTTTAGTTTGCTCTTATTCGATTTTTGTAAATTCCTTAAAGTTATACCAGTAGATTAGAGACGTCTCTACCTTTTTTCCTAAAGACTTTTCTATAGCCTGTCTATAAATTTGAATTTGTTTGTCATATAAGCTCTCTCTTTTAGTCCTATCGGTCTTAAAGTCGACTAGAACTGCCTTTCCATTTATTTCAAACATCAAATCTATCTGACCATTTACATAATAATCCTCGTAGGTCATAAGGAAAGACTCTTCCTTTCTGATATTTGTAGCCATTTTGGATAGGTCCTTGATGAAAGGATCTTCGAAAAAGGCCAGGATTTTATCTAATTCTATTAGGTCCAAGCTATCTTCCTCAATCCTCTTTTCCCTAATAAGTCTATAGATTTCTTCCTTAAGACTTACTTTATCATAATCCTTGAAGTCTAGGGCTTGGAAAATTCTATGGATCATAGTTCCCTTATCAACAGCCTTGTAGAATTTTTCTTCTCTTATGAAATTTGCCTTCCTAAAGTCTCCTGCAAGCTCGTTTTCCTCATAGTTAGGAAGCCTATAGCCATCAAGGGAAGGATCGAAGTCCTTGCTTATTTCTGTAACAGATCTTTTGATAGATTCCCTTGTTTGATCTTCATAAGGGTAAGGACTATCAAAGATTTCCTTAAGTTTATTATAAATTTCTTGATTTACATCTCTACTTTCCAGAAAATCTGTGATATCCTTAGACTCAAACTTATCTATAGGGTCACTTTCTTCTATTACTTCAAGAGAAGCTAGGCTGTCTAGGTCATTGGTCTCATAGTCTTCAAATAATTCTTCTGAGACCTTATCTCTTGAAATAATAGAAAGAATCCAATCCATGTAGGTATTCATATTGAGAAAGTCAATTCTCCCCTTAAGCCTTCCTACTGTCTTAAGATTCCTCTCGCCAGTTATAAAGAGCATCTCTTCTGCCCTGGTCATGGCTACATAGAGGATTCGCATCTCCTCTTTCTTATTTTCCTTAGTGATTTTATCATTGATGAGATTTTTCCTAAGTGAAGAGAATCTCAACTTGTTTTCATAATCAGAAAGATTGATTCCAATTCCCAAATCATCATCAAATACAATCGGCTCACGCAAGTGCTTGTTGTTAAATCTCTTACCAGCATCTGCAAGGATAACTACCGGAAACTCTAGCCCCTTGGACTTATGGATGGTCATTATCCTAACGAGGTCTTCCGCCTCGGAAAGCTCTCTTGTCGTTTGGATATTATCTGATTGATTCATGGAAAGGGAATCGACAAAGTCCAAGAAGCCAAATAGTCCATTGTCATTGGTCCTGTCATACTCATCCATGATATCTATAAAGCTTTCGACATTGTTTATCCTGTCACTTGCCCTATCTCTTGCCAATAAATATTCGTAAAATCCAGTCTTTTCGAAAACATAATTGGCAAATTCATAAAGTGAAAGGAGGTTTTTGACATAAGTTAAGTCAGAAAATACAGTCTTAAAGTCATTAATTTTCTCAATTATTTCCTCATCTTTGTCATATTCATCAAAGGCCTTAGTAAAGGAATATGAACTAGACCTTAATCTAATCTCAACCAAATCATCCTCATCAAAATCAAAGATTTCAGATCTAAGAATAGATAGTAGAGTAAGGTCGTCTTTTGGATTGACCAAATATTTTAATAGATTTATGAAAAATGTAACTTCTACCGCCCTAAAGGAAACCTTGCTTATATCATTAAAGAAAGGAATCTCCGCCTTCTTGAAGGCCTCTTCGTAGACATAAGACTTGCCCCCACTTCTTAAGAGAATCGCTATATCACGATAATCGTAGCCCATAGCCCTAATCTCTTCGATAAGTTGGGCTAGATAGTCTTCTTCACGAATATTACTATCGATGACCTTTATATTGGCCCTCTCGTAAGCACTTTGCTCATTCTTATTGAAGTTAAGTCTGTGGCCTCCATCCCTATAGTCGATGTCGCTTTCTTCCTTGGTCATTAGCCTATCGAAGATGAAGTTATCGAAATCTAGGACTTCCTTCTGGGACCTAAAGTTCTTGTTAAGGTCTATCCTAACTGAGTCCTCATCTTTGTCGTAAGCTTCTAGCTTTTCTAGGAAAAGTTTTGGCTCAGCCCTCCTAAAGCCGTAGATGGACTGCTTGACATCTCCTACGAAGAAGAGATTATCTTCTCCCTTAAGCTTTTCTATAATGTAGTTTTGGATTTCGTTCGAGTCTTGGTACTCGTCAAAGAATATATGCTTGTAAGTTTCCTTAAGTTTATTTCTAGCTTCTTCTATATCGATTAGGTCGATAAACTTATGCTCCATATCAGAAAAATCTAGATATGCCTTCTCTTCTTTAAGCCTTGAGTAGACCTTCATAAAGTCCTTGACCAAGATATTGATTTCAGAAAGGAGATCCTCTTCTTTTTTGGCAAAAAGCTCCATAGTTAGGCTATCTGTATTTGTCACAAACTTACCCACACTTTTGATATCTTCCTTGTAGAGGTCTCTGGTATCCTTAATAAAACTATAGTCTTCCTCGACATCCTTTTTGGACTTAGATATCCTTCCGAATTTAATTTTACCAATCTTTCTTATAAACTTATCCCAATCCTCATCAAGTAAGATAGTAAGGTCATTGATTTGAGAGAAGTCATCGAAGATTAGCTCTTGGTGCTTGTCACGCATAGCTTGGCCCATGGTAAAGTCGTAGTTGGTCCTAGCTAAGTCTAGGATTTGATCCATTTCTTCTTTTACAGTATTCTTAAACTTATCAAGCTTAAATCCTTCCGAAGTCGCCTGATCTAGCCAAGCAATCGGCCTTACTTCGGCCATGATTTTCTCGTAAGTTTTAAGTATTATATCCTTTGCTCCACTATCAGACTTATTTGTCGCGAAGTTATGGAGGAAGTTCTCAAAGGCAGGGTCCATCTGCTCATATCTTTTATCAAAAACCTCATCAATGGCATTCGACTTTAGGATTGTCGCCGTGTTTTCGCTTATTACCTTAAAGTTTGGAGATAGATCGTCGAAATAATAGAAGTTTTCCCTTAGCATATCCGCACAGAAGGAGTGGAGTGTCTTGATTTGGGCATGCTTTAAGTTTTTGAGCTGGTCTTTGATAAACTTAAGATCGCTTCCCTTTTTCTTAAGCTCTTGTTCAAGGGCTGACCTAATCCTATCTTTCATCTCGACAGAGGCCTTGTTGGTAAAGGTAACTATGATAAAACTTCCTATATCCTTCCTATCTTCTATGAGTAGGCGGATAATCCTCGTTACGAGGACACTGGTCTTACCAGATCCTGCCGCCGCTGAAACTATTATATTTTTACCCCTAGTTTCTATAGCATCCTTTTGGTCTTTGCTAAATTCCATCTTAGTCATCTTCACCTCCCAAGTCCTCTATTGTCTTATCCTTATCAAAATTCCTGTAACGAAGCTGGTCAATCGTCTCGTCAAACTTACATATTCCCTTAAAGTCACAGTACTGGCACTCGTTCCTATTAGAATCGTAGGCTAAAGGCTTAAGGCTGATATCTCCTTCTTTGATGTTTTTGATAAATTGACCAACAAGATTTTTGGCAAATTTTTCAAGCTTGGTCACTTCTTCAGGGCTAAGAACGTCAGAGTTCTTGTAATCAAGGATAGTTGACTCCTTTGGACTTTCAGCATTTTTATCTATTATCTTAAAGATTTCTTCGTTAATCTTAACTATAAGGCCATTTATCCTAAACTTATCATTCATGGCCTTTTCCAAGGTTTCAGGAGAATATCCCTCGCTATTTACAGACTCCATCTCATCATATAGGGGCATGTAGAATGATCCTACTGGAATCATAAGGTCTTTTTCGTTTTCTGTAGCCGACATCATATAAACTAAAAGCTGAAGGTCTAGGCCGTTTAGGAGATTTATAATCTTGAAGGTCTTATTGCCTGTCTTGTAGTCGATAATCCTAACGAAATTACCCGCCTTATCGATCCTATCAATCCTTCCCCTCAGATAATTTTTATCGTCAACATAGACTTTTGGCAGATTGTCTTCATTTTCGTAGCCAAAGTCTTTTTCTACAGCATAGATTTTGAAGTCCCCGCTTTTTACCTGGTCGATTAACTTTTCTGAATTTCTCTTGGCAGAATTCAAGACATTGTTAAGGATAAATTTATTTCTAGGGTCTTCCCTTCTGGTCTTATCGAGATTTTTAAGGGTTGCTTCCTTAAAGTTTGCTATCAAAATATCTTCAAGATCACTTACCTTAAGCTCTTCTATGTTTTTTTCTGATAAGTTTCTAGAAATATCTTCAAAAAGCTTGTGGACAATATTACCCACCTCCATGTGGTCTACTTCATAGCTTTCGTCTATATTTGGCCTTAGGCCGTAGTTTACGAAATACTTGTAAGGACACCTAGAATAGCTTTCAATCTCGCTTACATTGAAGTGGTTTTTCCTATAGAGCTTAGCGGCCAAGTCTTCTCTTAGATTTTCTTTATCATTAGTAAATTTTAAGGCCTTTTCTATTAACTCATATGAGTTATTTTCCTTAAGATATTTGATAAAGGCCCTAGCAATTTCCCTATCATTTTCATCAACCTGCTCATTTCTCATCATCTGTCTTATACTTCTTAGAGCTCTCACTTCCATTGTCTGATAAGAAAATTTCTCTATAGAAAGACCCAGGTCATTGCCATAAACCATACCGTAAGTCTTCCCTTTCCTATCAGAGAAGATATTCATAATGGAATTTAGGATGATTGATTTATTGATAGCTTCACTTTTCCTATTGGCAAGGGAATATGATAAGAAGAGCTTATCTGATATGGTAATTAGCTTATAAAATACTAGTTTTTCACGCTCTTCGAAGTCTTCATCAAAGACCTTTAGGTCAAGATCTAGTGCCCTTAGCTTATCCTTTTCTCCCTTGCCTACGATGAGGTCTTCCCTATTTGTCGATGGAAAGAAAACATCATTTAGCCCTAGTGCAAAGTTTACTCCCCTATCGGCAATCCTCGCCCTGGCAAAGCTTGTTATCTCGATGTGGTCTTTACTAGGTGGGATAATTCCAACATTGATGTCCTTACATGTCGCTTCAATCAAGGAGTAAACTTTCCTAAGACTCGTCTTCCTTTCTCCCATGAGATCTACTATCTCTTCAAGTATTTCTACAAACTTATCCCAGACCTGGTCGTTTTCCTTGTATTCGTCAAGCCTTCCGCTCTCCTTTAGGATTTCTTGGAAGCTTTCTATCCCCCTTCTTATGTCCCTATCATCTATAATATTAAAGATTCCTATACAAATATCCCTGGTCTTTTCTTCTTTTAGCTCTAAGAGAGGCTTAAGTAGATCCAAAATCCTATCTCTTAGCTCATTTATAACTTGGTATTCATAAGTCTTTGCCCCTAGTTTCTCTTCACTTTGGGGATCATTCTCGTAGAGATTTTTGTAGAAATCTTCATCATAGGCAAAATATTTGTCCTCAAGAAACATCTTGCCCTTAATCTTCCTATTTTTGATATAATTTTCAAGAATTATGGCCTTTTCCTCAAAGTTTTCTGAGAAACTAAATAGACCTGACCTTAGAAAATAACTTAAGTCCTGACTATTGAAATTATAAATCACGAGCCTTAATATAGCTAAAAACGTCTTTACTATATGATTGTCTATAAGTTTCCTATCAGAATCCACGAAGATCGGCAGACCATATCTGTTGAAGACCTTTACGATTTCGTTTTTGTATTCGTCTTCACTAGAAATGTATATAGCTAGGTCCTTGTAGCGGTATCCCTTCTCTTTTACTAGATAATTTATAATTCTTGCAGTGTTTTCAACTTCTGTCTTAGTCGATGGATTTTCAAGGAAACGAATATTATTAGGACTTCCCCCAAATTTCTTAGGATCAAATCTCTCTAAGTTTCTAGCAAGATGGGCTATATCTTCCTTCTCAAGGCTCGTATTATCAAGTACTTTATCGTGGGTCTTTCCTATTTCATTAAGCTTCCTATAAAGCTTATCGGTAGAGTCGAAAAATTCCAAGTCAGAAAAAACCTTGCTATTAATAAATTCTGTATCGAGATTTAGACTAAAGAAAACTTCATTTCCCCTATTTATAAGACCTTCGACAAAGGAAAGCTTAAGCTCTGATAGGCTATCGAACTTATCAAAGTAAAAGACTGTGTCAGCTAGGAAGTCACAGTCAGGAAGCTTTTCTATAATATAAGAAAGGCTATCCTCAGAGTCTATAAATTTGCCAGAAATCTCTTTCTCATAGGCATCGTAGATCATCTTTACTTCTTTAAATTTAATTTTCGTAATAGGATCGTCGGTCTCTTCAATTTTCTTGAAGAAATCTTCGTCAAAGGCATTGTCCTTGATTGATGAGATTAAAGATGAAATATTGTTCACAAACTCTATATTGGAATATTTATTTTGAAAAAGGCTTAGCTTATCATTCATATCTTGGAGGATATTGGAAATTAGGATAATTTTCCCATTTTTTGTAAGGAATTTCTCATTAGCCTGACCGATTTTTTCTCCAATATAGCTCTTAAGAGAAGAAAAACTTAAGACCTTGGCATCCATTACCGCCTCATAGGAAATATTTTTAAGAAAATTAATATCCGTCTGGAGGGTGTATTGCTCTGGCACTATAAGAAGAGCCTTCTTGCCATTTTTTAAGTCTTCTTCGATTTTCCTGTAAATATAAGTAGACATCTCCTTGGGATATCTTGAAATAATTGTCTCTATCATGCTTCTACCTCCACTTTTGATCCCTCGCTTGGCTCATAGAAAACCAAAATCTTCGCATCGATTGCTTCTTTTAGCTCATCCACATGGGATATGAGTCCTATGAATTTATCCTCATAGGCGAGCTTTTCTATAGCTGAAATTGCATTTGCTAGATAATCCTTGGACAGACTTCCAAAGCCCTCATCTATAAAGAGGGTATCGATCCTAACTCCCCCATTTTCCATACTAATCTCATCAGATAGGCCTAGGGCTAGGGAAAGACTTGCGAGGAAACTCTCTCCTCCAGAAAGAGTCGATACTGGACGCATCTTTCCAGTATTAGCGTCGAGGATCTCTATATCTAGACCGGTCTTTGATCTTTGATCTGTCGTATCGGACTTTCTTACCATGGAGAATTGATTGTCAGTCATATCCAAAAGCCTCATATTGGCAAGCTTAAGTACCTTATCGAAATAATAAGTTAGGACAAAAGTCTCAAAGTCAATCTTCTCCCTGCCTTTTACCTTACCGAAAGACCCATCAGCTACCTCGGAAAGTCTGGCTAGAGATTCATTTTCTTTCATATTCATCTCATAATCTTTCCTCAAAAGCTTAAGCCTAGCTATAACCTTGGTGAAATTATCGAGTCTAGTGTTGATTTCTGAATTTTGATTCCTTATTATATCTCTCTCATCTTCCTTTGACTTGATTTTTTCTCTTAACTTTTCAAGGTCTCTTACTTCCATATTCTTGTAGGAAGAAAAATTCTCCTCGCTTATCATAAGTCTTTCCAAATTGTTGAAAAACTCCTCGGTTCTTTCTTTTTTGCCAGCTAGTTTAGAATGATTTTCTAGAGCTTCCTTGTAAGAAGCGAGATTATCAAAGTTTTCTTCTAGCTTTTTATCAAATTCTTCCTTGAACTTATCCCTTCTTAGGTCAAGGTCTTTGATATTTTCCTGGATATTTTCTATCTTGATTTGAATTTCCTTAATTTTAAGCTCTGCATTTTGATAGTTTCTGTTAACTTCAGTAATATCCTTATCCAAGTCTAATATTTCTTTATCTAGAATTTTTTTCTCATCTACTAGGCTTTCCTTGGATAGGTCTTTCATCTTATCCTTTTGGCTTAGATAAGCTATCTCAATTTCTTTATTATTTTGAGCATCCCTTTTAAGTTCTTCCTCTTTTTTCTTTTTCTCTTCTAGGTCCTGGTAGATTTTATCGAGTTTTTTCTTAAAACTAAGTCTCGCCTGATCTTTTTGCTTATAATTTTCCCTTAAGGATTTAATATTTTTCTCGATTTCTTCTTTTCTCTTGTAGTTCTCTGTAAGTATTTTCTCAAGCTCGTTTATATTTTTATCAGATATTATTTCCTTCCTGATTTTTTCAACTTGTCCTTGTCGAAGCTTAATCGCTTCCTTGCTACTTATAAGTTCCCTTCTTAACTTATCTAGGTCGTAGTCTTCTATTAGGTGCTTTCCTATTGTTTCAACATGCTTACTTCCACATACTGGGCAGATTCCCTCTTCGTTCGTCCTATCTATAAGCTTGTTGATTATAAGTAAATCTTCATTTTCCTTGGCCTTTTGCTCAGAGGATTCAAGCTTATCTTTTTCTTTGGATAAGGATAGGAGACTTTCTTCGTAGCCTTTAATCTCCCTTAGCTTTTTTAAATCTTCCTCTTCTTTTCTTATATTTTCCTCAAGATTAGATAGATTCTTACTCTCAGACCTTCCCTTTTCAGCAATTTCTCCCAAAAGCTCGTTATTTAGGTCAAATATCTCTCGCTCTTTTGCCAAATCCTTTTCTAGACTTTCTCTTTCCTTTTGACTTTGATCGAGTAGCTTTGTCCTTTCTTCAATAGATTTGTAAGATTTTTCAGCCTCTTTGAATTTTTCTAAGGAAAGGATAGTATTTTCTATATCTTCTGCTTTTCTTTTTAGCTTATCAAGCTTTAATCTATTCTCGGCAAGCTTTTCGTACTTTCCCCTTACCTCCTCTTTTGTTTTAAGAGCACTTTTCTCATCTTTTTTCAAGATTTCGAGATTAGCCTTGTTTTTATCGATATCTGTAAGGGCAGCTTGGTAGTTTTTCTCAAAGATTGATATATTATTTGCGAGCTCTGATTTTCTTATTAAATCTCTTAGCTTTTTGTATTCGCTTTCTTTTTCTCTTTCTTCTTTTAGGCTTTTTACTATTTCATTGTATTTTTCGATATTTGAATTATCTATCTCTGCCTTTTGAAGCTCCCCCAGGTCAGATTTTATAGACTTATCTATATCCTCCTCCCTTTCCTTAAGGAGAATAGACTTACTTTCATATTCTGATCTTCCCTGGCCAAGGACCTTTTCCATTTCATGAAAGTCGTGGGTTATAATAAAGTCCCTATCAATTAGGCCCGATATTTCTTCATTATAAGAAATAATATTTTCGAGACCATTATCTATGTACTCCATCTTTTGGATACTATCTTTGGCCATGTCCTTGATTTGGTCCTGGAAGTTCTTGTATTCATAGGTCTTAAATATATCTCCCAAAAGCTTGGCCTTGTCAGTGGACTTGGCTGATAGAAACTCCTGGAACTTCCCCTGGGCTAGGAGCATCACCTTGGAGAATTGCTTGTCGTCAAGACCTATGATATTTTTGATCATCTCGTCTGTCTCAGTTTTTTTCTCGCTTAGAAGAGTAAGATCATCTGTAATATCGTATAGACTTACAGCGTTTGCAATATTTTGACCGATTTTAGTCTTTTTTGCGACTTGCCTTGGGATTCTTTCTATCCTATAGGTCCTCTCTCCTACCTCAAAGTCAAGAGATACGTAGGTGTAAGGATCTTCTTCCGACAAGAAATCGCACCTCAACATATCAGCAGATATTTCTCTTGCTACCTTCCCATACAAGGCGAAATTTATTGCATCGAAAATGCTGGTCTTGCCGGAACCTGTCGCTCCCGATATTAGAAATATTTTCTTCTCGTAAAGAGTCGTAAAGTCTATATCGACTTCTTCCTTGTAGGTTATAAAACCTCTCATTTTTAGTCTTCTTGGTCGCATAAGCCTATCCTTTGTATAAGTTCAATGTCCTTTTGGCTAAGGTCCTCGTCCATCTTGAAATGATAAAATTCAGCAAAAAGCTCTAGCAAGTTCTTGTCTTCTATGTCCACATCGAGGCTATCATCCCTCTCAAATACCGCCTTATTGGCATAAGTGATAGACACAGCCCTTGGGAATTTCTCCTTTAGTCTTGCCATAGCATTTTCCTGAATATAGGAATCTTCTAGGATAAATTTGATATAGTCGTCTGATCTTTCTTCCTTTAAGATTTCATCGAACATCCCCCTTTTTGTGACAAAGTCCCTCAAGAAAGGGATTTCGATTTTTCTTATTTGAGCCACATCTTCAAGGTCGACTAAGGTAACTGTCTTTGTTAAATTTTCCTCATCAAAGGAATATTTCATAAAGGTCCCTGAATATCTAATCTTAGGATCTAGGACAAAATGCGCCCTATGGAGATGGCCCAAGGCTACATAGTCAAAATTTTCAAACAAACTTGCATCCATGGAGTCAGTTCCTCCGATAGTTAAAGGCTTCTGGCCTTCGTCATAGACTTCTTTATCAAATGAACTCATATTTGAAGCGTAGCAATGAGTAATAAGCACATTCCTATCCTTATAGTCAATAGATGCAAGGGCATATTTGTAGACATCAGTAAAATTATCAATGGATGAATCAAATATTGTCTTAGCCTTATTTATAGAAATAAAGGGAATGAGATAGAAATTTACTTTCCCAAAATCATCCTCAAAACTAATGGGATTTTTGTCATATTCACTTACTAGATAGTAATTATTGGACCTGTAGAATCTCTTGTTGATATCAAGTCTCTTTGATGAATCGTGGTTGCCAGAAATAGCTAGGACCTTCTTTCCTAAATCGAATACTATCTCTTCAATGAAGTTAGAATAAAGATCCATGGCCTCGGCACTTGGAATAATAGTATCGAAGATATCTCCTGCAATCATCACTATGTCGACATCTTCCTCTTTTATGATCTTAATAATATGAGCTAAGGCAAAGGCTTGCTCTTCGATTAGAGAATAAGCTCCGATATTTTTCCCTAGATGAAGGTCTGATAGGTGGAGGAGTCTCACGACTTCCTCCTTACAAATACGAAATTATCCCCGGTAGATAAGTATGGATCGAAGGCATATCCGTCGATTTCAATTTTCTTGATTTCTTCTGGATCTTCTATCTTCTTTGTAATAATCTCCTTGAGGAATTTCCCCCTCATCTGCTTAGTCCAAGCAACTATTGATCTGACCTTGCCGTTTTTCTCATCCTTAAAATCAATATTAATAAACTGATCGCCTTCCTTAAGAAATGGTCTGATGGCCTTAGAATATTCCTTGCTAGCTAGGTTAATCACAAGCTCTCCATCCTTAAAGATTTCCTTGTAGATATCATCTTCCCAAAAATCATAGAGATCGATCATCTTGTTATCAAAATAGAGTCTATAGTCCCTGATGCCAGAATATGGCTTAAGAGCCCCGTAAAGGGCAGAAATTATATAGACGTGATCGTTTAAGTAGGTTGGGTCAGTAAAGTCTTCCTCCGAAAATTGCTTAAAAACCAAGCCATCGTAGGAAAAGATAGCCGGATTATCTAAATGGTCAAAATCAAAGTCCTTATAATCAAAATAAACCTTCTCAGTTAGCTCATCATTGGTCTGATTGAGATTGCCTATTTCGTTTAGACTTAGCTTTTGAATCCTTTCTACAAGATCTCGAGTTTTATCTTCAAATAAAATCTTATCTGTCTTTCTATTGTCAAAATGTTTAAATCTTTTTGCTGGTGATATAATAACTTTCATAATACCTTCCTTATATATACACTATACTATAAAGTCCCTCCCCTTTTACCTGTCATTAATTCGTATCAAAAAAGCAGGCCGCAGCCTGCCTAAAGTTAAATTTATTAAATTTCAATTATTTCTTAACCATAATCTTTTTTCTAATAAGACTAATAAGAGAAACTATAATCAAAAATCCTATGGCTATAAGGACTATGGCCCCGCCTGGTTTTACTCCCTTATAGAAGCTTAGGCTAATACCTGAGATCATAAATAGGAGGGATAGGATTATAGAAAGGATATAGGATGACTTGTAGGATTTGCTAACGAGAAGCGAGGCCGCCACTGGTATTACCATAAGGGAGGTTATCATCAAGGCACCTACCGTCTTTGCAGATATCGCTACTGTTATGGCAGTAATCAAGGTGAAGAAGGAATCCACAAGGTCAGTCCTTACTCCAGAAAGCCTACTCATCATCGGATTTATGGAATTATATAGGAGGGCATTATAAAAATAGAGGGAAACTACAAGTACCACTACAAATATAATCCCAATAAGAATTAGGTCATCCTTTCCTACTGTCGTAATTGAACCGAACATAAAGGATTCAAAGCTAGTTCCTCCTGGAGTGAAGTCTGAAAGAACAGCCGCAAGGCCGATCCCTGCACTCATCACGATTGCTGTCGCCATGTCCCCATATTGGTCGAACCTTCTTCTAATAATCTCTATAGCAAAACTTGCGAGTATACATATTATTAAAGAAGTCCACAAGGGATTGACCCCAAGGATTAAACCAATAGCCACACCAGAAAGGGATGAATGGCTTAGGGCATCTCCTATCATGGAAGTCCTCCTATTTATCATCACCACACCAATCATTGGGATAATAACAGCAAGCATGGCTCCTGCAAGAAGGGCTCTTACCATAAAATCATACTTAAGCATTAATTAGCCTCCCTTCCTTAAGGACAACAGTCTTAGTTACAAAATCCTTAATAAGATCCATCTCATGGCTTATGATAAGGATACTTATCCCATGGTCTTGGTTTAGGTGAAGCAAAAGATTTAGGAAATCTTCCTTATGCCTTGCGTCAATTCCAACAGTTGGCTCATCCAAGATTAGGATATCTGGTGTCGAAACAAGGGCCCTTGCAATCATTACCCTTTGTTGCTGACCGCCAGATAGCTTGTTGAAGGGCCTATCCATCAAGTCTTCAATAGCGAGGGATTCGAAGACATTTTCTGTCTTCTGCCTTATCTTCCTTGTCACCATATTGAAGAAATTAAACTCCTTATAAAGGCCCAGGCTTACATATTCCTTGCAAGTTACTGGAAAGGCAATCTTTGCCGAGTCATTTACCTGTTGGACGTATCCAATCTTTTCGAAATCATCGAATTCTTCGATAGGCTTACCCAAAATATTAATCTCTCCAGAATCCTTCTTCATAGCTTTTAGGATTAGCTTAATTAGAGTCGATTTTCCTGATCCATTCTCTCCGCTTATAGCAAGAAAGTCACCCTTATCGAGCTCTAGGTTTATATCATTTAGTATTAAATTTTCTTCATAACCAAACTTTAAGTTTTTAATTTCTAGTAATTTCATATACTTAATTATACCCCTAGGCTCTTTATTTTTTATAGTCTTTGTAAAATCTTGCTTTTATTTTACCTATGATAGTGAAGCGTAGATTGCTTCTAGGTTTTCCTTAATCATTTCTTGGTAGGTCTTGTTTGAAGAAAGCTCTTCGTCAGTAGCAAACTCGAGAGTATTGATTGGCTTAGCCTCAGCACCGATTTCGTCTGCTAGAGTCTTCGCTTCCTTATCAGATCCTCCCATTTCGTAGAAAACTGTCTTAATTTTTTCAGCCTTAGCAAGGTCAGATACTTCCTTAAGAACCTTAGCATCTGCCTCTCCAGTTGAAGTTAGGGAGTTAAGAGGGATTTGTTCTAGGTCAAACTCACGAGCAAGATAGCCAAAAGCTTGGTGAGGAACGATAAATTTCTTGTTATCTACACTTGCAAACTTATCCTTATACTCAGCTACTATATCATCAAGTTCTTTGGCGAT
>NZ_JALEIL010000081.1 GCF_022770135.1 Anaerococcus sp. | reverse complement strand
AATGAAGATTCAGCCATGAGATTGATAGGCGCAATCCTCATTGATATCAATGAGGATTGGATAACATCTTCTAAAATATATATTAGAATGAAATAGTAAATATTGTACTAGTTTAATTACACAATATTATGGACTTGACTCCTTCTAGCATTAGAATATAATATCCTCAATTCTAACTTAAGATGAAATTTATAAAATAATTTAATATTTTGCAAAATACCAGCTCGTATTTTGCGATTTAAGGCTTTTTAAAAAATTAGGCATATAAAATAGTATTCCTAAATTCATACTTAATATGATAATAAGATGACACCTTGACTCATTACTATCAATTTTTTACAAAAAACTCTGAGTAATAGAAATATAATTTACTTATACCAATACGATTTATTATAAACTCATTTAATATAGAACTACTTACTCTCCATAATGTATTTAATATAAATATATAATAAAAAGACTACCAAATTAATGGTAGTCAGTTAAAATACAATATTTATTTAGCAAAATCAATCACTTTAGACTCTCTTAATACATTAACCTTGATTTCTCCAGGATACTCTAATTCTTCTTCAATTTTCTTTGCAATTTCTCTAGCAATTACAATCATTTCATCATCGGAAACCTTATTTGGTTTAACCATAATTCTTAGTTCTCTACCAGCTTGTAGAGCAAATGATTTCTCAATTCCATCGAAGGAATTAGCTATTCCTTCAAGATTTTCAAGTCTTTTAACGTATTTTTCTAAGCTTTCACGTCTTGCTCCAGGTCTTGCTGCTGATATAGCATCCGCTGTTTGTACTAAAATTGATTCAACACAATTAGGTTCAACTTCGCCATGGTGTGACTCTATGGCATTAATTACATATTTATTCTCGCCATATTTATTTGCCATTTCTACACCTAAGCTAACGTGGGTTCCTTCTTGTTCACGATCAATTGCTTTACCGATATCGTGTAATAGGCCACCACGTCTGGCTATTTGTGGATTTGCACCTATTTCTTCTGCAAGCATTCCTGCAAGATTTGCTACTTCGACAGAGTGCTTTAGAATATTTTGTCCATAAGACGTCCTAAATTTCATCTTACCAACTAATTTAACTAGCTGAGGATGTAAGTTTACAACACCAGCTTTATCTACAGCCTCTTGTCCATCTTCCATAATCCTTTGTTCTACTTCTTCATCTGCCTTGTTAATCATTTCTTCAATTCTTGAAGGGTTAATCCTTCCATCTTGAATCAATCTCTCGAGGGCAACCTTTGCGACTTCACGTCTTACAGGTTCAAATGAAGATATAACAACAGCTTCTGGTGTATCATCTATTATTAAATCTACTCCTGAAGCTTGTTCAAAAGCTCTTATATTTCTACCTTCACGGCCTATAATTCGACCTTTCATTTCATCATTTGGTAGCGATATAACCGAAACTGTGTTCTCAGCTACTTGTTCTGCCGCATACCTTTGAATTGTTGTTGCTAGAATATCTGTAGCTATTTTTCTACTTTCAGCTTTTACTCTTTCCTCAGCTTCTTTAATAAGTTTAGCTGATTCGTGAATAGTTTCGCTTTTAACATTTTTAAGAATTATTTCTTTTGCTTCATTATTGGTGAGTCCAGCGATGTTTTGTAATTCCAATTGCTGTTCTTCAATCAATTTATCAATTCTGTCTTCTTTTTGTTTTAACTTTTTCTGATCACTAGAGATCTGATCAGACTTTTTGTCAATCAATAAAGATCGATTGTCTAAGCTTTCTTCTTTTTTCAACAGACGAGCTTCTCTTTTGTCAAGATCATTTCTGGTCTGTCTGAACTGCTCTTCATTTTCAGATTTTAATTTAGATATTTCATCTTTAGCTTCAAGAAGGGTTTCTCTTCTTAAGACTTCTGCCTGTTTATTAGCATCTTCGATTATTTTTCTACTGAGTTCTTCAGCTGAGCCAATCTTAGCCTCACCAGTTTTCTTACGATAAAGATAGCCAAAATAAAAAGCTAACAATACGAAGGCGACAGCTATGATAAGAATAACGATTGGGTTAATACTTTCAAACATCATATCACCTCCTAATTTAGGAATTATTATTCCTATATCATTATACCATAAAATAGATTATATACGAAAAATATAAAACTGTATTTATGAATTTACATTTTGATTTTATTTTTTATTTGATATAATCCTAGCAGGTGCTCCAACAGCTGTAGAATTATCATCTATATCCGTAAGAACTACCGCATTAGCTCCTATTTTGACATTATTTCCAACTTTAATATTCCCCAAGAGAACAGCACCGGCACCTATCATGACATTATTTCCGATAGTTGGATGTCTTTTAGTTTTTTCGTTTGACACTGCTCCTAATGTTACGCCATGATATATCAGACAATCATCACCAATCTCGGCAGTTTCACCAATTACTACACCCATACCATGGTCTATGTATAGGCGCTTACCTATTTTGGCTCCAGGATGAATTTCTATACCTGTCTCCATCCTGGATTTATAGGCGATTTCCATAGCTTCATATAAGTTTCCATCTATAAAAAGTTTATGGGCAGACCAATGATATAATAAGGCTCTTATACCTGGTGAAAAGAGGGCTGCTTCCTCCCTACTTCTGAGTGCTGGATCCCTCTTTATAGCATTTTCTATTAATTCTTCCTTGTATTGTTTATAGTTATTCATTTTCGTATAATTCTGTAGATAAATATCTCTCGCCAGTATCTGGTAGAACTGTAACTACTGATTTTCCTTCGCCTAATCTATCAGCTATCTCAATTGCACCACATACATTTGCTCCTGATGAAATACCCACTGCAAGTCCCTCATCTTTAGCTAATCTTCTGCTCATTTTAATTGCGTCATCTGATGCTACGTCTACAATTCCATCCACTATTGAAAAATCTAAGTTATCTGGAATAAAGTTTCCACCGATACCTTGTATCTTGTGGCCACTTGCCTTGCCACCTGAGAGTAATGGACTTTCTTTTGGTTCAATAGCGTATATTTTTACGTTTTGATTACTTTCTTTTAGTCTCTTACCAACTCCTGTTACGGTTCCACCTGTTCCTACACCTGCTATAAAGGCATCTGGTATTATTTCTTCAAGGATTTCAGGTCCTGTGGTCTCATAATGAGCTTTGATATTAGCAGGATTTGAGAATTGGTCTGGGAAGAAATATCCTTTCTCTTCTGATAGTTCTTTAGCCTTATCATATGCTCCCTGTAAGGCTCCTTCTGTAGTTCTTATAACTTCAGCTCCGTAAGCCATAGCAAGTTTTGCTCTTTCTATACTCATAGATGCTGGCATAGTTAGAATTAACTTATAGCCCTTTGCAGCAGCTAGGGCAGCAAGGGCGACACCAGTGTTTCCGCTAGTAGGCTCTACAATAGTTCCGCCCTCTTTTAATAGTCCCTTCTCTTCAGCATCTTCGATCATATATAAAGCAATCCTATCTTTAATAGAACCTGCAACATTGTTTTTTTCTACTTTTACATATATGTCAGCTCTTCCCTCTTTTTTGAGAGATTCTAGCTTAAGTAAAGGTGTATTACCTATTAATTCTTTAGCATTATTTTTAATTGTCATATTTATCCTTTCATTTATTCTAAATCTCTAACGACATTGTATTTATACCCTTAATATTAATTTTCAACACAAAACATTTTATTTAGTTAAGTCTAGATCGCTTTAATATTTAATATTAACAGGGTATTCGTCTTAGATGAAATAAAACTATATGAAAAAAGACAAACCCAATTAACGAGGTTTGTCTTATCATTCAGAAATATAATTATATACTAGTCTATTTCATTTGACTTTGTACTTCTTTAGCAAAGTCTTCTTCTTTTTTCTCTAAGCCTTCACCAACTTCGAATCTAGCAAATCTTCTGATTTTGATGTTTTCTCCAACATCGTTTGCTGTATTTCTAAGGTATTCTTCAATAGTGATGTCAGGATTTTTAACAAATGGTTGGTCTAGTAGGCATACTTCAGAGAACCATTTTTTCATTCTTCCTTCAACCTTTTTCTCAGCTATCATTTTTTTCTTATCTTCTGGCATGTTATCATTTGCTTCATTAATAGCTTGATTTACAAGAATATCCTTTTGCTCAGCTACAACTTTTTCATCAGCATCATCTTCAGAGATGAATAAAGGGCTAACTGCAGCTATATGCATAGCTATGTCTTTAGCAAAATTTTTAACTGTATCAGTGTTTGCAGAGAAGTCAGTTTCTGTGTTAATTTCAACTACAACTCCTATTTTATCGTTGTGAATGTAAGATCCAATAACACCTTCAGCAGCAATTCTACCAGATTTCTTATCTAGTGTTGCTTGACCTTTTTCTTTAAGGAGCTTTTGAGCTTGATCGATATCACCATTAGCTTCTTCTAGAGCTTTTTTACAATCCATCATTCCAGCGCCAGATCTTTCTCTTAATTCTTTAACTAATTTTGCACTAATTGCCATTGTAATCTCCTTAATTTTCTTCTGTTTCGTCTAAGTTTTGTGATTTTAATTCTTCCGCAGCTTCTTTTATTTCATCATCAGAAACTTCTTCAACAGTTTCTTCTGTATTTTCTTCTGTTTCGTTAGCTTCATCTTCTACGAAATCTTCTTCAGATGCGTCGAATTGGCTTCCTTGGTTGGCTTCTACAACTGCATCAGCAATTACTGATGTTATAAGCTTAACAGCTCTAATAGCATCATCATTTCCTGGGATAGCTAGGTCAACTTCATCTGGATCGCAGTTTGTATCAACAATAGATATAACTGGTATTCCAAGAATTTTAGCTTCGTGAACAGCTATCGCTTCTTCACCTGGATCTACAACAAATAGTAGGTCTGGAAGATCTTCCATTTCCTTGATACCACCAAGGTTCTTTTCTAGTCTGTCCATTTCTTTTTGATATTGTAGAACTTCTTTTTTAGGTAAAAGATCGAATGTTCCATCTTCTTCCATTGCTTCATATTTTTTAAGCTTGTTGATAGATTGTCTAATTGTCTTGAAGTTTGTAAGCATT
>NZ_JALEIL010000162.1 GCF_022770135.1 Anaerococcus sp. | reverse complement strand
TGATATGTACCCTCTTTACTGGACAAACCAGTAAGGAGGGTATTTTTATGAAATATAGCTATGAATACAAAAAAGAATGTGTTCAGTTGTACAGAGAGGGAATATGGCCGAAAACACCAGCAGGGACAAATGAAAAAACTTTTCGTAAGTCTATTAGACTATGGGTAAGATTAGAAGAACTTCACGGTCCTGAAATTTTAAAACACGGTAATAATATTAATTGGAATCCTGAACAAAAGTTAGAAATAGTATCAAAAGTACTTACCGGAAACTCCATTAAGTCTGTAGCAATTGAAGCGGGAATTAATCCAGGTCAGCTTCACTCATGGCTTAGCAAATATAAAATTTATGGATATAATGGTCTTGTAAACAAAAAGAAAGGCCGTAAATCTGATAAAGAAACCATGAATCAAAGGAATAAATCAAAACCAAAAGAATTAAACGAATCTGAAAGAGAAGAGTTAATAAGACTTAGGGCAGAAAATGAATATATAAAGGCTGAAAATGAAGTAATAAAAAAAGAAATCGCCTTGAGAGAAAACAATTACGCTGCGCAACTCAAGGCGAAAAAGCAGCAATCGTCAAAGAACTCAAAGAAAAAGGATACAAACTAAAATATCTATTAAAAGCTATGGATATTCCAAGATCCACATACTACTTTGAAATTAATAAGGTTGATAAAGTAAGCACTAGAAATAATAATATTACTGATAAGATAATTGAAATATTTGATTACCATAAGGGTAGGTACGGAGTAAGAAGAGTATACAGAGAATTAAAAAATCAAGGACACACAATAAACCATAAACGAGTACAAAGAATAATGCACGAACTAAAACTATTTGGTAAAAGACCTAAAGAAAAGTACCACTCATACAAAGGTAAAGTAGGAAAAATAGCTAATAATCTAATAGATAGAAACTTTAAAGCAGATAAACCATTACAAAAATGGACTACAGATGTATCAGAATTTAAATTTTCATGGGGTAAGTGCTATCTTTCACCTATTCTAGATATGTGTACAAACGAGATAATATCCTACGATTTGTCATTAAGTCCTAATTTAATACAAATAACTAATATGTTAGATAGGGCATTTGAAAAGTTTCCTAAATTAAACAACTTGATACTACATTCAGATCAAGGATGGCAATACCAACACAAACTTTATGTAAGTAAATTAAAAGAGCATAAGATAAATCAGTCTATGTCTAGAAAAGGTAACTGTTATGATAACTCTATTATGGAATCATTTTTCGCTAGATTAAAAAATGAATTGTATTATGGATATGAAAAGAGCTATAGCTCTTTTGATGAGTTCTCAAAAG
>NZ_JALEIL010000068.1 GCF_022770135.1 Anaerococcus sp. | reverse complement strand
TAACTATAGCAAGTCCATCTCACCTTCATACAGAACAAATTGCAAAAGCATTAAAGGCTGGAAAACACGTATTTTCAGAAAAACCACTAGGAACAACTGTAGAACAATGTAAAATAGCTGAAAAAGCAGTAGAAGAACATCCTGATCAAATATTCATGCTAGGATTTATGAGAAGATTTGACAGCTCATATAAATATGCCAAAGAAGCAATAGATTCTGGTAAAATCGGTAAGGTATATATGGTTAGATCATATTCACAAGATCCTACCAAAAATATAGAAGGTGCAATAGCGTTCGGTCCACATTCAGGAGGAGAATTCCTTGATATGTGTGTTCATGATATAGACCTAATGAGATGGTTTATAGGAAGCGAACCTAAAAAAGTATGGGCTATAGGTGGATGCTATGCTTATCCAGAATTTGCTGAATGGAATGATGGAGACAATGTATCTGCACTTATGAAATTTGAAAATGATGCAATGGGCTTCTTATTTGCTGGAAGAACAGCTCCACATGGATATAATGTAGAGACAGAAATATTCGGTACAGAAGGAATCATAAGAATTGGTTCAGTTCCTCAAAAGAACCTCGTAGAAATTCTAGATAAAGATGGAATAAGAAAAGAAATGAGCCAAGATTTTATCGAAAGATTCTCAGATTCATTCAAAGCTGAACTTAAAGAATTTGTTTCTTGCGTAAAAGAAAATAGAAAGCCAGAAATTACAGTATACGATGGTACAGCCGTATCTCATATAGCTTATAAATGTAAGGAAAGCTTCGAGACAGGTGAGCTAGTAGATATAGACTAATCCATTCAAATAATTCTTAAAATAGGTAAAAATACATCCTAGATCAGATTAGCTTAATAGTAACATATAGTTATAGAAGAAAGCTCCTAAAGGGGCTTTTTTCTATAAAATAAATTCAGAAATAGTTTTAGATATTTCTATAATGTCGACTCCTCTTTTGAAGTCGAATGATAGTTTGTTTCCGTCGTTGAAGGCGATTATTAGTTCGCTATCTATATCGAGCATGCCTGCAGTTTCTATTCCGAAGTATTGGATTTTGGAGTAGGGATAGGAGATGTAGGCTATTTTTTTGCCGGTGATCCCTTGAACATTAATTACAAATATTCTTTTTGTTGTAAAGATTACCTGGTCTCTTATTGTTTCAAAGGCTTGGATGATTTCTTCGTCTTTTAGAAGAAAGTTCATTACTTCTTTTCTTATTTTTTCTATATTTATTTCTTTGAGATTGAAGGTGTTAGAGTCACCTATGATTCCGCTTCCTATTGTTGACATATGTCCTCCTTTTACTTTGTTTATTTTATAATATCACTTTTTATTAAATTTTAAAATTATTATTTATTTTATTAGATTTTTTCAAAGCTTATCATATATTGATAGAAGTTAGAAATCTTTGAGGTGGTATATGGATCATTATTTAACTAACGACTCTCCATCAAAGGCCATTAGTAAGTTTGCTCTTCCTATGGTGGTTGGGTCTTTATTTCAACAAATTTATACCTTGGTCGACTCGGCTGTGGTTGGCAAATACGTGGGGGAGGCGGCTCTTGCTTCTATAGGGGCAAGTTTTGCCCTTACTACTATTTTTATTTGTATAGGAGTTGGCGGAGGGGCTGGAGCTTCGGTTTTGATTGCAAGGTATTTTGGATCTCGTGATTACAAGAGGATGAAGACAGCGATTTTCACTTCTATTATAGGATTTTTAGCACTTGCCATAGCTCTTTCTGCCTTTGGTTTGATTTTTTCCAAAAATCTTATGACCCTTCTTCAAACTCCTCGTGAAATCTTGGATATGGCAGTCTTGTATCTTAATATTTATTTTTATGGCTTGCCATTTTTGTTTATGTACAATATCATATCGGCTCTTTACCAGGCCCTTGGAGAATCTAAGATTCCTCTTTATTTTTTGATTTTCTCTTCGGTTTTAAATGTAATCTTAGATGTATATTTTGTAAGAGATTTAGGATTGGGACTTGCTGGAGCAGCCTATGCTACCCTTCTTGCCCAGGGGATTTCGGCTGTTTTTTCATTTTTTGTTTTTCTTAGGAGAATTGAGAAAATCGAAACAGAAAAAACTAGAATTTTTGATAAAACAGAGTTAGGGCTTATTTCTAGGCTTGCTATTCCTTCTATTGTCCAACAATCTACTGTTACCATAGGCCAGCTTTTGGTTCAGTCTGTTGTAAATTCTTTTGGGGTAGAGATTTTGGCGGGTTTTTCTGCGGCCATTAGGGTGGAAAGCCTTATAATTGTACCGATAACTAGTCTTGGTAATGCTATCTCTTCCTATACTTCACAAAATGTAGGGGCAGAGAAACTCAATAGATTAGCTAAAGGACTTAGGGCATCACTAATGATGGTTGGTATATATTCCTTCTTGGTTTTACTTGTTTTAAAAATCAAGTCAGCTGATATTATTGCCTTTTTTATGAATGAAAATTCGTCAGACCTTGCTATAGAAACTGGTCAGGCTTATCTAGCTTTCATAGGATTTTTCTTTGTGTTGGTAGGATCTAAGCACTGTGTGGATGGGGTTTTGAGGGGCCTAGGAGATGTGAGAGTTTTTACCCTTGCTAATATTATCAATCTATTTATAAGGGTGAGCCTTTCTATGACCCTTGCCCACAAGTTAGGTGTCGCCATGGTCTGGTATGCAGTCCCTCTTGGTTGGATGACGAATCTTATTATTTCTAGCTTTTATTATTTTTATATCAAGAAAAGAAGTTATGAGCTTAAGTTTAAATAAAAATACGCCTTAGCAAGTTTTACTCCTTGCTAAGGCGTTTTCATATTTATCTATTAAATAAAGTAGGGTGATTTCTAATCTTTATTTCGAAATCTTTCTACTTAGTCTTTTTGTTAAACTAATTTTTTAACTTCTGCTAAAGCAGCTTCGAAGTTTACTTCGTGATTTACTTCTGGAACGTATTCAACGTATTGGATTACTCCTTCTTTGTCTACTATTACGATACCTCTTGTTAGTAGCTTAAGTTCGTCAATTAGGAATCCATATTTTTCTCCAAATTCTCTTTCCTTGTAGTCAGATACCATTTCTAGGTTTTTGATGTCTTCGTTTGAGCAAAATCTAGCTTGAGCAAATGGTAGGTCCTCTGTGATTGTAACTATAGCTACGTCATCAGAAAGCTCTAGGGCATCTTTGTTGAATTTCTTAGCTTGAAGAGCACATACGTCTGTATCAAGGGATGGTGCTACTGAGTAAACTACAACTTTACCTTTTAGATCTTCTGAGTTAAATTCTGATAGATCGTTTTTTGTTGCCTTAAATGCTGGCGCTTCATCGCCTTTTTTTACTTGGTTTCCTAAAAGTGTAACCTTATCTCCTGCAAATGTAATTGTCATGTTTTCCTCCTAAAGTTATACAAATTTTACAAGTTATAACTTTTAACATATATATTATACCCAAATTTTATTAAAAAATTATGTGATTTCTCTTTATTTAAAAGATAATAATAATCTTTAACAAGGTAAATAGGTATTTTTGGGGAGTGTGAAATTTCACGAAGTATGTAAAATTATCAAACACTGACACAAATCCCTAAAGATAGGGCTTTGTTGACAATTTTTCTGTGAAGGAATATTATATAGACATAAGATAATACGTTTTCAATAGGAGGAGAACCATGAAAGAAAAAATTCAAAGATTTGGTGGAGCGATGTTCACACCTGTAATGCTTTTTGCAGTTTCAGCTCTACTAATTGGTTTTGGTACTTTGTTTACTACTGAAGTAATCATGGGACCAATGGCCAGTGAAGGAACAATCTGGTTTGGATTTTGGGACATGGTCTTGTCAGGAGCTTGGGTAGTATTCAACCAATTG
>NZ_JALEIL010000056.1 GCF_022770135.1 Anaerococcus sp. | reverse complement strand
CTTTCCTATATTTTCTGATATTCTTGTAAATGGAAGGGAGGTGTCAAGGGCTGCCTTGTAGGTTCTTTTGTTAAAGATTAGCTTAAATACTAGGAAGTTTTCCTTAGTTTTTGAGCTTTGCTTTTTAATGTCTGAGCTTTGGACTTCCATCCTTCCCTTTCTTAAGTCACCCCTAAAGACAAGTTGGCTTATGATATTCCAGCCTAGGATCATATCTGCTGGGAATTGGTTGCCTGAGGGATCTTTTCCTAAATCTGCTATCTCGTCCTTACATACTACAACTGGCACATCGAGAAGCTTAAGGCCTCCGATAGTCATTGAAGAAAGTTTTGCTCTTCTAAAGCCTGTCCTTTGGTCAATTGGCTCTTTATCTATATAGTCAAGGTCGATTTCTCCTGCAAGGCTTTCTGGGATTAGGGTGTTGCCCTTGGTGGCAAACATAGCTGTTACTGGCTTTTTGCCTGCTAGGATTCCTATAAATATAAAGTTTAAGAATTTCTGGTCTGATATTGGTATTAGTGAAAATTCCATGCTGTCTCCTTTTATTTTTCTATTTAATATTATATCATAAAAAAGGATTTTCCTACTAATTCAATAATTTAAAATTCCACGCCTCTAGGAGACGTGGAATTTCTCTTATATTTCTCTTTCCAGTCTTTGGATAAGGGATTCTATCATATCTCTAAATTCAACTAGTTCATTGATTTTCCCTTTGATTTCTGACCTTACCCTTAGGTCGGTGAAGATATTGTCAAAGAATATGTCGAACATATTATCAGAAAGGCTGTCGGAGATTTCTCCTGGTAGGTCGATATTAATATCGCCTAACTCCTTCCTTAATCTTTCTATGTCATGTTTTAGCTCATTAATCGCCCTGTTGGCTGATCTAATATGATTTCTCTTCATAAGGCTTGATAGGCCTTCTCCGCCAAGGATATCAAGAAAGGACCAATTGTTAGCCTTTTCTAGGCTATTAAGAGCAGAGTAAGTATCTCTTAGGACAATTCTTGCCGCTTCTAAAGCTTCTTCTAATTCTTTTTTCCTGTTCATTTTCCCTCCTAGAATTTAAAGTCCATCTTTTCTTCTCGCATGCTTTCGTAGGACTTTTCATTAAGGCTTTTTACATCTTCTTCTGTAATTTCCTTTGTCTTAAGTTTCCTTTTGGTAGAATCTTCAACCAAAGTGTAGATTACAGTAGCTATCGGCATGGAAACTAGCATACCGAATATACCAAATAGGCCACCGCCTACAAATACTGAAAGGAAGATCCATATAGCAGGAAGTCCTTGGTGTTTACCTATAACTAAAGGATATAAGATTGATTCTTGGAATTGTTGGATGGCAAGGACAAAGATTAGAAATACTAGGGACTGGGCTGGTGATTGGATGAAGATTAATATCATTCCAATTGCTGTTGCTATTATCGGTCCAAAGTATGGTATTATGTCCAAGGCACCAACGAGTATGGATATCATAGCTGGCATTGGTAATCTTAAGATAAGCATTCCTATAAAGCAAATTATTCCAAGGCTTAGGCAAGACAAAAATCTTGTCTCTAGGAATCTTGAGAAGGAATCGTAGGAAAGCTTGGCTATATAATTTACTTGTTTTACTTTCTCTTCCTTGAAGTTAGCAAGAAGAATCTTGTTGGTATTTGTTTGTAGGTCCTTCTTGTTAAGTGATACATAAAGTGAGAAGATAAAGCCCATTACAATTGTCATTATAGTTTGGGAAACTGAGTTTAGGATGGATGAGGTTTTACTCACAAAGCCCCAGTTTTTACCATCTAGGAACCTCCTCAATTCGCTAGTGAAGTTGTCTACATTTAGGCTATTAATCTTTGCACTAATCTCTGCACTTACTTCCTTAAAGAGCCTTTGATCATTAAGATATTCGATTAGCCTATCGAAAAATACCGGAATGTTGTCTATTAGTGAAGTTATAGCATTGGCAAGCTCTGGAATTAGAACTGTAAGGATAAGGGTCACTATAGCGAAAAATATTATCCAGGCTAGGATTAAGGAAAGGACTGGTACTAGCTTCTTATGCTTATCCTTGTCGATAAATCTATGGAATAACTTCTCTTGGAAGAAGTTCATGGGTAGGTTGATGATAAAGGCAATGACTAAACCGTAGACTATAGGTCTTAGGACAGAGTATGTAGTAAGGAGTAGTCCCTTTACGCTATCTATATACCAAAATCCGAAAAATATTAATATGAGCAAAAAGCCCAGCTTGAATATTGGTCTAGTTTTTTCATCTAAAAATTTCTTTTCTTTCATATATGCTCCTAAAACAAAAAGGACTTATGCAAAGCATAAAGCCCCCTTACTAATTTCTTTCGCCATAATATACTAAGCCTTTAATTTTTAATCAAGCTTTTAAAGCAAAGTTAGCAAGGTTATTTGCATAAGTCCAGAAGATCTTAGATATTAGTATCTATTTTGTTCTTCTCTTTCTCTGTTGCTTTCTCTATTTTTCTTTTCGTATTCTTGTTTTGTCATAACATCTACAACGTCAACATTAACAGTTACTACGTCAAGTCCTGTCATTTCTTTGATGTTGTTTGTTACAGCTCTTTTGATATCTTGGAAGATTCTTGTAGCGTTTTTGCCGTATTCGATGATTACATCTAGGTTGATTTTAGCTTCTTTTTCGCCAACTTCAACGCTTACTCCTGCTGTTGATTGTTCGTCACGGCCTGAGAAGAATGATCCAATAGAATCTGCAATGTTTCCTTTCATTTCAAGGATACCATCAACACCATTGATAGCTATTCTTGCGATTTTGGCAACTACCTTATCTTCAATGATAAGTTTGCTTTCTTCATATTCTAGTTCTCTACCGTCATTAAGTTCTTCAATTCTGTCTTTTTTTTCTGTCATAATTTCCTCCTATTATTATCTAAAAAATCTTTTCAAAAAACTAATATACCTTACGTCCCTATCAAAATATGCACCAATAGTATAAGCTATAAACATTACAATGTAAATTCCTAAAGTTCTAAAAAACCCGAAGTTAAATAGACAAAAGATGGTAAGGATGCCCAAGATACAAGTTATTAGCTTTGCCTTGTTTCTCCTATAGAAAGCCTGTCTTTTGGCCTTCTCTTCATCTTCCCTATCCATTCTCCTCATTTCCAGGTCATAGACAGTGAATCCATTTTGATTTTCATTTCTTAAATTGTCCATCTACTACCTCTTATTTCCTTCTAAACTAGGCTCGCTTTTCTCGAAAAAAACATCTACATTGACATCAGAAAGTCCAGTAAGCTCTGTCAGAGCTTTCCTTATTTCAGATTTTAACTCTTCAGATAGGAGACTTAAATCCCTACCCGCGTCAACTTGAACCTTAGTTTTTGCATTGATTTTCTCATCTTTCGATAATATCTCAACTCCTGCCTGCACAGCTTCTAGGCCCTTTGATTCTACGGCAGTTTTTACAGTATGCTCGAGGGAGTTTCTCTTGATTAGGACAGAGCCTGCCTCGTCTTCTTTGAGATATTCGTAGTCGCTGTTAGAAGATATGATTAGGTCAACTATTACTATTATTGCAAATAACAAAAGCAGTCCGCCTACAACCATAACTCCAATTCTTACGTTAGGATTTTGTAAATAGTAGAGGATATCAAATAGCATATCAAGCTTCATGAGTCCTACTGATAAAAAAATAGCACCCAAGAGGATCAATACTACAGTCATTACGGAAAATATTACTCTTTTAAATGTTCCCATAAGCCCTCCTTAGTATATACATACCCCCTAAAAGGTGCTTTAATCTTTTTTATTCTATTTTTAAGCTTAATTCTAGCCAAGTGTGATCGAGATTTTCTTTTTCCTCTTCGAGATCTTTGATTTTAGAGAAAGTTTCTGCGACCTTGTCATTATCGTCGTAGAAGCCTTCTGACAAGCTAAGGTCGGTCAAGGACTTGATCTCCTCGTCTATTTCTTCTAAACGACGTTCTATATCTCTTATGTCGTTTTTGATCTTCCTGAGCTCGCTTTTTTTGATGTTTTCCTTTTGCCTTTGTTTTTTGATTTGAGTCTTGGTGAGAGTTTCCTTCTTCTCATTTTCTAGGCTCATCTCACGGAGTTTCTTCTCGTAATAAGAGTAATTTCCCAGATATTCAACCATTCCGTCGTTTTTCATATCAAGGATTTTAACGGCAATTTTGTTTAGGAAATATCTATCGTGGCTTATGATAAGGACTGTTCCCTCATAGTCTAGGATGGCGTCTTCAAGGATTTCCTTGCTATCAATGTCAAGGTGGTTGGTTGGCTCATCCATTAGGATAAAGTTGGTATCTGATATCATAAGCTTAAGGAGGGAAATTCTCGCCCTCTCTCCACCAGAAAGCTCTCCAATAGTCCTGTCGATATCATCTTCGTAGAACATGAACTTGGCAAGGTAGGACCTTATCTCGTAGTTGGTAAGCATAGGATAGGTCTTTGATATTTCTTCAAAGATCGTATTAGCAAGGTCTAAGGACTTTTGTTCTTGGTCGAAGTAGCCAATGTTTACTGATTGACCAATCCTTAGATCTCCCCCGTTTTTGCTCTCTTCTCCCATGATTATCCTAAAAAGCGTTGTTTTTCCTACACCATTTTCCCCGATTATGGCGCACCTCTCCTTCCTATAGAGGTCGAAAGTGATGTTTGAGAAAATCTCATCAGATCCGTAGGATTTCGCAAGGTCCTTTACCCTTAGGACATCCACTCCCGATTGGATACGTGGGGTAAACTTTAGATGCATGGTTTCTCTTAGCTCGACTGGCTTTTCAATTCTTTCCATCTTATCTAAGAGCTTTTGCCTAGAACGAGATTGGGAGATTCCCCTTTTTCTCTTGGATCCTCCTAAGTTTTTGAGTCTATCTATAATTTCTTCTTGTCTTTCGATTTCTTTTTGTTGGGACTTGTATTGGTGAAGCCTTACCTCAAGGTCCTTTTTCCTCTTGGCCATGAAGGTCGTGTAGTTGCCGTCGTAGGATTCTAGGCGGCCATTTTCCATCATAAATATTTTGTTTACAGTATTGTCAAGGAAATACCTATCGTGGCTTATAACTATGACAGATCCCTTGTAGTTTTTGACGAAGTTTTCCAAGAAACGGATAGCCCCAATGTCTAGGTGGTTGGTCGGCTCGTCAAGTAAGATAAGGTCTGGCTTTTCTAGTATCAAGTGAGAAAGCTCAACCCTGGCCTTTTGTCCACCGGAAAGCTCCGAGATATTCTTATCGAAATCTTCCCTAGCAAAGCCCATGGCCGTAAGGGTCCCTTCGATTTCGCTTTTGATGGCGTAACCATTGTTGTCGGCAAAGTTCTCACTTTTTTCTGTGTAGGCCTTCATGATTGTATCGAGCTTATCTGGATCTTCTTCTACTGCCATCTGCGTTTCAAGCTCTCTCATCTCTCTTTCAATAGCAAGGAGGTTTTTGAAGGCTCCTAGGACAAATTCGTAGATAGTCATATCCGTATCGAGGCTTAGGATCTGTTTTAAGTAACCTACCTTTGTGTCATTGGCTATATAAATCTCTCCAGAATCTGGGCTTAGCTCTCCAGTTAGGATATTAAAGAGGGTTGTCTTTCCTGCTCC
Organism: Anaerococcus sp.; assembly: GCF_022770135.1. Classification (GTDB taxonomy): domain Bacteria; phylum Bacillota; class Clostridia; order Tissierellales; family Peptoniphilaceae; genus Anaerococcus. The sequence continues at coordinate 17,726 of NZ_JALEIL010000056.1, read as the reverse complement.
ATTTGCCCCAATAAGACCTGCCTTATCCCCCTTTTCAATCCTAAAGCTAACAGATGAGAAGATATCCTTTAGGGGGTAGGATTTGGCTAGATTAGATGCTGTTAGAACATTCATCTAAAATATAAAATCCTCTGGGGAGTTCATAAAGTAGGTTAGGGTAAAGAGGGACTCGTCTAGATGAACTGATTCGATAACTACGTTGTTTTTAACCTTAAGGTCTACTGGAGAGAAGTTCCAAATTCCCTTAACTCCACCCTCACAAAGTATGTCTGTTATGTCTTGGGCAGCTTCCTTTGGTGTTGCTATAATTCCTATGTCTACTTGATTATCCTTTAGATAGTCTTCTAGCTTGTCTACGTTATAGATTTTTACTTCATCACTTGTAGTATCTTTTACAAGGTCAGGGTTTTTGTCAAATACTGCCTTAAATTCATAGCCTAGGTCTCTAAATGATCTGTATTTATAAAGAGCATGACCTATGTTACCAAAACCAATTAGGACCATGGAGTATTTCTTGTCAACTCCAATGATCTTGGATAGTTCATCGATTAGCTCACTTACATTGTAACCGTAGCCTTGTTGGCCGAAACAACCGAAATGGTTTAGGTCTTGTCTGATTTGGCTTGCTGTTAAGCCTGTGATCTCTGAAAGTTCCTTAGAAGAAACCCTGATTATTCCTTTTTCATTGATGCTTTCAAGATATCTGTAGTACTTTGGCAGCCTCTTGATTACTGATAACGAAATGTTTTGCTTAGCCATTTATTCCTCCATTCCTTCATTATTTATGCTTCCATTATTATCATCTTCTAGAAAATCTAGGGGATCCTTGTGGGAGTTTAAGATTTTTAAGTCTTCTTCGCTTAGGTCTCTGTCCCTATTTTCTGGAGTTTTTCCTTCAGTATTTTTTGAATCTTCGGTCTCTTTCACTTCTACTGTTTTGTCACTTTCGATGGATTCGTCTTTAACGTCAAGGCTAGTTTCGATCTTTCTTTGAGGATTGAGCCTTATGTAATTTATGATATGAATAAAATAAACAAGTATCAAAGACGTATAGAAAATCATCTGACTGTGCTTTAGTAAAGATATATTAGGCAAGATTATATTTCCGGGAATTTGGGGGATGAATCTTGCTAGGATCACGAGGGCGTGGGCACTTAGGGCGCAAAAGGCCAGGCCTGTAATTATTCCTGTTAGTATGGAAAAGTTAAGGGCTTTCTTATCGAATAGGACGATAAGACCGAAAGCTAGCATCATTAGCCAGCTTAGTAGGAAGAGCCCATTCCATAGGAGCCCTACTAGGGCATTGTTGATAAAAACTCCGGCAAGGGTTAGGGCAAAGACTAAAATTGTTGCCAGAGCTATTAGCAAACTTAGATTTCTCTCGGTCGTTTTTAGCATAAGAACCTCTAATTATTTTTCTTTGACTTATACCTTAGGTTTGAATCTAGAATTCTTTTTCTAATTCTTAGGTGGTTTGGTGTAATTTCAATTAGCTCGTCTTTTTCAACAAATTCCATCATCTCTTCTACTGACATTTTCTTTGCAGGAGTTAGCATTATAGCATCATCGCTTCCGCTAGCACGAGTGTTGGTGAGCTTTTTCTTCTTGCAGACATTTACGTCTATGTCAAGACCCTTGGCATTCATTCCAACTACGAGTCCTTCGTAGACCTCATCACTTGGTTCGATGAAAAGCTGGCCTCTGGTTTGGGCTGAGTTTAGTCCGTAGGCTGTGGCAATTCCTGTCTCGCTTGCTATTAAACTTCCTACGCTTCTTGTCTCCATATCGCCCTTATAACGGTCGTAGCCTTCGAATTCTGAGTTGAGGATACCTGTACCCTTAGTATCTGTCATAAACTCTGTCCTGTAGCCTATAAGGCCTCTGGCAGGGATTCTAAAGACTAGTCTATTGTAACCTGAGCTTGATGGTTTCATATCGATCATCTCACCCTTCCTGCGGCCGAGTTTTTCTATGATAGATCCAGAATATTCTTGGTCCACATCAATTGTAGCAATTTCGATTGGCTCGGTCCTCTTTCCGTTTTCATCTTCCTTAAACATAACTTCTGGCTTTGAAACTTGGAATTCGTAGCCTTCACGTCTTAAGTTTTCGATAAGAACTGATAGGTGAAGCTCGCCACGGCCTGATACCTTGAAGGCTTCTGTTGTATCTGTTGCTTCAACTCTTAGAGAAACATCTGTTTCTTTTTCCTTAAGGAGTCTGTCCCTAAGATGCCTACTTGTTACATATTTTCCGTCACGACCTGCAAATGGCGAGTCGTTTACAGAAAAGGTCATAGATAGGGTTGGCTCAGAAATCTTGGTAAACTCGATTGGCTCAGAGTCTCTTTCTGTTCCTACAGTATCTCCTATGTTGATATCTTCCATACCTGAAAGGGCAACGATTGAACCAAACTTAGACTCTTCGACTTCCTTTCTCTCAAGTCCATCGAACTCGTAAATTGTAACGATTTTTGACTTAAGGTGTCTGTCCTTATCGTTGTAGTTGGTAATTACTGCGTTGTCATTTTTCCTGATCACACCGCTTTCTACCTTACCAATTGCGATTCTTCCAAGGTATTCGTTGTAGTCTGTGGTAGAAACAAGGACCTTAAATGGCGCATCTTCATCTGCCTCAAAGGCTGGGGTGTAGTCTATAATAGTATCTAGAAGGTCGGTCATATCTTCCTTGACAGTTCCCTTCTCATTTGATGCCCAACCGTTTTTGGCTGAAGCGTAAACGAAAGGACTTTCTAGGTAGGACTCGTCTGCATCCAGACTTATGAAAAGGTCTAGGATTTCATCTTCTACCTCGTCGATTCTTTGATCTGGCCTATCTACCTTGTTGATACAGATAATTGCAGGAAGACCTAGCTCGATTGCCTTCTTTAATACGAACTTTGTTTGTGGCATTGGTCCTTCGTGACTGTCAACTACAAGGACAACAGACTCTGCCATGTTTAGGACTCTCTCTACCTCTCCACCGAAGTCGGCGTGGCCTGGAGTGTCTATGATATTGATTTTCTTATCTTTATAGAAAACAGCTGTATTTTTGGAAAGAATAGTTATTCCACGTTCCTTTTCGATAGTGTTTGAATCCATTACTCTCTCATTTACTTCTTGATTATCTCTAAATAAACCACTAGTCCTCAAAAGACCATCTACGAGGGTTGTCTTACCATGGTCAACGTGGGCTATAATGGCTACATTTCTAATATCTTCTCTTTTCATAAAACCTTCTTTCCTTCTAACAAATTCTATCAATATATTATATCACATGTTAATATCTTATCAATAATAAACGACAAAAAAACATCCTTTTTCGGATGTTAAATATATTTATTTGCAATTTTTTTGTTAATTTATACCTTTTTCTTAAAAATTAGGGCAGCTATCGAGTTTTCTTTTATGATAAGACTATCAGAGATTGCCTTAACCAGCATAAGTCCCCTCCCGTGATCTGAGTATAGGTCCGACTCGTTTTCTAGGGGTATACCGCAGCCCTCATCCTTGACCTTGACTAGGCAGTAATCATTATCTACAAGAACCAGACAGTTAATTTTCCTATCGTAGACCTTCTTGTTGCCGTGCTTATAGGAATTGATAATTAATTCGTCTAGGATTAGTCTAATATTGAAGATAAAATCCTTGTCGTCAAAAGTTTTGCTGGCAAGATTTATTGCATCTGTATTAAATTGTTTTATAGAATTGATGTCTGTATTCATCTGACGTCTTATAATATCCATATCGCTCTCCCTATATTTTTAATACCCAAAAGTCTAAAAAGTATTCTTCTAGCCAAAGGATTCATAAACAATGTTTAAAATTTCCAAATAGTGGTATAATATAAACATAAAACGAATGAAAGGAGACATTCTAATATGAAATACGTATGTACAGCATGTGGATACATTTATGATCCAGCTGAAGGAGATGTAGACAACGGTATCGAAGCAGGTACAGAATTTGATCAACTACCAGAAGATTGGGTTTGCCCAGTTTGTGGTGTTGGCAAAGACATGTTCGAAGCTCAAGAATAAAGATTTTAGGGGAAGCCTCGTGTTTCCCTTTTCTTAAGCCTATTTTTAAAGCTAGTATAATATAAACTAAAAGATCCGACTTAAGAAAACGATGTTATTTTCTTCAAAACATGGTATAATGTAAGAGGAATTTGAATAAAAGGAGATATTCTAATATGAAATATGTATGTACAGCATGCGGATATATCTATGATCCAGCTGAAGGTGATGTAGACAACGGTATCGAAGCAGGAACAGAATTCGACCAACTTCCAGAAGATTGGGTTTGCCCAGTTTGTGGAGCTGGCAAAGATATGTTCGAAGCTCAATAAAAGATTAACTGAGGAGGGCCTAGCCCTCTTTTATTTTGGAAATTTTGAGCATAGAAAAACTCCAAGCCAGCTTATTATTGCACTTGGAGTTTTTATGGCTCTTTCTTTTTAGTTTTTATGACCTTTAGCAGAATTACAGCCATTAGAGCTAGGGCAAATACCCCTATAAGATGGATATAGATCCTATCTGCACCTGCTCCCTCATCCTTTAACTCAGCTCTCGTCTTAAGATTTATCTCTTCACTCTTTTCCTTATTATCGTTTGGACCTACTTCAAGAACTAGGGTCTCATTTTTTTGATTTTCTAGATAAGTATTGGTGGCTGTATCTTGATTTGATCTTTCTATGTAGGACTCTTCCTGATCTGTCCTAGGCCTTGACTCGCCTTCAGTTTTCATACTAGGGTCTTTTTCTAAGGCTTCTACATTTTGCCCCTTAGCCGAATTTACTTCAGTCTTTGGTTTTTCGCTTGTTTCCGGCTTTTTATCAAGCTTACTAGCCTCTTTTATTTCAGCTTTTGGCTTAAGCTTAGCCTTCCCTTTATTTTCTTTAGCTGGGGCCTTGACTTCCTTGGCAGGAGGCTGATTTTTAGCCATTTCTTCTTTGTTTTCTTCTTTATTAGTCGCTTGAGTAGGATTATCCTTTGGACTTTCTTTAACTTCCTGTCCCTTATCTCCAGAAGCCTTATCAGCACCCGACCTAGATTCATCAACTGATTCACTAGGAGGCTTAGAACTTTGAACTGGCTCTTCTGTTATTATTAACTTGTCTTTCTCTTCCCCAGTCTCACCCTGGCTTTCGCTAATTTCTGTAGGATTTTCAGGGCTTTCTTCGTCAGCTAGAGAAATCTGTTCACATAGAAAAACAAGCGATAAGCTAAGGGCAAGACCTAGGAGGATTTTCTTGTACTTTCCCATATTTCCCCCACAATCTCTTACTTATATCTTACACTTAAAAGATTCATTACTCAAATTTCTTACATATTTTAACAAGCTTTCTAGAAGAAAAATAGAGCCAAAGGCTCTATGTGTAGACAAAGTAACTTCAATCGAAATTTATTTTATCGTTAAGTCACCCTTATCTCGACTAAGAGAGTGAAACGAACGCATGGAGAGATCTCATTAGATTTCTCCGCTCACTCCGTTCGGTCGAAATAAGGGGGATTTTGATTTTGTCTACAGTCTGAGAGCCAAAGGCTCTTAATTATTGTCAGATATTTCATCTGTTTGATACCAGCCCTTGCCCATAACCGTCGATGTGTTAAGGACTGTTATAAAGGCCTTTGGGTCGATATTTTTGATAAATATCCTAAACTTAGGTGCTTCCATCTTGCTTGTAGTGCATAGGTAGACTGTAAAGTCCCTTCCCATATAAAGGCCCTTGGCATTAATCACTGTAGCAGACCTGTTTAGGTCATCTTTTATGAACGATCCTACTTCCTCGGTCTTTGATGTTATGATTATAAACATTTTAGCCTGATTCATAGATGAAATAATTATATCTACGCAAAGTCCCTTGACAAGGAGACCGAAGATTGAAAATAGTCCGATCTCTATGCCAAATACCCAAATTGAAGCAAGAGTAAAGAGCGAATCTACGAAAAGAAGCGACTTACCTACTTCTAGATGGGTATATTTTTTGATAATCATGGCGATGATATCAGTTCCGCCCGAGCTTGCTGCTATGTTAAACAAGATAGCAGATCCAACCGAGCTCATTATTAGGGTAAAAAACAGCTCGAGCATGGTGTTATCAGTAAGAGTCCCATTAATTGGGATAAGCTTATCTAAGGCTAGGGCTGCCAGAGAGTTTAGGATTGCAACATAGCCGGTCCTTAGGGTAAATTTCTTTCCCAAGACAAAAAAGGCAATGGCAAGGAGGGTTAGGTTAATAAACAAGGTAAGCTGGGGCCTGGTAAAGGGCACAAACATACTCGCTATGATACTCATCCCCTCGACTCCTCCTATTACGAAGCTGTTGGGATATTTGAAAAAGTGGGTTCCGCAGGCCATAAAGATGGCTGCGAAACTCATCAAAAACACCCTCTTTTGCTTGCTCATAGGGTCGTGGTTGTATATTCTCTTATTCCTATCTTCAAGATAGGAGTTTATGGAATACTTGCGTTTTTTTTCTTGTGGGCAAGGATCAGCTTGCAATTTTATCTCCTTTAATTATCTGAATAGTTGTCGAAATATCCTTGGATTAGGATGATTGGTGTTCCCTTATCTCCTGAACCACTTGTTAGGTCACAAAGAGAACCTAAAAGATCTGTAATTTGTCTTGGGGTTGTACCAAGTGTTTCGTTCTTTCCGATTAACTTATCAGCCTTGTGGGTGATTTTTTCTCTGATAGCCTTATCTCTATCTTCGCCAGATAAGTCTTCTAGTTCTGTATCAGCTATATATTTGATCTTGATTTCATTAGGTGTACCTACTAGGCCATCTGTGAATGCTGGGGAAACAACTGGATCAGCAAGCTCCCAGATTTTTCCTACTGGGTCTTTGAAGGCTCCGTCACCATAGATCATAACTTCGATTTGCTTACCAAATTCGTCTATTAGTCTTTTTTGTAGGCTATCAACAAAGCTTTGTCCATCTCTAGGGAAGAGTTTAACCTTATTGTCAGTAGATAGGTTGGATCCTAAAAGACCATAATCTTTGTTAAAGCCAGATCCGTCGATTGATTCAGTCATGATTTCATCAAGTTTTAGGACTTTTTTGGCTCCATTTTCTTCAAGTTGTCTTTTGACAAGATTTCTAGTGTGGATTGAAGATACTAAGACTTGGTCAGTGAATTTGAGGGCGTCTACAGGATTGTTTAGAAAATGAATTTCTGAGTTTGGTGCGATTTCCTTGTAGAAGTCTGGGTAAGAGATACCAGTAAACTCGTGTTTGTAATCACCTGCAAGCTTCTTGTACTCATCCATATCGAGTACGTCTTGGTAAGGGTTTACGTCAGAGTTAAAGAGGTCCATCTCATCCATTAGCCAGTTTCCTACTTCATCTTGTGGGTAGGATAGGCAGATGTGAAGTTTCTTACCTGTTAGGGCGAAGGCCTTCAAGAGAATTGAGAATCTATTTCTGCTTAAGATTGGAAATAGGATTGCTAGCTCATCTCCATCGAACTTCTTGTTTACATCTTCTGCGATTTGCTCTATTGTTACGTAGTTTCCTTGGGCACGAGCTACAAGAGATTCTGTGATACAAACCACATCCTTATCACGTAGAGTGATGTCTCCCTTATCACTTGCCTTTTTTACTACATCGAAAACTGTAGTAACTAGATCGTCGCCTTCTTTGATTATTGGGGCTCTAAGTCCCATTGATACTGTTCCAATTATTCTTTCCATATTAATTCCCCTTTCGTTTGAATTATACAATAATTAAATATCCATTACAATACAGTCCAATAAAGAATTTCGCCTTACTTTCAAGGTTTTTCTAGTAAAGGAAAATAGTAAATAAAATTTTTTATGTTTTTAGACAAACGAAAATTCTCCAATAATTTGTCATTTTCACTAGTATTTCTTGCTTTTATGTAAAACGATATCAAATTTATCTATAAATTGTAAAAAAAGATGCTAAAATTAACTTCTAGCATCAAATTTATGTTGGCACTTTGGACATTTGACCTTAATCTTGCCTTTATGCTTGGGAATCCTAAGTTCCTGCTTGCAAGATGGGCACTTGATATACTTAAAGTCCTTGTCCTTCTTGTTCTTCTTTTGTGTCTTTACTTCGCTTTTGATTGGGTCAATGAATTTTTCCTTAAACTTCCTATTCTCCGCCACTCTCTTGTACTTGTTGGTAGATAAAACTCTAAAAAGAGCGTAGGCTACCAAAAGCATGGAAAGTCCACTTAGGACGGAAGACTTGGCAAAATAGGATATTACGCTTAGGATTATCCCTGCCCAAATCAAAAATATACCGTATTCATCAATTCCTGCTCTATTATTCATCTAAACCCTCAACTAACTCATCCATAATCTTGGATATATCTCCTTTTATCACATAATCTGCCCTAGCATCCCTACTGGTTGGGTCCTTGTTAATCAATACAAGCTTCTTGCCATTATAGAAATCCAAAAGTCCTGCCGCAGGATAGACTACTAGGGAAGTTCCTCCTACTATTAGGATATCGGCATTTGCTATAAGATTAACTGCATAACTAATATTGTTCTGATCAAGACCCTCGCCGTAAAGGACTATATCAGGGCGGACAATCCCACCACAAGCATCACAAGTTGCTACATCAGCAAAGCCTTTGACATAATCGAGGTCGAAGCTTTTGCCGCACTTGGTGCAATAATAATCACGGAGATTGCCGTGAAGTTCGATTACATTTTTGCTTCCTGCTTCTTGGTGGAGGCTATCGATATTTTGGGTTATGACTCCCTTAAGCTTACCCATCTTCTCAAGTTTCGCAAGAGCTAGGTGGGCCTTGTTTGGTTTTATGCCTTCAAGCATAAGATTGTTCTTACAGTAAGTCATGAACTCATCTGGGTGGTCTACGAAAAACTCATGACTTAGCATATATTCAGGTGAGTACTTGGAGTCATTTTCCCTATTGTAAAGACCTGTAGCTGATCTAAAGTCAGGCACACCAGATGCTGTCGATACGCCAGCCCCTCCAAAAAACACTATATTATTAGAATCCTTGATTAATTCTTTAACTTTATTAATTTCTTCCATAAGATCCTCCTATGATAAATCTAGCTTCTGATCGATATATCTTCTGTTTACAAAAAACATTATTACATTTATTAGAAGATAATAAACTAGGGGAGTGATTATCTTGTATAGTCCTCCCTCGCCAATAGCAAAGGGAAAGATAAAGGCTAGCCCCATGCCAGGATACCTTACAAGCGTTCCATTTACGAGTACAAGGGCCGAAAACTGGGTTATGATTATGGCTGGTATTATTATGAAAGTTAAGTTTATAATCATAAAGATCCAAGACACCCTTCCAGTGAAGCGGGTCCTTGCCATATTCAAATTCAAGACTTGACCTAGCAATACATCTACTAATAGACCAAATACCATGTAGTAGATGAAATCTCCTCCTATATTGTAGCCTAAAAGATAGAGGCTCATAGTAAAAATAAGGCCGCTTATTAGATAGAAGGCTACAAGGCCTAAAATCTTCGCCAAAAGGAAGGTACTCGTAGTAATTGGCAGACTAAAGGTAAGCCTCGCTCTTTGCGTAAAATAATCCTTGTAAAGGAAGTTGATTACAAAAATCAAATTCACTCCTACAAAAAATATTATACTTGATATAAATAATATATCTGTTATAAGCCTATTTCTAAGAAAAAAACTTAGGCCAACAAAGGATTTAACAAGGATTATGGAAAGCATGATTATAAGTTGGATCAACAAGATAGTAAAAATATAGGTCTTGTTAGTTTTTAGATCGTATTTGATAAAGTTTTTCATAATAAACCGTACACTTCCTTGTAATAATCTGAAATTTCCATCTTGTTTTCTTCTCGGATTGCGATAGCATCCTTGTGCATAAGGACCTTGCCCTTATCTAGAAAGATGATATCCTCGAAGAGATTTTCCAAATCGCCTATCTGATGGGTGGTTATGATAAAGGTCTTGCCCTTTTCCATCTTTTCTATAATCATATCTATTACTGCTTGTTTGGCGACAGGATCGACCCCATCTACTGGCTCATCCATTATGAAAATATCAGCATCTCTCGATAAATTAAGGCTTATAAGAAGTCTTTCCCTAAGACCCTTGGATAGGTCCTTGGTCATCTTATCACGAGGGATGCTCAAATAATCGAGGAGCTTGTCACTTTGGTTTTTGTCAAAATCCTTATAGAAGTCTCCATACATATCGATAGTCTCCCTTACTGTAAGCTTCTCATAGAGATAATAAGAATCTGGCAGATAGGAGATCATAGACTTAGTCTCTATACCAGGACTTTTCCCATCGATTAAAATCTTTCCGGAATCCTTTCTTAGTAGGCCCACTATAAGCTTAAGGAGGGTCGACTTGCCCGATCCATTGGGACCCAAAAGGCCCACGACCTTGCCCTTTTCTATTTCTAGACTTAAATCATCAATAGCAAGGGTATCCTTGTATTTTTTTGTCAAATTATTAATTGTAATAATCTTATCCATTGGCCATTCCCCTCATTTCTAAGAGCCTTAGAGCTTCATCAAAATCAAGACCAAGTGAATTCATATTATCCAAAAACTCGTTGATAAATCTATTGGAAAACTCATCCTTGAGCCTTCTTATAATATCATCATTTACGATTAGATAATAATAATCAATAGCCTCGTAGACGAAGCCTGCCTTAATCATGGTGGAAATTGCTTGGTCTACGTAGCTAGGATTTACCTTGAACTTGTTTGTGAAAAACTTCTTGGCGTATAGCTTATCTCCGTCTTTGAGTTTGCCAGAAATAATCTCCAAGGCAATAAAATCTCTGATTTCTTCTTGTTTTGTCCTATAAGTCATAAGCCCTCAACTAATAAAATCTATATCCAAATCGTACATCTTGACCCCATCGAGGAAAACACGCATGAGCTTATCCCCATAATCGCCTAGGTTAGTGAAAATTTTCTTGTAATTGATTATCCTAAAAGAAGCGTCGACATAAATAAGCTGGTCGAAAAGGGCGTCTAGGTTTTCTACCTTATAGTCAAAATCAAAATTCTCATTTAAAATCTCGTAGAATCTTTCCTTGTCAGTAAACAAATTCGCATCAATATTAATCATGGATTTATCCTTTCAAAAGTCTCGTAATGGTCCTTGGTGTAGTAAATATTGGTATCCTCATCGAAAATTATCCTCTCGGCTCCTCTCCTTCCGCCCTTATAATTGACGTCAGCCTCCTTGTAATTGCCTTCGGGAAGATTTCCTTCGAAGTTTCCGAAGTAATCTCCACCGATTACAGCTTTGTCAGTAACATCCCACAAATTGCCATCCTTAGGAGACCAACCCAAATCCATAGCCTCCTTTTTGGTGATGTAATTTGGAGGAAGATGGTTAAACTCGATAAGGTATGAGGAAACATCCTCCAAGCTATAGTAAGATCCATCCTCATCTAGAATCTTTTTTTCTTCTCCAATATTTTCTTCTATTATCTCTTCATTTATCTTAATATCCTTATCACTCGTAAGCCTACAAGATGTAAAAATCAAGGCTAGAAGGACTAAAAGATAAGAAAAATACTTTTTGACTTTCATTTTTCATCTCCTTATGGTATCATTATAACAGATTCTCTAAGAGGAGAGGAAGGAATTTTAGAGAATATTTAAAATTTCTCAAAAAAGATTTGACAAAAAGAAATATATGTCGTATACTATAATAGTCAGTTGATGACGGGGTGTGGCGCAGCTTGGTAGCGCGCGTGTTTTGGGAACATGAGGTCGAAGGTTCGAATCCTTTCACCCCGACCATGATTTAGCAACCGTAATGGTTGCTTTTTTTGTATTAAAATATTATTGATTGGTACTTACGGCTTTGAGAAGGTGAGGCTCGAAGAACCGAATCCTTTCACCCCGACCATAATTTAGCTAAGCAATAATGCTTAGCTTTTTTTTGTACAAACTTTTTAATGTTGGGCCCCTTTGGATTTGGCTCTATGACAAGTATACTTATATACAAACTCCTGCATTAGAATAAATTTAGAGATGTCTCGACTACGCTCGACATAAGGGAGGTGTTTCTCGACATAAGGGTTATCCTTAAATAACTATAATGTGTGTTATAGCATTTCCCTTGCTTCGAACTTGTGGAGAAGCCTCTCACATTTACAGGAATCAAAACAACAAGATATATACTTTTAGCTAAATTCAAACAGAAGTTACGCCATCTCAACAGAGCGAAGCGACGAGAGATCTATAGTCTACAATGACATGTAAATATAAAAGTTCCAGTTATCTACGTAAATAACTAAATCTAAAATCAAACACGTCCCAAAGTTCTGTAGACCTCTCACATTCGTTCGAGGTGGTTCACAGGCTAAGATTAGCTTTGTTCACTATGGATATTCCAATAGAGATGGAAAATGATAAGAGATATCTCGACTTCGCTCGATATAAGGGTAATAGCATAGCTCCTTTTATGCGAGTACCACAATTCCCTTGCTTCGACCTTGTGGAGAAGCCTCTAACAGTTACAGGAATAAAAACAACAAGATATATACTTTGAGATAAATTCAAACAGAAGTTAAGCCCTCTCGACAGAGCGAAGCGACGAGAGATCTACAGTCCACAATGACATGTAAATATAAAAGTTCCAGTTATCTACGCAAATAACTAAATAACGAAATCTTAAATCAAACACGTCCCAATGTTCTGTAGACCTCTCACATTCGTTCGAGGTGGAAATTTTTGTGAGATGTCTTGATACACTAACATAAGGGGGACTGAATCTCTTCTGAGATATCTCGACTTCGCTTCGCTCCGCTCGATATAAGGGGTGGTCGACATAAGGGGTGTTGTGTTTAATTAATATTAACTATTTCAAAAAAGTTCCCTTGCTCCGACCTTGTGGAGAAGCCTCTTTATATTTTTTAATTATAGGGCAGCTCTCGGGGCGTACCTATTTTCCAAAACTTTCTACTAAAAATCCCTTGGATTTTTTTCCAAGGGATTCTTGTTTTATTTGTTTTTTCTTGTGTATTTTATTCTTTTAAATAATCTCGCTAGGAGGAGAATTATTAGGATTATTCCAAGTCCTGCTCCTATTTTTGTTAGGATGCTTGCTCTTTGTACTCTTTTTACTGGAGCTTGGGTCTCTTTTTTATCTTCTTTCTTTTCTTCTCCATTCGCTTCTTTTGGCTCTTCGTATCTTATGCAGTTTACTAGGAGTCTGTCTGGGCGTGGTGGGTAGAAGGGTGAACAGGTTAGGAGGGTTAGGACGTCTTGGTCTCCTCTTTTGTCGAGTCTATCCCAATCATATGGGCCTATTACTTCTTTGTCGCTTACCTTGTAGTGGAGGGTCTCTGTTGCTCTTTTGATGTAGACGTCATCTCCTTCGACTAGCTCATCTACGTATAGAAACATGGTATCTCCCCACCAGTCCCTGTGGCCTGCTATGACTGACCTTGTTCCCTTTCCTCCTACAGGAATGCTTGTTCCTTCTACTTGGGCAACTCCTCTTGATATGTGATCTAGGGTCGCATCAAGGTAGATTGGAAGGTTCTTGCCGAGTTTTGGGATTTCTAGGTAGGCGAAGACTTCATTTGAGTTTTTGAAATAATTGTAACGGTTTTGGTTGTCTTCTGTCGTGAAGGGATCTAGGATGCTGGTGTCGGAGTTTCTTACAAGGTCGTTATATTTTTCGGCAGCCTTGTTTTCTTCTTCGATTTCTTCTTTTGGTCTATTTGCTTGCTCTTGTTCAAATTCTTCTAGCCTCTTGTTATAGGAGATCTCGTTTGCAGTCCTATTTATCAAGGGCACTGTTACAAAAAGTAGGCCAATAAGGATAAGAAGATATCCTATGAAGCTAATTTTTGTTAGTTTTGATTGTTTTTTCAATATCTTCTACCTCTTTTCTTAAGTTTAGTGATTTTCTTTTCTCTCTAGTTGATACAATTATCAAAAATACCAGGATAGGCATTAGTATTAGCAACAATTGGAAAAAGTCTGGTTTAAATCTTGGTGTATTGGCAATACCATCATCTATAGCCTCTTGGTAAGGAATCCTGTAGCCTCTAACCAAAAGTCTGTGCGAGTTGATCATATATGGAGTACAGGTCAAAAGAGTCGCATAGTCCTTGCCTTCTTGGACTAGGACTGGCTCGAAGTTGGTTGGCTCGACTACCATAATTTGATCGACCCTGTAGGCCAGAGTTCCCTGGATATTGTGGAAGTAGAAAATATCTCCTTCGACTAGTTGGTCCAAGTACCTAAACAAAACGGCTTCAGGAAGGCCCCTGTGGGCTGTGATTACCGTGTGGGTAGACTTACCTCCTACAGGAAGAGATGTCCCTTCCAAGTGGCCGCAGCCCTTCTGTAGGACCGTCTCGCTGGTTCCAGCATAGACAGGAAGGTCTTGGTTGATCTTTGGTATTTCTACGTGGCCTATCATCTCATTTACTTCAAGCATATGAGCGTAGTAAGCTCTCGCTTCTTCTTCCTTCTTGCTGTAAGGGTCAGAGAGCCTTGAAGGGTCTAGGGTCTCGTTGTAGGCCCTTGCAAGCTCCATCCTCTTGTTTACCTCTTCTTCGTTTATTTCCTTACTCTGTTTGACAAACTCGATTATCTCGTCTTCTGCCTTGATTTCATAAAACTTCTGGGAAATCATTGGATAAGAGAATATCAAAAGCCCAACTAGGAAGATTAGACCAAACTTTATCTTATCTTTTAGCTTAGTCTTCATCTTCTTTCACCTTCTTCGACTTATTCATCAATTTGTCTTGTCTTTGTCTAATATCTTCAATTCTTGTGTAATATTTCTTGTTGTCTCTTCTTAGCTTCCATAGGTAGATTATCAAGATAATAATCAAGAATAGAGCTATGAAGAATAAGAGTCTAAAGATCCGGTTTGCCTTGGTAGTTCTGATTAGCTCCTCGTCGACAGCAGGTACATATGGCACCCTGTGGCCCCTAACAATGAGTCTGTGAGAGTTGATCATTATCGGAGTACATGTAAGGAGGGTTACATAATCATGGCCTGGATCGATTAATAGGTCGGAAAAGTTGGTAGGCTCTATGACCTTGATTTGATCGACTTGGTAGGCTAGAGTTTCTGAAATATTGTGGACGTAGAACTTATCTCCTATCTCAAGCTCACTAAGATGGGTAAAGAGAGTAGCCTCCGGTAGACCAGAATGGGCTGTAAGAACAGCGTGAGTGGAGTTACCTCCGATTGGAAGAGAAGTTCCTTCCAAGTGGCCTACTCCTTTCTGGAGGACTTCCTCTGCGGTTCCTGCATATATAGGAAGGTCTTGGTTGATTTTTGGTATCTCAACGTGGCCTATCATCTCATGGACTTCAAGCATCCTAGCATACTCTGCCCTTCCCTTTTCCTGTTTATCCTTGGCATAAGGGTCCTCTGAGACAGAATTGTTCAAGGAATCGTTATAAGCTCTGGCAAGCCCCATCCTTCTTTCGATCTCCTCTGTAGCTAGCTTATCTGTCTCTTCGTTAAAGACTGATACTTGGTTATTGGAGTCAATCCTATAGTATAGTCTGTTGACTAGGGGATAGAGAGCTACCAAGAAGCCCAAGAGAAAGACAAGCCTAAAGGTCCACTTGGCCTTTCTAGAAGGTTGTTTCTTAATATTTTTATTTTCTTTATTTTTACGTAAAATCGCCATCTAAAATCCTTTATAAGCAAAATAGATACGATATCGCTACCGCATCTATCTTAAGCTATGCAAGTTCTTGTTTTTTATCTTGATTTCTAATAATGACAAATCCTGTCACAACCATAAGTAAACCTATGGCAAAATAAATCCAAATCCTAATATCCCCAGTCTTAACTAGTGGACCACGAGGCCCGCGTGTTGTGGAAATTGTTCCTGGACTGCTAGGAGTTGTTGGTGTTGAAGGTGGAGATGGTGGACTTGGGGGTGTCTCCTCTTTTGGAGGTTCATATACATTTTCTATAACTATAGGGCTTAAATTAATTGAATCAGCATTTATCTCAAAGTCTATTTTCCCAAGAAATGGAACGTAGTCTATTGGAGCCGTTGTTTCTGTTAATCTATATTTTCCATATTTAAGATTATCAACCACTACATTTCCATTTTCATCAGATTCTACGATGTAAAGTTTACCATCTCTCTTAACTTGTTCCCATTCTCCTTCTTCATTCCAAAATTCAACATAGAATTTTGCACCTTTTAACTTTTTACTGTGATCCTCAAAGTCAACTTTTACAAACTTCCTACCACCCTTAGGCTTCTCTTCATCTGGAGGTGTTGAAGGTTTATTGGTCGGAACATTTAAAACGGTTATTTGAGAATTTTGCTTGTTACTATTTAAGATTTGGCCATTCTCATCAACATCAAAAGTGATTTTTCCTTCTAAAGGCTTGTAATTTACTAGAGGTTCCACTTCTCTGAAGTAATAGCCTGTTCCCTCATTTAATCCAAGGATATTTATCTGGCCAGCAGCATCTCCTTGGCCTCTTGTTTTTACTTTGCTATCTGCATTATCTAAACCTTCATCAACGTATATGTAGGCATCCTTATTTTCGTCCCAAATAAATTTAAGTAAATTATCATTAGAGTCATAAACCTCGAACACTACATCATTCAGAAGCTTTTTGCTGATAGAGTCTTTCTTAACGACAAAAGGAATTCTCTTGTTTTTAAATTCTATTACTTCACCTGGCTTCTTAGCCTCAGATTTTGTTCCTTCGTTTTCTATGCTCTTGTATCCTTTTATTGCCTCAACTTCTTTGAAGTAATAATATGAATTTGAATCAAGCCCTGATATTGTTATTTCTCCATCTGTATCAGTTTGAAGTTCGGTCGCAAGACTTTCATCATCTAACTCAGACTCAAAGCTATATTTACCAAGATTACCTTTAAGCTTGATAGGAATATCGATATACTTTTCTACAAAATTATTATTTTCGCTTTCTTTATTCTCGATCCTCTTAAATAATTTAAATTTAACCTTATCTAGCTTGATATTAGGGTTATCAGCATCTACCTTGATTAGTTTTAAGTCAGTAGTCTTTGGGCTATCTTTTAAATTGATAAGCAATTCATTGTTCTTAAATTCATCATCAGGTACTTTTAATACTGTTGTAGTAAGCTTAGAAGATTTTCCTGAATCAATTCTATCTTTCATCTTAGCAAAAGATTCTTCGCTTTCTTTTATAAGATAATAAGATTCTTCATTTTCTTCCTGTTCGATTTGTAGGCTGATTCTTTCATTATTGTCATCTTTGATTTCAGACTCTTCGCTTGTAAGGATTTCTTCTCCGAGATCATTTATGATATCTTCTTCCTTCATACCATCGTATTTTTTAGCCATAGAAAGTCTATCAACCTTACCTGCTTGATCTTTCTCTAGCTTATCTTCCGGTATTTTCCAAAGCTTAACCTGCCTTCCACTAGATTCTTTAACCGTAGTATCTTTGATTGAAAAATCAAGATGTATGGTATAAGTTACTTTTTTCGTTTCTTCCTCAGCCAAACCCGTAGGCGCAAGGAAAAAGGCTTGGATCAGCATTAGAACTGGCAGGATAAGTGCTAATAGCCTAAATTTTCTCTCCCTTTTCATATCTCCTCCTAGAATTTATGTATGTTTTTTTCTTCTTAAGCTTATAGATTTTGTGTAAGAATTTATAATAATATATTACAACCTTAAATATTTCTAACAAAAGCTTTCTTTTTACTATTATTATAACATAGTTTGCTAAATAAGACCATATATTTTAAATATAATA
>NZ_JALEIL010000028.1 GCF_022770135.1 Anaerococcus sp. | reverse complement strand
GTTATCCTTTATTTCAAAAGAATTTTAGGTTATGTTATTGTTTATTTAATTTAATTGGTTCCATCAGCTCTCGCCGACTGTTATATAATACCATGGATTTTTACCCATGTCAAATAATTTCTTAAAAAAATATAAGATGCCCTTTTTTTGATATCGGGCATCTTGGTCAATCTATATTGTTTAGTTGAAATCTGGCCTATCAGAAAGATTTACGTGGCAATATCCATTTGGGTTTTTCTTTAGATAATCTTGGTGATATTCTTCTGCTTTTATATAGTTTTTAAGCTTTTCTACTTCAACCTGGATTTTTTCTTCTTCGTTTTTTTGCTTTTCTTCTATAAATTTTCTTACTTTTTCTAGAATCTTTTCATCATCTGAATATATGCCAGTCCTATATTGTCTTCCCATATCCCCACCTTGTTTGTTGATAGAAAATGGATCTATTATATAGTAGAAATATTCTAGCAATTTTTCTAGGCTAATTTCTTCATCATCATAGGTCACTTTTACTGTTTCGGCGTGGTCTGAGTTTTTGAGATTTTCATAGAAGGTATCTTCTGTCTTTCCATTAGCGTATCCTGCTTCTGTTTTGTCGACTCCTTCTATTTCTTTAAAGTACGCATCTACTCCCCAGAAGCATCCGCCTGCTAGATATATTCTTTGTTTCATTTTTTCCTCCTAAAATAGTTTAAGTAGTTAGTCCTCTTAACTTTTCTTCTTCTAAAGTTTTTCATATTCCTAGAAAATGATGATGATAAAAGTATTCCAAATGATATGGCTCCAGCAATAGCTAGGGCCTTGGATAGGGTTAGTAAAACCAAGGCACTTTCGTTATTAATGAAGTATTTCATAGTATTAAATATAGCTTCTCCTGGACATAGGTTGATGACTCCTGGCACTATAAAGACCAGAGCAGGAAATTTGAAATATCTTGCACAGAATTCTGATATAAATGATATGACGAAGGCCGAAAGAAAAGTTCCTATATAGACACTTCCTGTGTAGGATATTGTCATTTTGTATATTACCCAACCAAACCCTGCATTTAATGCAGAGATTAGTAGAGGCTTTTTGGGAACTTGAAATATCAAAGCAAATCCTATAGCCGCTATGGAAGATACTATAAATTCGTAAATATACATTTATCCTCCTTATCTATCTAATGTAGGTTGCAATTGTTATTGGCATAGCAACTCCCAGAGCAAGGGCAGTAGATACTAAGATTGCAGTTGTAGCTCCCGTTAGCCCACTAGTAACATCCCCGCTCATCAAATCTCTCATGGCATTTGTCAGGGTGATTCCTGGAAGGAAGGCCATCATCGATCCTATGACTATTTTATCTACTGCTATATAAGGTAGGAAGAGTCTAAATGTTACTGTGATCAAACTTACTACGAGCCCTGCAATAAAGTTTACTAGGAAGAAGCCAAAGTTTGCCTCCTGAAACTGAAAGCTTACTATATATGATACAAATCCAACTAAGAAAGATATTAGCATATCTGTTATCTTTCCACCCAAAAGTATTGTAAAAGCAGCAGCAGAAAGTGCCGATCCTAATATTTGTAGTATTAAAGGATATCCGGGATCTGCCTTTATTTTATTTAATTCCCTTAAGGCTTCCTGTAAGCTGTAATTGCCACTAACAAATTCTCTGGAAAATGAGTTAACCTTGTTTATATAGTATAGGTTGAAGGTCCTAGACTTTACTCTTCTTATATTTGTATGGATCTCCTTGTTGAAAGAAAAGGATAGGACAATGACATTGGCAGTAGAGTAAACATCTACGTCTCTGATATTTTTTTTGCTTCTTATTATTCTTTCTACTGTATCCTCCACCCTATAAATTTCTGCCCCATTGGCAAGCATTATAGCTCCAGCGTTGGAGGCGATTTCTGAAAGGATAACAGCCTGATCTAAGCTAGATATTGTTTCAGTCATCATTTTCTCCCTCATCTGTAGTTCGACTTATATTTGTTAATATTATCTTCTGTCAAGAATTCATAGGCGTCGTTTACTTCCTGGAATTTCTCTGTAGCACCTGGGTCCTTGTTTATATCTGGATGATACTTTTTGGCAAGCTTTCTATAGTTAAGCTTGACCTCATATATATCAGTCTGATAATCTAGGCCAAGTGTCCTACAAGCTTTCTCGTACTTTTCTTTAAAACCAAGGTCATTTGTCATATTACTATAGCCAGAATTTGTATTATAGGAATTCCAGTTTCCTTGATTCATGTTTGTATAGCTAAAGCCTCTAAACATCTCCTCAAACCTTCTGTTCATTTCTTCCTGACGAGCTCTTGCAGCTTCTTCGGCCGCCCTTCTTCTTTCTTCTTCTCTTTCAAACTTATACTTGTTCGAATAATCAGAAATAGAATCGTAGCCGACTTTCCTTCCTGTAATCAATGAATCCGCCCTATCATACATCCACTCTGTTAGTGTGTAGTTGCCGTATTTGAGCATGGATATAAACTTGGGACCAAGGATTGGGATGATTAGTATTATAAATATAACAGTCCACCACTTCCTCGGTATGGCCAAGGCCAAGACAGGAAAGAAGAAAAATGTGGAGCAGCCAAAGACAAATATTAGCATAAGTAATTGTCTAATCCCCTCAAAGGTCATTGTTATTACGTTCATTATGTTTATTAATAGATTAAATATACTGCCCAATATAGTGGCCAGTACATGTAAAATCTTACCGAAAAATTTTCCCATATTATCTCCTTATCTATTATAGGATTATACGACTTGAGCCTAATAAAATCATCGTATTTAGGAAAAGTTTGCTAAAAGCTGTTTTATTTAAAATTATCCAAAGAAAAAGCAGGTCTCCCTGCTCCTTATTATCCAAACAAGTCTGTATTGTTTGAATTATATAAATTATAGTAGACTCCCTTTTTAGCAAGGAGGTCCTTGTGATTTCCTCTTTCTACTATACCATCATAGGTTAAGACTAGGATTTCGTCTGCATTTATTATTGTAGATAGTCTGTGGGCTATAGTGAGAGTTGTTCTTCCCTTGCTTAATTTTTCTAGAGATGATTGAACTATTGCCTCGCTCTTATTATCTAGGGCACTTGTCGCCTCATCTAGAATAAGAATTGGTGGGTTTTTGAGAAAGACTCTAGCTATAGATATTCTCTGTTTCTGTCCGCCAGAAAGCTTCACTCCACGCTCTCCTATATAGGTATCAAAGCCATAAGGAAGGTCACTTATAAATTCCAAGGCTCCTGCAAGCTCTGCTGCCTTTTCGATTTCTTCATCTGTGGCATCTTCCTTACCGTATTTGATATTATCCTTGATGGTTCCACTGAAAAGATAGACATCTTGTTGGACTATTCCTATATTATCTCTTAGGGAGTCTATGGTTAAATCCTTGATATTATCCCCATCAATTCTAATAGCTCCATCATCGACATCATAAAATCTTGGGATTAGCTTAGATATTGTCGTCTTTCCAGCTCCAGACGGACCAACTAGGGCTATATTTTCTCCTACATCTATGGTAAAGGACATATTATCTAGGACATAAGGGTCTTCCTCTTTGGTCTCAGGATATTTGAAATAAACATGGTCAAATTCTATTTTTCCTTGAACGTCCTCTAATTTACTAGCTTCTTCCTTATCATATATGTCCCTATCGAGATTCATGATTTGGACAAATCTTTCTATACCAGTTGTTCCTCTCTCGTAGGTATCGGTGAAGTTAATTAGTCTTTCGATAGTTGCAACTAGCATGTTTAGATACATGGTAAAGGCGATAAGATCTCCTGCAGTGATTGTCTTTTGGATTACAAAGATTCCTCCGACAAGGATTAGAACTGCGTACATAAAGCCTGAAAAGGCATCCTTGACACAGAAGTATTTGGCCATATTGAAGTATTGGTCCTTCTTGATATCTGCAAACTTCTCATTTTCCTTGCCAAACTTTTCCTTTTCTATATCTTCATTGGCAAAACTTTTTACAACATTGATCCCAAGAAGAGTATCCTCGATTCCTGAGTTAATGGCGCCGATTTGCTTTCTTGTATTCATAGTCGCTTGTCTAAACTTCTGTCTGGATTTCCTAGAGAATATATACATGATTGGAATTAGGATGTATATAATTAAAGAAAGCTGCCAGTTAATAGTTAATAAGACTACAAAGGATATAGCAAGTTTAATAGCTGCTACTAGAAATTCTTCTGGTACATGGTGGGAGAATTCTGTAATCTCATTTAAGTCTGTAGTCATCCTCGCCATAAGCTGGCCTATCTTGGCCTCATTGAAAAACTCCGTATCCATTGTCAAAAGATGGGAGAAGACATCCCCTCTCATATCCTTTTCTATTAGTGCACCCATGATGTGTCCATAGGATTGCATGATAAATCTTGACACAACCTCTATAAACTTAGTCGCAAGATAGATTAAAGCGACCTTTCCTAGCCTAGGCATATCGAGAAGGCCCAACTGAGCCCAATCTGTTAGGTAGGATAGCAATAGAGGAAGGACTAGCTGACTTATAGTTGTAAGGGCAGCTGATATCAAATCTATAGTAAGTATTTTCTTGTAAGGTTTATAATAAGGTATAAATCTTTTAAGCAAATACTTGTTAGTGTATTTTTTCTCTGTCATATTTCTCCTTCCTTTAAATATTATCAATAATATATACTCTACTATTTCCCTATACTTTTGCACCCTTATTGTAAATTAACTTAGTATTTGGTAATATAATATTAGGAGGATCTTATGGCAAGAATTATAGAAAAAACTAATCTAAATGATAATACAATTAAATTTGTCGTAAAGGCACCAGCTATTGCCAAAAAAGCTCTGCCTGGCCAATTTATTATTCTAAGACTTGATGAAAAGGGCGAAAGAGTTCCCTTTACTATCTCATCAACGGATGATGAAAATGTAACTATCATAGTCCAAGTTGTAGGTGGTACTACAATGAGAATGAATGCCTTAAAGGCAGGAGATGGCTTCCTCGACTTTGTAGGTCCACTAGGAAAGCCAACCGAGCTTGATTATCTCAAAGGTAAAAATGTCTGTGTCATTGGAGGAGGTTTAGGTACAGCTATCGCCTATCCACAAGCCAAATACCTCCATGAAATCGGAGCTAATGTCGATGTAATAATGGGCTTTAAGAATAAGGATATAATAATCCTAGAAGATGAGCTTAAGGCTTCATCAGATAATTTATACATAACAACAGACGATGGATCTTATGGAAGACAAGGCTTCGTAACCCAAGTTCTAGAAGATCTCATAGAAGAAGGAAAAGAATACGACCACGTCCTAACAATTGGTCCTGCCATCATGATGAAAAATGTAGTCAAAGTTACAAAACCACACGATATTCCTACAACTGTATCCATGAACTCTATCATGGTTGATGGAACAGGCATGTGTGGATGTTGTAGACTTACAGTTGGAGGCGAGATGAAGTTTGCTTGTGTTGATGGTCCAGACTTTGATGGATTCTTGGTGGATTTTGATGAAGCGATGAATAGATCAAGAAACTACGCCACAGAAGAGCGTGAGCATATATGTAATCTAACAGGGGAGGTAAGAAATGGCTAAATTTAATATGGCAAAGACGAAAGTTCCAATGCCAGAACAAGACCCTGATGTAAGAAATAAGAATTTCGAGGAAGTAAGTCTGGGATATACATTAGAAATGGCTAAGGAAGAAGCTAGTCGATGCATCCAATGTAAAAACAAACCTTGTGTATCAGGTTGCCCAGTAGGAGTAAAAATCCCTGAGTTCATCCATCTAATCCTAGAAGATGACCTCGATGGAGCTTATAGAAAGATATCAGAGACCAACAACCTTCCTGCAATCTGTGGCAGGGTCTGCCCACAAGAGGTCCAATGTGAAGGAAAATGTACTAGAGGCATAAAAGACGAGCCTGTAGGAATTGGTAGACTTGAAAGATTCGTTGCAGATTATAGAAATAATAAAAAATACAACAAGCCAATCGAGGTAACTAGCATAAACAAAAAGGTAGCGGTAGTAGGAGCTGGTCCTTCAGGACTTTCTGCTGCTGCAGATCTAGCAAAACTTGGATATAAAGTGGTTTTATTTGACGCCTTCCACACAGCAGGTGGAGTTTTGATGTATGGTATACCAGAATTTAGACTTCCTAAAAAGCTCGTCCAAAAGGAGCTTAAGAACGTAATAGGTCTCGGTGTCAAGCTTCAGACTAATACAATCGTAGGAAGGACAATTTCTATAAAAGACCTCTTCGATCAAGGATTTGAAGCAATCTACCTTTCTACAGGGGCTGGACTTCCAAGATTTCTAGGTATTCCTGGAGAAAACTTAAATGGAGTATATTCAGCTAATGAATTTCTAACAAGGATGAACCTAATGAAGGCCTACAAGTTCCCCGAATACGACACGGCAATCCATATCGGAAAGAAAGTTTGTGTTGTAGGTGGAGGAAACGTGGCGATGGATGCCGCAAGATCTGCCAAGAGAATGGGAGCGGATGTAACTATTGCCTACAGGAGAAGCTTCGAAGAAATGCCTGCAAGAGTCGAAGAAAGCCACCACGCCCGAGAAGAAGGTATCAATTTCATGAATCTCCACAATCCAGTAGAAATCATAGGAGAAAATGGCTGGGTTAAGAAGGTAAAGCTAGAAAAAATGGAACTAGGTCAGCCAGATAGCTCTGGCAGGAGACGTCCTATTCCTACAGATGAATTTGAAGAATGTGAGTTTGAATCTGTAATAATCGCCATAGGCCAATCACCTAACCCACTTATCAAAAATACCAACTCAGATATAGATACAGAAAGCTGGGGCGGAATTATAATAGATGATAGGACCATGACCACAAAAGAAGCTGTCTTTGCCGGAGGAGATGCAGTAAGCGGAGCTGCAACAGTAATCCTTGCCATGGGAGCAGGTAAAAAAGCCGCAGAAAATATAGATAAATATTTAAGAGAAAAAGATAAATAAAATGAAAGCTCTTAAAGCTAATTAAATCAAGCACTTCCCATCATAAACAATTATGGACAAGTGAGACTTAATCAAAGCTTTAAGAGCTTTTTTGTTTTAGTTTTAGTCATCAAAAAAGAACCC
Organism: Anaerococcus sp.; assembly: GCF_022770135.1. GTDB lineage: Bacteria > Bacillota > Clostridia > Tissierellales > Peptoniphilaceae > Anaerococcus. The sequence continues at coordinate 4,065 of NZ_JALEIL010000028.1, read as the reverse complement.
ACTTTCGCAGGTTCTTGATTTTTACTTGATCTTTTGAATTATCCTAGATCTTGTTTCGAAGTCATCGCTTGTGCCTGTGATTGAATTGTTTTCTTTGGCAAGCTTACTCATTTCATCTAAGATTTCTGAAATTTCATTTACTTCAGATGTTTTATTGGCAATTTCATCGATTCCCTTTGCCTTGTATTCGCTTAGGCCAGATCTAAACTCTTCAAATGAAGCCATATATTGATCACTTCCGTCTTTTAATTCTTTAGTAGATGAATCAAGCTTCATTATTCCATCATTTAGTTGGTTAAGGCCAGCTGCCATAGGATTGATAGCTTCTTCATTGATATTTCCTAAGGATGATAGAGCCTTACTTCTTTCGGCAAATTGTGCCAATCCTCCTGAAAGGTCTGCACTACCTTCTCTTAGGCTTTGAGAGTTACCGTCAAGTTCAGCTACTGCAGCTGCTAAGTTTTCAACACCTGCCCTGTTTTGGCTAGTTCCTTCTTTAAGTTTAGCTGATCCTTGTTTTAGCTTTCCTGTAGCTTCATCTAACATTACTATAGATTCTTGTAATTTAGCTAGATTACTCTTATTAAATCCTTGACTTATTTTTTCAGTTCCTGTGGCAAGACTATTTGAAGCTGTAATCATCTTTTCTGATGATGCCTTTAATTTCTCATCGATTTCATTAGCCCCCTTATAAGCTTGGCTGATTCCTCCGCTAAGCTCGCTTGCTCCTTGGGATAGAACGGAAAGAGACTCTGAGATTTGACTATAAGCATATCCAGCTGTAGCCACGCTTTCACTTTCTTGGTAGAGAGTATCTCTAACAGCTCTTAGGTTTTCGATTTGACCTGTTAGATTTCCTTCTTCGTTATTTTCTTCTAAGTTTGCTATTACTGCATCAATAGCTTGAGCTTGGGCTGTAAGATCGGCTGAACTTTGATCAAGACTTGGCATGTTTTGAGTGGAAGATTGAAGATTGTTAACTCCCCCACTTAGCTCTCGGCTTGAGTCTTCAAGTTTACTTAATCCTTGGCTAAGCTCACTTACTCCTTGACTTAGTGGGGCAATCCCTGTTGATAGGCTATCAAGCCCTGTCTTAAGTTCAGTCATGGATTCGGTAAATCTACCCAAATCTTCCTTGCCATCAGACATTCCCATTTTTTCTTTGAGGCTAGATGTTGCATTATCAAGTTTTAGAAGACCATCATCTAAATCACTTGCTCCAGCTTCTAGCTGTCTACTAGCTTCTGTAAGTTTTGGCATATTTTCATTAATCTTATTAACTCCGGCAGTATATTGGTTAATACCTTGATCTAAACTGCTTCCTCCATTATTTAGCATGTCAATTGCTGAAGTCATTGTTCCAACTTGGTTAGGTAGGTCCGCAAAGGCATTTGCCATTTGATCGAATGATGATACGATTTTGCCAGAACCTGCAGCAAGCTCACTTGCTCCATTACTTAGCTGACCTATACCATCGTTTAGTCTATTTCCACCATCTGCTAATTGATTTGATCCGTCAACGAGCTTTGCTGCATTTGATTCAAGCTCATCGATTCCCTTATTTAGATCATCTAAGGATGAAATATTAGCGGAATCTTGGAAGAGTTCGTTTGTAATTACTGCATAGACCTCAGTAGGCTTGTAGTCTTTTACATCCATTTCCATCTCGATTTTATCCTTGAACTTATCAAGTTTATCATCTTCAAGGATTTCTTTAAAGTTTTGTCTAAGTCCTGGTGCGAGAACTCCTGCTACAATTTCGTTTTTACCATCTTTTACGACCTTGCCGTCGTCTGTTTTTATATTTGTAACCTTATCTTCATCAAAGTTAATTTCGGCAAGTACTAGATATGGTGAAAATACCTTTTGTTCTTTACCATTTACTGTAGCCATTCCGCTTCTTTTGTTCTTAGCTGATATTTCGATTTTTAGGTGACCAGATTTTCCTTCTAGGTCTTTTGCCTTAATCTCCTTACCATCTAGAAAATATTTTACAGAAATATCTACAGGAAGGTCTTCTTCCGCTTGTCCTTGATAGTAGACATCCTTGCTATCTTCATTCCAATTTATATAACCATCTTTTGGATCGATTTTTTCATCTGTCTTTAGGTTTTTGATATCTTTAAGATTAGACTTATCCTTAACCTTTACATTTCCATCTGAGTTAATCCAGATTGAAGCTGTCTTATCTTTTATTTCATTTTCTTCTTGTGTTACATACATGGTTTCGTTTTTCTTAACTGTCCCATCTGCAAAAACTACATTTGTCACAAGCATTGACCCTGCGAGTGCTACAGATAAGCTCTTTACAAATTTATTTTTCATCTTTTCCTCCTAATTAATTCCCTTAGTTGTCTTTTTGATAAATGGAAATGTTATGCTGATTATAGCTGGTAGGAATAATATTATTGAAAGCATACTTATTATTGCTCCCCTTGCCAAGAACATACATATTGTTGAAACTATTTCCATTTTTGAATACAAGCCTACACCTACTGTCGCAGCCATAAATGATAGGGCTGAAGTCACAATAGATTTGGATGCTTCCTTCACTGTTAGCTTAAGCGACTTATTTACATCGCCACTTTTCTTATACTCTGCCAAGAACCTATCCATCATAAGGATTGAGTAATCGATGGTAGATCCTAATTGAACAACTCCTATTATGATTGATGTTACAAATGGGATTGTTTGACCCAAGTAGAATGGTATACCCATGTTGATTTGTATAGCAAGTTCGATAACTGCTATTAGTACAATAGGAATTCCTATTGATTTGAAAACAACTGCTAATATTACAAATACAGTAATAATTGATGCTGTATTTACCATCTTGAAGTCCCTGTCAGATATAGTAGTAAGGTCTTTTGTAAGGACTGCTTCTCCTGTAAGATATCCATCAGGATCGTGTTCTTTTATTATTTTGTTAATTTCATCAACTTGATTATTTACTTCATCAGATGCTGTTTGATACTTAGAATTCATCATTAGCATTTGATAACCATTCTTGTGGAAAATATCTTTTAACTTATCTGGTAGGGCACTGTCTGAAAGAGTTAGGCCTGTAAAAGAGTCAATACCTAAAACATTGTTTACACCTTCTACCTTATCAAGCTCATCCACAAGTCCATTAATATTTTGCTTGCTCAAGTCATCACTAACTAAAGCAAAGTGGGTTGAAGCCATGTCATAATCTTTTTTCATCTTATTTAAGGCTACAATCGAATCAAGGTCTGCTGGAAGAGATCTATCTAAGTTATAGTAAAGGTCTGTGTTTCGTGCCCCATAAATTGCTGGCACAAAAAGGATTAAGAAGGCTATGAAAAATGTCTTCTTGTGATTTAATACAAGATTTGAAGTCTTCTCGAAAGATGGTAGGAAGGCCCTATGGTTAAATCTTTCTACTAGTTTTTCAGCTATTAATATCATTGGTGGCAATACTACTACGGTAGAAATTAATCCAAGAAGGACACCCTTACTCATTACAAGACCGATATCCTTACCAAGTCCTAGTCTCATCAATATAAGTACTAGAAATCCCGCAAATGTAGTAAGTGACGAAGCAAAGATTGAAGCTATAGTTTTTTGCATAGCCTTATCCATAGCTACATTGTTGGAATCACGTCTTTTCTTTTCTTCTGCATATCTGTGATATAAGAAGATTGAGTAGTCTGTCGTAACAGCAAGCTGCAAAACTGCCGCTATAGCCTTAGTTATATATGAAATTTCTCCTAAGAAAATATTGCTACCAAAGTTATAAAGAATCGCATAGCCTATATTTAATAAGAAAAGAAAGGGTATAATTGTCGATTCATTTGTAAAACTAAGGACAATCAAGGCAAGTACAACCGCTAGGGCTACATAAATTGGTGTTTCGTGATCTATTAAATCCTTGGTATCCTTAACCAAAGAAGACATACCACTTAAAAATTTCTCCTTGGACTCGATAGCTCTTATCTTATCTATAGCTTCCATTGTCTTAAACGATGATGAAGACTCGCTAAACTTTACCATAAGCATGGTAGAATCTTCTGCATAGAAGAAATCTCTAATCTCATCTGGCAA
>NZ_JALEIL010000006.1 GCF_022770135.1 Anaerococcus sp. | reverse complement strand
TGAATCGAAGAATTCTCCAATGGTGCATTCCATAAGCGTGGTCATGGAATTCATAGTTCCATTTACCATAACCTTTCTCCAGATCGCATACATCACGTCTGTATCGTATTTTGCTCCAAGGCCTGCCTTATCTAAGAGATCAGCAATCTTTCTTCCATTTTTCTCATCATCACCGATATTTTGGACATCTATTGTTCCCTTGCCTGTGATTTCTATTTCTCCTGGTGCATTTAGACCAGCAGCCCAAATCGTAACCCCCATGTTAATTTGATTTTTGTCTACAAATTTTTCTAAGATTTTTTCATGACCCATTCCATTTAGTAGGCAAAGAATTTGGGTATCTTTTCCTATTATGCCTTCGATAGATTCCATCATAGATTCTAGTGCCATTGACTTAGTCATAACTACAACTAGGTCTGCCTTTTTCTTGGCATCTTCTGGTTTCATTGCTTTTATTTTTATTGTATCTTCTACTTTACCAGAAACTTTGAGTCCATTTTCATTAATTTTATCTATATGATCTTGCCAGTAATCTAGTAAGATAACTTGGCTGTCCGTATTTTTTTCTATGTGATAGCCTATGGTTGATCCCATAGCTCCACTTCCTGCTATATAAACTAACATTTTCTTATCCTTTCTCTTACATTCTACTTATACCCAGCCTAACTTAGAGTTTTAGGAAAATTCCAAGCAGAGCTCCTATTATGATTACGACAATAGGATTTAATTTCTTAAATTTCGTTAATAAGCCTAAAAATACCACAAATATTCCTAAGGGAATTGGTCTTACTATATTTATTATATTTCCACTTTGCCTAAAGGCTTCTATGTTAAATAAAGTTACAAATAATACCGAGCTCATAGCTCCAAGGATAAGGCCCGCTGTAGCCGGTCTTAAGGTTACGAAGGCATCCTTTACGACTTTGGAGTTTTTAAACTTATCCATGGCTCTTGCTATAAATAGAATAATTATCACTGGTCCTGTGATTAGAGAAATCGTAGCAAGAATACCTCCCACATATCCATGGGCGTTAATTCCTGCATAAGTAGACATATTTATCCCAATCGCTCCAGGTGTCGATTCAGATACAGCTATCATATCTAGAAGCTCTTCATTCGAGAAATAGCCAAACTTCTCCCCTACTTCATAGAGAAAGGGTATGGTTGCCATTCCTCCACCTACTGCAAATATTCCGATCTTAAAAAACTCCCACATCAACCTAAGCATTTTTCTTTCCCCTTCCTAAAAGTATTCCAAAAACTCCAACCGTTACCACAACCACAATTGGCGAAATAGACAAAAATCCTATAGCCACAAAGGTCAAAATAAATACCATAAATTTAAGTCCTGTATTGGCATCCTTTTTTATCATCTTAAGGACAGAATAAAAAACCAAGGCACAAACCGCAACTCTTATGCCGGCAAAGGCATGTTGGATTATGGCTAGATGACTGAAGCTTTGTAGGAATTTGGCTATGATAGAAATGATTATTATAGATGGCGTAATGAATCCGAGACTTGCTACAATCCCTCCGATGTTTCCACCTACCTTGTAACCACAAAAGGTCGAGGTGTTAATGGCAATAATTCCTGGAGTGGATTGGCCAATTGCATAATAGTCTAAAATTTCCTCATGGCTTGCCCAGCCCTTCTTATCGACCACTTCTCTTTCTAAAAGAGGAAGCATGGCATATCCCCCACCGAAGGTGAAAAGACCCATCTTAAAAAATGTTAAATAGAGTTCTAATAAAGTGTTCATAATATCTCCTTACAGCTAATTATATTATAAATCTAACTAAGAGGCAAAGCCTTCCATATGGTATAATGTATATATAAATTGAAGGAGGATAATTATGAAAAAGAAAAACATGCTCGCTCTCTTCTTGTGTCTGGGAGCCCTGGGCTTTGTGACTACCAGTCTTGCAGATAATAAGTCAGAAAACCTCCCTATTGTCTACTACGAAGACTATGACCTAGATGAAGCCCTTGGCCTTATAGATTCTGATAAGGAGAATCTTCCTGGGCCAGAAAAAAAAGATGAAATTGAAGAAGATTTAGAAAAAGATTTAGAAAAAGCTATTGCTTCTATTGAAGATGAAATGTCCAGAGAAGAAAGTAAAGAAGTCCAATCTGGATCTACGAGACCTTCTAATTCTAGCCAAGGTTCGAAGGATAGTTTCCCATATCCTGCTGGAGATAGGCCAATCGAAAATCAAAAAACTAGACCTTACACCAGTAGAAAGAAAAACTATACAGCAGATTCTACAGAAGGTCCAATCAAGGGCAATAGACTTACAGGAGTCTATCACACCCCGGGTCAGAGGGACTATAAGAAGATTTCTGTAGAAAATGTAACCTGGTTTTACTCAGAAGAAGAAGCCATCAGCAAAGGCTACAGACATGCTCAAAGATAGACGAAAGGATACAAATGTACGGACTAATATTCGATATTGACGGAACGATTCTAGATTCCATGCATATTTGGATAAAACCGCTCGAAGATATCTTTACGAAATACGGTTATGACTTAAATAAAATCCCAAAAGAAAAAAAGGGAGAGATTGAGGCCCTTCCCTTCTATGATATGTGTGAATTTCTATCGAAAAATATAGCAAGAGATATGACTAAGGACGAAGTAATTAAGTATTTCGAAGAGACTATAGAAAATGCCTACGCAAATGATCTTCTTCCTAAAAACGGAGCTGTAGATTTCCTAAAAGACTTAAAGAAGAAGGGATACACTCTTTCTGTAGCATCCTCCACCGACTACAAATATCTAGAAAAGGCCCTAAAGAGAATTGGAGTATTCGACCTCTTCGACTTTGTGGCGACACCAGATACAACAGGATACAATAAGTCTAAGAAAGAATTCCGGGAGTATTCGATCAGAAAACACGGCAAGTCTCCAGAAGACTTAATTCTTTTCGACGATGCCCTCTATGCCATAAAAGCCGCCAAAAATTCTGGAATTAAGACAGTAGGCATAAAGGACTTTCCTTGGAATGAAAAGGAGTGGGACTATATCAAAAAAGAAGCAGATTACTTTGTAGATGAGATTTCTAGCTTCGATATTGAAAACTTATAATAAATATTCTAAAAGAGCCAGCTTAATCAAGTTCTGGCTCTTTGTAGTTTTCATTTTTTAATTTTTTAACCTTCCTAGATAGGAAAATTATAGCAAGAATCCCTTTGAAGTTTGAGCTTAGGCTCATGGCAATCCATACTCCATGAACACCCAAAAATGGCATGAGGATTAAGGAAATTGGGATTCTCGATGTATTCATCACAAGACCTATTAGGGCTGGAGTTTTTGTATCAGAAAGCCCATTGAAAGCACCAGCAAGGCCAATCTCTGTTGCCATCATAAGCTGGCTTAAGGAAAGGATCAAGAGATAATCGGCGCCTAAGCTTATGGCTTCACTATCTCCTGGCGTAAAGAGAGCAAATAAATTGTACCTAAAGAAAAATAGGACAAGACTTGCTATAAGGCCAATGCTTGCCACAAGCTTAAAGCTTACCTTTATTATATCTATTACCCTATCGATTTTTTTAGCTCCGTAGTTTTGTCCAACAAGAGCCTGGATTCCAACTTGGATTCCCTCTGTCGTATTCCATGAAATCGACTCAAGTTGAGCCCCGATCGAAGCTACCGCAACTGGAACTGGGCCAAAGCTTGCCATAAATCTATTTAGTATCATAGAAATCGAAGCATGAAAACCACTCAAAACTCCTGCCGGAAGACCTAGCTTAAATATTTCCTTCTGCCAATTCATTCTATAATCAATCCTAGATATGGCCTTTTTGATTATATCGTCCTGCCTTATGATAACAAATAAAAAGCATAGGCTAACCAAAAACTGACTGAAGATAGTCGCTATAGCAGCTCCCCTTATGCCCAAGGCTGGAAGGGGTCCAAAGCCAAAGATCAAAACTGGATCTAGTATCATATTTGCAAGAAGTCCTACTGCATTAATCTTAAAGGGACTTATAGAATCCCCTAGGGCTGTAAAGGATTGAGAAAACATAGGATTTATAAAAAAGAAAATCATCCCACAAGCCACTATAAAAAGATATCTTTTTGCAGCAATCTCTGCCGCATCTCCCAAATGATAGGCTTCTATAAATATATTTCTAATAATTAGGACAAAAATAGTAAAGGAAAAACCTAAAATCACTGCTTGAATTATACCGTTATTTATTACCCTTATAGTCTCCTTCTCACTGCCCTGGCCGTAAGATTGGGATGCAAAAACTCCTGTACCAACCTTTGGTATAAGAGCAAGGGAGTTAGCTATCCAAAAGACAAATCCAGCAATCCCTACACCTGCAACTGCATCGGTTCCAAGCCTAGATATCCAAATCATGTCTACAAAGCCATAAGCAATCTGTATAAAGGCTGTTAGGGCTAGAGGAATCGAAAGTTTAACTAAGGTTTGCCAGATAGGTCCTCTTGTAAGATCTAATTTCTGATTCATAAATCGCCTCTCTTTCAAATAATATTTCTCTATAAATTATATTAGCATTTTATTATTGAACAATTAAATCCTAGAAAGTCAAAATTTTCAAAATAAAATCTCCCCAATTCCCTAAGTAAAATAATAGATGTTTTCATCGATAAGAATAAACAGTACAATAAAACTTGTAATTTTATATTGAGAAATTACTAAAGCTATTTAAACATTTATTTAACAGCGGTATAATCTATTATTATATTATCTTGATAAAGTTATTAGATAAGTTAATTCAAACTTAAATAAGGAGAAGAATAATGGAAAATTTGAATATGATTATAGGAAAGATAAATACTGTCTTGTATTTCCCTATCCTTGTAGTCTTACTTATAGCTGTAGGCCTGTATTTTACAATAAGAACTGGCTTTATCCAAGTAAGCCTTCTAAAGGAAGCCTTCAAGGTAATCAAGGAAAAACCAAAGAACGAATCAGATGTATCAAGCTTTCAAGCCTTGATGATATCTACAGCATCCAGAGTAGGAACTGGAAATATAGTAGGAGTTTCTTCTGCCATATGTCTAGGAGGCTATGGAGCTGTGTTTTGGATGTGGCTTGTAGCTATAATAGGTTCTGCTAGTGCCTTTGCTGAGTCAACTCTTGCTCAAATTTATAAGAAAAAAGGAAAGCACAGCTCATACGGAGGTCCGTCTTACTACATAGAAGAAGGTCTAAAGAGCAGAAAGCTCGGAGTAGTTTTCTCTATCGCCCTTATAGTTTGCTATGCTGTTGGCTTTAATATGCTTGCAAGCTTCAACCTTCAATCTTCCTTCCAATCTTACGGGATTTACAATCCTGATATTAGTCCAAAGATTATCGGAGGATTCTTCGCCCTTGCGGTTGCCTTTGTTATCCTTGGTGGAGGAAAGAGAATAATTAAGATCACCCAAAACCTAGTTCCTTTTATGGGAATAATCTTTGTTGTAGTTTCTCTTATCATGATAATCCTAAATATAGGAAGGATTCCTGAAGTCTTTAGGAAAATCATAGAAGATGCCTTCAACTTCAAGGCAATTTTCTCAGGTCTTGCCGGATCATCCATGATTTTGGGTATGAAAAGAGGACTTTATTCTAACGAAGCTGGTATTGGTTCTGCACCAAATGCCGCTGCAGCTGCTGAAGTAAGCCATCCTGTAAAACAAGGACTGGTTCAAATGCTTTCAGTATTTATCGATACCCTTTTGATTTGTACATCTACAGCCTTTATGGGTCTAAGCTCAGGTATAGATCCAAGTCCTGCCCTTGAGGGAGCTCCTTTCATCCAGGAAGCCCTAGCGAGTGTCTTTGGTAACTTCGGATATTACTTTATATCAGCATCCCTTGTGCTTTTTGGCTTTACAACCTTTATAGGAAATCTCTACTATGTGGATTCAAACTTTGACTATCTAGCCAAGAAGGAATTAGACGAGAGACAAAGAATACCTTATAGGATTCTTGCAGCCTTTCTAATATTTTTCGGTGCTATCCAAGAGCAAGCCTTTGTTTGGAACCTTTCCGACCTATTTATGGGTATAATGGCTCTGATAAATCTACCAACGATTTTGATCTTATCAAATAAATTAATAGCCTGCTTGAAAGATTACAAGGCTCAAAGAAAAGAAGGCAAAGACCCAAGCTTTGTCGCAAAAAATATTGGAATAAAAGAAGAATTAGATTATTGGAAATAAAAATAGACCCTAGCTAGAATTTCTCCTAGCTAGGGTTTTCTTATCTATTCACCGTCTATATATTTTGCCTTAAGTTTAAGGGCTGATGGACAAACGGCTATACCGCCTTCACCTGTCTCTCTTAATCTTGCTGGTAGGACGTCTCCTACTCTCTTAAGAGCATCTACTGCTTCATCGAAGGTTACGATCATCTTGACATTTGCCATAGCCATGTCTGCACTTGCTAGGGCATTCATAACTCCGTTGGCATTTCTTAAGTTACATGGGAACTCAACCATGCCGCCTATAGGGTCGCACACTAGTCCTAGAATATTTAGTAGGGCTGCTGTTGCAGCATTTTCTTGAGTTTGGATGTCATAGCCTCTTAAGAAGCATACAGCAGCTGCTGCCATTGCCGCAGCAGAACCTGTCTCAGCCTGACATCCACCCTCAGCTCCAGCGAAGGTCGCATTGTCGAATATTACTTGACCAATTGCACTTGTTACAAGAAGAGCCTTCTTAAGCTCATCATCACTGTAGCCGTATTTTTTATACATAGTCATGAGTGTTGCTGGAAGGATTCCCGACGATCCTGCAGTTGGAGCTGCAGCGATTATACCCATGGCAGCATTTATCTCTGATGTAGAAAGAGCCATAGCCATGGCAAGGGCTGGTGTTTCTCCAAGGACAGATTCTCCCTTGAGGAAGTAATCGTGCATGCTCTTAGCATTTCCCCCAGTCATGCCCGTAACTGAAATCACTTCAGTTTCAAGAGCTGCTTGGGCTGATTTTTTCATTACATCTAGGGTTCTTTGAAGCCTTTCCCAGATTTCTTCCTCGCTATTTCCAGTGTTTTTAATCTCATCTTCTAGAGCAATTTCCCAAAGCTCGCAGTTTCCTTCTTTACATCTTTCTTTTAGTGTTTTCATTTTTGTTAACATACTATACCCCTATATATTTGATAAAGGTAAAATCTTTACCATCTCTAATTTTTTGTAAAATATCGTCTCTTAGTGGTTCGTCTAGCTCACAAACTAACATAACATTATTATCTTCCTTGATAGTCTTCATAGTGTTAATGTTATAGCCATTATCGAAAAGAATTCCTGAAACAAAGGCTATTACTCCCTTTTGTTCAGCATAGCTCATGAAAAGAGTAGGCTTATTTGCCTTAAACTCGATTGCATTACCATTCATTTTGGTAATAACTATTGCTCCACCACCTATGGATGAACCTTGAACTGAAAGGGCTGATCTATCCGGGTATTTGAACACTATATTTACCGTGTTTGGATGAACATCTCCAAGGTCAGTTTCTACAAAAGAATATTTAATGCCTGCCTTATCGGCGTATTCGAAGGCATTGATAATCCTTTCATCTTCTGGGTCAAAGCCCAAAACTCCACCAACCAAGGCTCTATTTGTTCCGTGGCCCTTGTAGGTTTTAGCAAATGAGCCATGGAGGTAGAAGATAACCTCGTTAAAATTTCTATCTACCATACGTCTTGCTGTATGAGCGATCTTACAAGCTCCAGCTGTATGCGAGCTTGATGGACCAACCATATTGGGCCCTATTATATCAAAAACTGATGCATTAACTGTCATATCGTCTCCTTATATTTCTTAATAAACAAGGGGCAGCATAGCCGCCCCATTCTTTTTGCAAAGGTAATAAGGCTATTAGCCTATTTAGTTTTGACTGGGTCTGGTTGCCAGTCTTTTTTACCTAGTATATTCTTATTATAAATTTTATCTACCGCTACTGCAAGCGCTGGGTCTCCAGAAATATTGGCAGCTGTTCCAAATGAGTCTTGGGTTAGGTATAAGGTTATTAGTAGGCTTGCCATTGTTGATTCTGGTGAGATTCCTACTACAGGTAGGAATGGTAGGGCACTCATTACTGCTCCACCTGGTGCTCCCGGTGCTGCAACCATTGCGATTCCTAGTATTGCTATAAGCCTTAGGATAAGTCCATAAGAGTGTGGCATATCGTACAT
>NZ_JALEIL010000142.1 GCF_022770135.1 Anaerococcus sp. | reverse complement strand
TGATGTAACAGCCATCAGGGAATTATCTTCTCCAGGAGTAGAGCCCTTGTTTTCTATCAAAAATACCAGGGCTGCATCCCTTCCCTTTTGGTTTTCTTCGTAAATTTTCTCTAAAATATCTGCCTTCATAGCCCCTTCCTTCTTTTCATTATGAGAAGTCCCTCGAGACTCCCTCCACCGATTAGCCTAGCTTTATCAGAAATCGTCCCCACATTACGAGGAATCACTCTTGGGTCGACATCTCCGACCTTCATCCCCTTAGTCACTTGGATTCCTTCATTGATCATACCACGAACCATTCCGTCAAGACCTGCGTAGATTTCCTTTCCATCTACTATAGCAACAGGCTCGCCCTTTTTTACGACTGATCCTAAATCCTTTAGGATATGAAGCTTACCATCTGCACTTGACCTAAGGATTCTTTCTGTAGTAAATCCGTTGATATTGCCAGGATTGCCAGTGTTTTTGGCGGCAGGACCTTCAAAGATTAATCTGCCCAAATCATGGCCCCTGTTGGTTTCTATTACCAAATCTACGTCTTCCCCTGCCACAAAGCCAGGTCCAAGTCCTATGGTTATGGGAGCCATGTCCTTCTTGGTGCCTAGGTTTTTCTTGGCGAGAATCCCATCTATCACGCAAATCGGCTTCATTTCTTCTATGAATCTTCCATCAGGGTCGACTGTCACAGCAATCTTATCCTCTGCAAAAGCTTTTTCTATTTCAGACCTATCTTCACAGTAAATTGCCTCTATATCTTCGATTTGAATTTCTCCCTCAAAGATTGCCTGGGCCACCGCGACATTTCTTCTTATACAAGTCGGTCTTTCGATTTCTAGGACCAAGACGTCAAAACCAACTCTTTTTAGCTTCTGGATAGTCCCAGTTGCGACATCTCCTCCGCCCCTTACTATTACGAGCTTCTTATTCATGGTCACGCCTTAACTTCTCATAGGCTTCTATGGTGTCTATATCTAATAGTTCGTCTTCATTTTCTATTGGGACCTTGTTGGTATTCCCGTCTTTGGCAAAGATCATTCCTCCTTGGTCTGCTTCAAGACTTAGGAGCTTTTCCCTGAAACTAGCTGGAAAGATTACTGGAGCTCCCCTTCTCATTCCTACTACTGGATAGGTCATGAGTTTATTTTCCTTGAAGGATTCGATTAATTTCTCGCAAGTTTCTTTCCTAAGAAGGGGCTGGTCTGCCACAAAAAACATCATGTTAGCATCCTCATCGCTTTTGCTTACTCCAAGCTTGATTGATGAAGATTTCCCAATCTCATTGTCAGTATTTTCAACCGCCACAAAGCCCCTAGCCCTAGCATCTTCTAGAATTTCCTTATAGGAAGAAGCAACTATGACTTCATCAAAACCCACTTCGTCCAAGAGGTCTAGGGTATGCTCGTAGATTTTTTTGCCCTTAAATTCAAGCATCAGTTTGTTTTCTCCCATCCTTTGGGATAGGCCTGAGGCCATAAGTATTGCATTAATTTTCATAAAACTTTCCCTCCTTAATTGATCCATAGGATAATTTGATATCAGGAAAATCAAAATCTTCCCTAAGCTTGCGGACATTTACAAAGTCCCTATCGCTTTCTACTTGGTTAATGAAAAGATATTTATTTCCATCAAATCCCTTGTAAAAACCCTTTTCATAAGCGATTAATTTTCTTATCATCTTAGAATCTATGATACCAGTCCCAATATTTTTTGAAAAGCCTTGATAATTATAAGTAAAATCATCCTTGACTTCACAACCCATAATCTTGATAGGAAAAATCCCTATAACTTTTGTCGTAAAGTCGTAGATTACAGGCTCATAATCATACCAAAATTTGAGGGGAAGATTCCTACAACCGTCTGCTTCAATAAGGACATAGTCAAAATCATCGATTATTTTCTTAAGCTTATCATAACCGACACTTTTTAGCTTTCCCTTGCCTGTGACCTCTTCCCCCAGGCAAACTATCCTATCTGACTTATCGTTAGTATAAGAATCGATGGAAGTATAAGTCGGATAGGTTGCCTCCTTGGGAAGAGCGATTTTGGTCGAAGTCGTCATTAGGACTCTGCCCTTTTTGGACAAGCTAAGGGCAAGATAAGCCATAAGACTCGTCTTGCCCCCAGATCCTGTTATTGAAATTATATCATTTTTTTGAATATCAAATATTTCTTCTATTTTATTCATCGAATTTCTTCCTTGGTTTGCTATAAGCCGTATCAACCATTGGGAAATCGCGTCTTAGGATTCCGTCAAGCTTGTAGTAGGCTCCTTGAGCTGCTGGAGCTATTGGAATTGTCGCAATCTCTCCTACTCCCTTGGCTCCAAAGGCCCTGTCTAGCAATTCATCGTCTGGCTTACTTACAAAGACAGTTTCGATTTCTGGAATCATTGGCGCTCTCCATAGGCCGAGGGTTCCGTATTTGGCCTTGACCTTGGACTTATCTAGCTTGAAGTTTTCTGTAAGAGCGTAACCTAGGCCCATTACTATTCCTCCCTCAAGCTGACCTTCGATAGCCTTAGGATTTATGACCTTGCCGGCATCTGTTGCGGCAAAGACTTTTCTAACAGTACCGTCATCATTTAATATTACCACATTTGTTGAGAAACCGTAAGCGATGTGGCTAACAGGATTTTTCTTTTCTGAACCCAGTGGGTCGGTCGGATCGAAATATTCGTGGAAGTATTCCTTGCCATTAAGCTCACTTATATCACTCGCCTCTCTCAGGTCCTTCTTAAGCTTTTCAGAAACTTTCTTTATAGCTTCACCAGAGATCAAGGTCTGACGAGATCCTGATGATGTACCGGAATCTGGTGAATTGGCAGAGTTTGGATGAATAATCTTAACCTGATCTGGACGAAGTTCTAATATATCTAGGACCATTTGCTTAAATACTGTCTGAGCTCCTTGGCCCAAATCACTTGCCGCACAATACACTGTAGCAATTCCATCTTCTACGACAATCTTAGCCCTACCCTTATCAGGAAGACCAACACCGACACCAGCGTTTTTCATAGCGCAAGCAATCCCAGCCCTGTCTTCGTTTTCTTCAAAGATTTCCTTAGCTGCTTCAAGTGTTTCAACAAGAGCAGTAGAAGAATCTGCGATCTGTCCATTAGGAAGGACTTCGCCAGGTCTTATGGCGTTTTTGTATCTTATCTCCCAAGGAGAAATGCCCACCTTTTCTGCCAAGAGATTGATATTACTCTCGAAGGCAAAGTTCGATTGGCAAACTCCAAAGCCCCTGAAGGCTCCTGCTGGGGGATTATTTGTATAATATCCATAGCCGTCAATTTCAGTGTTTTCATAATGATATGGTCCTACGGAATGGGTACAAGCACGCTCAAGAACTGGCCCACAAAGAGAAGCGTAGGCCCCTGTATCCATCTTGATTGTAGCCTTCATAGCAAGGAAGTTACCTTCTTCGTCACAGCCTAGCTTGAAGGTCCCAACCATCGGGTGTCTTTTTGGGTGGAACTTCAAGGATTCGTCACGGCTGAACTTAATCTTGACTCTTTCTTGGAATTTGTAAGCTGCAAGGGCGGCAAGGTGCTGGCAAGATACGTCTTCCTTGCCTCCGAAGCCTCCGCCTATAAGCTTATTTTCTACCACAACCCTTTCTGGCTGATCTTCCCATCCAAACATTATAAGAGTCTCTTTTCTAGTATCGTAAACCGATTGGTCTGTTGTATAGATCTTTACCCCATCACCCATTGGTTCTGCGATAGCACATTCTGGCTCAAGGAAAGCATGCTCGGTAAAAGGAGTCGTGTAAGTTTCTTCTACTATATATTTACATTTCTTGAAGGCTTCTTCTGCATTGCCACGACTAACGTGTCTTTCTTGGCAGAGATTGCCAGTTGGGTGGATGAAAGGAGCTTCTGGATCTTCCGCTTCTTCGATTGAAGAAATTGGCTCAAGCTCTTCGTATTCGATTTCAACTAGCTTTTTGGCCTCGGCTAAGACATTATCATTTTCTGCAACCACAAGACAAATAGCATCTCCCTCATATCTTGTGATATCTCCCTCTTCTATGAAGACATCCCAGTCTTGGAAGATATGGCCGACCTTGTTGTTTGGCACGTCCTTGGCAGTAAGAACTCCTATCACTCCAGGAAGGGCCTCCGCCTTAGTCGTGTCGATCTTTAGGACTTTGGCTCTTGGGTACTTGCTCCTAATAGCAGATCCTACCTTCATATCATCAAAGATCATATCATCGACGTACTCGCCTATACCTAGGACCTTGTCGTGAGCATCGATTCTTATAAATTCATCTCCAACCTTGACCCTATCCTTGTCATCGGTGGTAATTTCGATATTGCCATTTATGATTTCAGAAGCAAGCTTGATTCCTTCGATGATCTTGACATAACCTGTACATCTACAGATATTTTGCTTGATGCCTGCCTTTATCTCATCCTTACTAGGATTTGGATTCTTCCTAATAATAGCAGCCCCGCTCATCACCATGCCTGGTATACAAAAACCGCATTGGACAGCTCCCGCCTTGGAGAAGGCATGGACGAAGGCCTTCTTCTCAAGTTCTGTAAGCCCTTCTATGGTAAGGATTTCCTCATCCTTAAGCTTAGAAAGCTTCTGGGTACAAGAAAGCTTCTTGCTATCTCCTACAAGGACAGTACAAGTCCCACAAGCTCCTTGGGAACAACCGTCCTTTACAGACGTGATATGTAGGTCATCACGCAAGAACCTAAGAAGAGTCTTATCCTCATAGGTCTCGTATGTTTTGCCATTTACCTTCACAATAATCGGATCAGTATCCTTAATTCTTTCACCTATCAATATATTTGTCATAAGTCACCTAAATAAATTTCCTATCTATAAATTTCCCTCGGCCCTTCTCGCCGTAGTAATTATCATCTTCCAAAATCACTTGACCCCTAGAAATAACAAGCTTTGTCTTAAAGTCAGACTCAAAGCCCTCATAGGTCGTATAATCGCAAGCAGAATGTCTGTTTTCCTGGCTAATAGTGTAAGCTCTCTCATCAAAGACTACAAGGTCCGCATCCTTACCTATTTCGAGACTTCCTTTCCTATAAGAAAGACCGAAAATCTCACTAGGATTAGTACAAAGTAGGTCGACTAGCCTTCCAGGATTAATTCCCCTATGGATTCCCTCAGTTAGGACAACTTCCATCCTCTCCTCGATTCCTGGAATCCCACCGGGAGCATTTAAGAAATCATCCTTGTAAGGAAGCTTCTCGCTTTCGTAATAAAAAGGACAATGATCAGTTGCGATCACATCAACAGTCCCATCAGCTACTCCCTCCCACAAGGCCTCTACGTCCTCGTCTTTCCTAAGAGGAGGAGCACAAATGTACTTAACCCCTTCGCTTGGGCCGCCTTCCTCATACTTCTTGTCCGTATAAGTCAAATATTGGGTGCAAGTCTCGCAGTAGAGGTTCTTCACCCCACGTTTTCTCGCGTTTCTAATCTCTTCAAGGCCTAGTTTTGAAGAAGTGTGGACTATATAAAGCTTAGGAAAGCCAGCAAGTTCACTTAAGTAAATAAGCCTATTAATAGCTTCAGCCTCTGCCTCAGCAGGTCTAGTCTTTGCGTGGAAAATCGGAGCGAGATTCTTAGCCTCTTCCGCTTCTTTTCTTAGCTCTGCTATCATGCCATCGTTTTCACAATGAACACAAACTACAGTACCAGTTTCCTTGGCCTTTCTAAGAACCTTAAGCATCTTATCATCATCAAGCTTGCCTCCATAAGTCGTATAGATCTTAGTAGAAACAATCCCCTCATCGAAAAGCCTTCCCATCTCATCGAGGATATCGTCACTTGCCTTTTGTATAGCACCATGGAAAGAATAATCAATCACAGCAGATCCTTCAGCCATCTTGTGATACTTCTCAATCATCTCCCCCACAAGAGAATCCTTGGGGCCAAAGGCTATATGATCTACTATAGAAGTAGTCCCTCCGAAGCTTGCCGCCCTAGTTCCTGTATAGAAATCATCAATCGAAATAAACTTCCCCAAATCCAAGGACAAATGCGTGTGGACATCCACCCCACCAGGCAGAGTAAGGAGATTCTTACAATCAATCACCCTATCGGCACTTCGATCAATCCCCTCGCCGATCTCTCGTATCTTTTCACCATCTATATAAATATCACGAAGGATGTATTCTCCTTCTTCTATAATCTTTGCATTTTTAAGTAAAATACTCATCCTAACTCCTAAAGTTATAACATGTAACATACTACGATTACAATCAATCTACAAGTTAACGTTTACACTTATATATATTTTAACATAAATTTTGGAGAAATATAAGAGGAGATGGGAAAAATTTGGATTATTCTAGAATAATTTAGAAAATTTCTTATCTTTTCTTAGTCAAAAT
>NZ_JALEIL010000112.1 GCF_022770135.1 Anaerococcus sp. | reverse complement strand
TCTTGTATAATATAACAAGTATTAATGTCGGAGAAAGAAAGAGGGAGCTTGCAACTATCAAAGTCCTAGGCTTTTACTCTAAGGAAGTTACTTCCTATATATATAGGGAGATTTTCATCCTAACCATTCTAGGAATTGTCTTGGGATACTTCTTAGGCTATGCTATGTTTAGATATATAATAGCCATAGTTGCTCCAGAAGATATAATGATTGCCTACAGGACCCATATTATTAGTTATGTAATTGCAGCAGCTATAACGTTAGTAATTTCACTTTTGATTTTATTATTTGTCCACAAAGACTTAAAGAGAATAGATATGGCAGAAGCGATGAGCTCTGGAGAATAAAAGTGGCCTTCGGGTCACTTTTTAAAAATTCGCAAATTTTGTTATAATATAAACTGAGGTGTTTATGAAAATTATATTAGTAAGACATGGCCAAACCCAAGCAAATATCTCTTGGAAATATTCCACAGACGATACGGTGCTTGCGGAAAGTGGCCTTTATATATTAGATAAAACAAAGAAATTATTAGAAGATTATAAGATAGATAAGGTTTATACATCAGATCTTATAAGAAGTCAACAGACCGCAAAAAGATTAGGCTTTGATGATTTCACTATTGATAAAAGATTGAATGAGATGAACTTTGGAGACTTTAGGGGTCGTGGAATTGATGAAGTAAGAGATATCGAAAAAGACTTTTTCCTAAAAGAAGAAAAAGATTATTTTAATATCAAATACCCTTCTGGTGAGTCAAGAAATGATGTGATCAAAAGAACGAGTGATTTTTTAGAAGAAAAGTCTAGAGAAGAGGATGGCACAATTCTTTGTATTTCACATGGCATAGCTATAAGGTCAACTCTTTTTTGGATATTAAAGGATTTAGATAATTGGGGAAGCTTTTGGATAGACAATGGTTCTCTTACAATCTACAATATCGAAGATGATAAGAGATTAATTGAAAGTGTAAACAAGATATGAAGTTCATCCACCTAGCTGATGTGCATTTGGCAGATTCATTTAACTTAGATGGATCTTTATCTAAAAAGATTAGAGAAGCTTCACGGCAGAGTCTTTCTCGTATCTTAAAGTCCAATAAGGATGTGGATTTTGCTTTAATTGCTGGAGATCTTTTTGAAAGATCCTACTTTACAGCCAGTGATTTTAAAAGATTATTTGCTATTTTTAAGGATTTTTCCAAGGATATTTATTATGTGAGTGGAAATCATGACTATTTTGACTCTTATAGTAGTCTTTTTTTGGAAAATTCTCCATCAAATTTCCATGTTTTTGGCTCAGAGAATCTAGAAGTTTTTGAAAAAGACAAGCTAAGAGTATACGGGATTTCTTATAAGGATAGGATTTTTTCTAAAGACTTGGACATATCGATAAAGTTAGACGATGAATTTTTCAATATCTTTTTAATCCATGGAGATGTTGATAGGGAGGAATCTAATTATTTTTCTTTAAATTCAGAAATGATAAGAGATATTCCTTTTGATTATATTGCTATGGGCCACATCCACAAGGCTCATCGTATAGATAATATTTACTATCCAGGATCTATTGAGCCTCATGATTTTACTGATATATATGATTATGGTTATATCAGATATGAGGATGGAAAGGTTGATTTTATAGATTCTTCTATACTTAAATTCTATGATATGAAATTGTATTTTAGAGACTTTACTAACGAAGATGATTTGCTTTCTTTTGTAAATCAGAAACTCAAAAATAAACAGAATGTTCTAAGGCTTAAAATATCGAGTGATAAGGATATTGATCAGAGATATATAAGAAATAATATAGATGCAATCTATAAGGAGATTCATATCAAAGAAGAAAGGGACTTATCAGATATGGTTAAACTTTTCCCTAATTCTCTTTTATCTTTCTATGCCAAAAAGTTCGAAAATCCTAGAAATGATGTTGAAAAACTCGCCCTAGATATTGGGCTTGATGCAATTCTTAGGAGTAAAGATGACTAGAGTTTTTATTAAAGAAATCCATATGATCTCTTTCGGTAAGTTCGAAGATAAGAAAATAAGATTTGATGAAAATTTCAATTTGGTTTATGGTAAGAATGAAACAGGCAAGTCTACTGTGACGAATTTTATAGAAGGCTTGCTATACGGCTTTGATGAAGGCAAGAATAAGAGGAGTTTTTCTTACAAAAAGGAAGCCTATAAGCCCAAACTTTCCTATAAATACGCAGGATATGGTATTTTTAATAAAGATGGTTTAGATATTAAAGTAATTAGAAACTTTGATGACGGTTCATACAAGTTGATTAATCTCTCTAGTGGAGAAGAAATTCCTTCTAAGGATTCAAATCTTGGCTTTCCTGGAGAATATCTTCTGGATATGAACTACGATATCTATAAGAATTACCTTACGAGTTTTCAAGGACAAAGGTCAGAAAAAAAGGCTAAAGAGAAGCTAATCGAAAGCTTGGCCAACCAGGATATAGACTACGATTTCTCAGCAAATAAGGCCATTGGAATTTTAGATGATAAATTAAACAAATTAGGAAGCGATAGGGCCTACACCAAACCATATCTTAAGGTAAAAAATGAAATTAAAGAAATCGAAGATAGACTCTATGAGATAAAATCATATAAAAAATCTTATGAGAAAGATTTCAAAAGGCTTGACTATAATAAGAAAAGGCAAAGATCTTTAAGGGAAAAATATGAAAAAGATAAAGAAAAATTGGATTCTTACAAGAAATACAGGGCAAATCAAAACTATAAGGATTATAAGAAGTGGACAGATGAGCTTTATAGGATAAATGAATCTATAGCGTCATATAGCGACGTATATGGCCTTGATGAGGAGTATTTCATATCCCTAGAAGAAAATTTAGGTCAAAGTAAAAAGTCTCAAAGCTCAAATATGAAATATATAGTTTTTGTATTAGTCTTACTTTTCATGTTTTTGGGTTTTTCTATAAATAAATATTTTTATCTACTCGCTCTAAGTTTTATGCTAGTATTTATTTTCTTAATAAATCCCACTAAAAAAACAGAAGATAGTAGAAATGACCTAAGCCAGTATAATAAATTGAGAGCTAGATTTCTAAAATATAAGAGCTTGAAGAAGGAAAAGGAAAAGATAGAAGATGTTCTTTCAATACTTAGAAATCAAGACATAAAAGATAGTGAAAATATTTTTGATTTAGAAGACTTTGAAAACTTCGATATTGAAAAGGCAGAGCTTAATCTTGACTCTTATTTAGTAGATTTAGATAAAATAAACGGTGAGATTGCAAGAGATGAAAAAAACCTTGTAAGTATAGAGGAAAAAATAGAAGAAGAGGTCGACCTAGTCGATAGATTACACTTCCTAGAGGACAAATTAGTAGAGATTGAAAATAAGAAAAAGGCTATTAATCTTGCCAAAAGCACTATAAAGAAAATTATAGATGAAAATAGGAATGATTTCACCAATTTAAACAAAAGAGCTAATCTAATTATAAGGGAAATAAGCAAAAATTCTTTTGACTCAATAGTATTTGATGAAAAATTAAATCCTAAGATAAGAACTAAGGAAGGCTACGATATGATGTTAGATCAACTTTCTAAGGGTTTTATGGACCAACTATCTTTTGCTTTGAAACTTAGCATAAATGAGGAAGCTTTTTCCAAGATATTTATGGTCTACGACGATGCTTTTATCAATTATGACTTAGAAAGATTAAGAAATGCTCTATTCTTCCTTTTAGATGCCGCAAGCCTTAGACAAATTATCTATTTTACCTGCCACGATAGGGAGAAGGAAGTATTCGAGTCAGAAGGAATTGATATTAATTATATAGATATGGAGGATGTATGATATATGCAATAGCAGATTTACATCTTGATTATACAGAAAATAAATCTATGGAAGTATTTGGTGACGGTTGGGCCAATTACCAGGAGAGGATTTTTTCTAATTGGGAAAAGATCGTAAATGAAGACGATACCGTCCTTATACCAGGAGATATATCCTGGGCTATGAGTGCTGACGAAGCAAGAATTGACTTAGGAAAAATCGATAAGATGAAGGGTAAGAAAATCCTTATGAAAGGTAACCACGATTATTGGTGGTCTTCCCTAAAAAAGCTTGAAGAATTGGGACTTTCTTCTTTATCCTTTCTCCAAAACAATCATTTCGAAGTCGAGGGATATGATATCTGCGGGACCAGGGGCTGGATTTCCAAAGACAACAAAGAATTTGATGAACACGATTTAAAGATTTATAAGAGAGAGCTTATTAGGCTTGAAAATTCATTTAAAGAAAGTAAAAGTAGTAAAAGAATAGTTCTTCTCCATTACCCACCCCTAAATGCGGATGGAAGCTTTAATGAGTTTTTTGACTTATGTAAGGAGTATAAGGTATCTAAACTTGTTTATGGGCACTTACATGGAGTTGGACATAAGTTAATCAAAGAAGGGAATATAGAAGGCATAGAGGTCTCTTGCGTTGCAGGAGATTATATTGATTTTATGCCAGTAAGGATAGGATAATGCATAGAGAAATTGAAGTAAAAGTTTTAAATATTGATATAGAAAAGATGAGAGAGAAACTAGAAGGCCTTGGGGCTGATTTAATAAACCACGAGTTTCAAAAGAATTACACCTTTATACCAAAGGGAAGCGATGGTTTTGAGGAAGGCTATCTTAGAGTAAGAGAAACAACCCACAAGGATAATGGCGAAAAGGAAATAGAGCTTACCTTCAAGGAAGTTAAAA
>NZ_JALEIL010000100.1 GCF_022770135.1 Anaerococcus sp. | reverse complement strand
TGTTGGTTACCACCAGAAAGGCTCATCGCTTTTTCTTCTATGTCATCTGGTCTGATATCAAATTTTCCTACCAAATCCTTGGCATTATCGTCTATATTTTTGAAGTTGAGTCTTCCTTTTGTAGAAAATGGTTCTTGTCCTACTCTTTCGAGTATTAGATTGTCCTTTATAGGATATTCTAGGATAAGACCTCGCTTTTGCCTATCTTCTGGGATAGAATTCATACCAGTATCGAGGATTTTTCTAGTAGAAGCGTTGGTTATATCAACTCCGTTTAGATTTACGCTTCCCCTATTTGCCTTAGTCATTCCAGTAATGGCATCGATTAATTCTGTCTGTCCATTGCCATCGACTCCAGCAATTCCAAGGATTTCTCCAGCGTGTAGCTTTAGGTCAAGGCCCTTTAGAGTATCGATTCCTCTCTTATCCTTAACCCATAAATCTTCGATATTTAGGACAACACCACCCTTTTCGATTGGTTTTTTGTCGACATTAAAGCTAACATCACGACCTACCATCTTCTCAGCCAAAATGTTCTCATCAACGCTTTTGACGTCGACTTTGTCAATAAACTTACCTCTCCTAATTATAGTACAGGTATCAGCCATTGCCTTAATTTCAGATAATTTGTGGGTAATAATTATGACTGACTTGTCTAGCTCAGTAAGTCTTTTGACTATTTCTATAAATTCCACAATCTCTTGTGGGGTAAGAACAGCTGTTGGCTCATCGAAGATAAGGATATCAGCTCCGTGATATAGGGCTTTTAGAATCTCAACTCTTTGTTGCATACCTACTGATATGTCTTCGACCTTGGCCCTTGGGTCGATTGTTAGATTGTACTGTTTGCTTATCTTTTCTACCTCAGCGTAAGCCTTCTTCCTATCGAGGAATAATCCCTTGGATTTCTCATAGCCAAGGATAATATTTTCTGTTACAGTCAAGGGCTCAATAAGCATAAAGTGCTGGTGCACCATACCGATTCCTGCATCTATCGCCTTTTTAGGTGTCATAGAAGCAAAAGTTTTGCCATTAATTGTAATACTTCCCTCGTTTGGTGGAAACATGCCGTAGAGAACATTCATCAAGGTTGTCTTTCCTGCGCCATTTTCTCCAAGGAGAGCGTGGACCTCACACTTGTGAAGTTCAAAGTCTATATCTGTCAAGACTTCCTTAGAGCCAAAGCGCTTGGTGATATTTCTCATACTTACAACTGGGGCCTTATCAAAATATTTTTTCATAGGTTTCCCCCTTAATAACTTTCTACCTTTATCATATCACAAATTTAAAAAATATTATAAAAAAAAAGCAGAAAACTCACCCCCGAATACTCAGGAGCAAGTCTGCTAATTTTAAATTTTACTTATCATATCCCATAGAATTGAATTCTTCTTCGTTTTGTGGAACTTCGATTTTACCATCAATGATTTCTTTTCTCAATTCTTCTACCTTATCTTTAACCTCTTGGCTAACTAGGTCGTTTTTAGCGTAAGCAATATCAACTGCTTTTCCATCTTCAAGTGTGAATTCTTTTGTTGTACCACCTTCAAATTCACCCTTGTTAAGTCCGTCGACTACAAGTTTAACTGCATCGCCTACACCCTTGATTGTAGAAACTAGCATATGATCTGGTGCTTCTTCTGATTGGTCACGGTCAACTCCGATAACCCATTTGTCGTTTTCTTTTGCAGCTTCGATTACTCCGATACCTACTCCACCAGCAGCGTGCATTACAACATCTGCGCCTTCTTGGTACATTTGGTTAGCGATGTTTTTGCCCTTAGCTTGGTCTGAATAGCTGTTTGCGTATTGTACATCAACCTTGATGTCAGTACCTTTTTCTCTAGCAGCTTGTTTTACACCAGCCTTGAAGCCATATTCAAATCTATCGATTACGTCTGATACTTGTCCACCTACGAATCCTACGTGGTTTGATTCTGATTTCATTCCTGCAATATAACCTGCTAAGAATGAGTTTTGGTGGTCAGCAAAGGTAATACCTAATAGATTTTCTACTTTGTCGATGTTTGCATTGTCGATTATAGCGTATTTTTGATCAGGATTTTGCTCTGCAGCAGTAACTGTATCGTTATATAAAGCGTAACCTACAGTTAGGATTAGGTCTGATTCACTGTCTAGGGCAGATTCAAGATTTGGTTGATAATCTGCTGTTGAGTGTGATTCTATATAATCGAAGTCAGATTTTCCTTCATCCTTGTAAGCATTAAGTCCTTCAAAAGCAGATTGGTTAAAGCTCTTGTCATTAACTCCACCCTCATCAGTTACCATAGTTACTTTTACTGTTTCGCCAGTAGGAGTTTCAGCTTCGCTATCTTTATTTTCTTCTGCCTTGTTTTCAGCGCTCTCGCTTGTCTCAGCTGGAGTCTTTGCATTATCATCATTCTTATCATTTGCTGTATCTCCTCCACAAGAAGTTAGCGCTAATGATAAAGTTAGTGCAGAAACAACAGACATAATTTTACTAATTTTCATATATTCCTCCCTAATTATGCTTGTTTAGTTACATAATAATCATATAATATATTGCACTTTTTGTCCATACTTTGTAGGTAAAGTTTAACTTTTATCAAATTTCTATGTTTTAATTAATTTTTAAGAAAAGACTTGAATTTTTTTATGGTCCATGCTATACTATAAGTGTAAATGTTTTCACAATTTAATATCCGAAGAGCCTGGCAACAAGATATTTTATTTGTTGCTTTTTGTTTACTTATCAGATATCTATTAGGAGGATTTTATGAGAGATATTATAATGGGTGAATTTTTCGGAACTATGATTCTTATACTACTCGGTGACGGCGTAGTAGCAAACGTTTTACTCAACAAAAGTGGACAAAAAGGTGCAGGCTCAATCCAAATCACATTTGCATGGGGTCTTGCAGTACTAGTCCCAGCATTTATATTTGGAAAACTATCTGGCGCAAGCTTTAACCCAGCTTTATCAATCGCCTTAGCTTTTAAGGGAGATGTTGCTTACTCTGACTTACCAGCTTATATCATAGCTCAAATGGCTGGTGCCTTCGTTGGTGCTGTTTTGGTATATATTCTCTTTAAAGACCATTACGACGCAACTAGCGATGACCCACTAACTGTAAGAGGAACTTTCTGTACAGCTCCAAGTATACCAAATACTTTTAGAAACCTACTTTCAGAAATCATTGGTACTTTCGTACTAGTATTTGCTATCCTAGGTCTTTCTCAAGTAGACGGAGCAGGAACTGTTGGAGTTGATAAGTTATTTGTATTTGCAATAATCGTCTCAATCGGTATGTCTTTGGGTGGACTAACAGGTTATGCCATAAATCCTGCCAGAGACCTTGGACCAAGACTTGCCTATGCAGTACTTCCATTCAAAAACAAGGCAGACCCTGACTGGGGATACGCTTGGATTCCAGTAGTAGGACCAATCTTAGGTGGTCTACTAGCAGTAGTAATCTATAACTTTATCTTTATATAAGATTTATAGAAATTAGAAAATAGGAAGTGAATTTATGTTTGATGTAATTATAATAGGAGCAGGCGTGTGCGGGGCCTCCATTGCCAGGAGGCTATCCCGTTACAAACTTGATATACTCCTTCTCGAGAAAGAAAACGACGTATCTATGGGCGCAAGCAAGGCCAACTCTGCCATAGTCCATGGAGGCTATGCCGAAAGCGGCAAGGAGCTTAGGGGTAGGTTGTGCTATCCTGGAAGAATTTCTTTCGAAAAACTCAACGAAGAGCTAAACTTTGGCTTCTTGGCCAATGGTTCTCTTGTTTTAGCCTTCGATGAGAACGATATGAAAATGCTCGATGTCCTCTATCAAATGGGCAAGGAAAACGGACTCGATGATATAGAAATCATCGGTCAAGAAAAACTTCGCGAAATCGAAGAAAATGTATCCGACGATGCAATAGGTGCCTTGTACTGTAAGGGAGCAGGAGTTTGCTCTCCTTATGAATATGTAATAGCCCTAGTAGAAAACGCCATGGATAACGGCGTCAAGCTAAAACTTGATAGTGAAGTCGTAGAAATCGAAAAAGAAGAAGATATATTTAAAGTAAGGACAGATAAGGGCGAATCTTTCGAAGGAAGATTTGTCATAAATGCGACTGGACTTAATGGTGCCAAGGTTTCTTCTATGATTACTCAAACTGATTTTGATATCCACCCAAGAAGCGGTGAGTATCTAATCATGCAAAAGGGAACGGGATCTCGCATCAAGCAGGTCCTCTTCCAAACACCTAGTCCTAAGTCTAAGGGAATTCTCGTAACTAGGACCTATCATAACAATATCTTGATTGGCCCTGATGCTATAGATGAGGAAGAAATTGACCTAGGTACCCACACAGAAAGACTAGAAGAAATCTACAAGCTTGCCCAAAAGTCTGTCAAGGAAGATGTCCTAAACTTAAAGGAATTTATAAGATCTTTCACAGGACTTAGACCAGCATCCTCAACTGGAGATTTCATAATCGAAAATACCAAGACCAATGGCTTTATAAATGTTGTCGGCATCCAATCACCTGGTGTTACTTCATCTCCTGCAATAGCAGAGATGGTGGAAGAAATACTCGCTGATATTGGACTAAAATTAGAAGACGATCCAAACTATAATCCAAATAGAAAGCCAATAATCGAGTATAAGGATTTGGAAGACTTTAACAAAGTAAAAGATAAGGTCGACCTCCCATTGGGAGATCCAGAAAGACTGGTTTGTAGGTGTGAGCAAGTAAGCGAGAAGACTATTAGGGATGCTCTTAATAGAGGAATCGAACTTACAAGTTTTGATGCAGTCAAAAGAAGAACCCGCTGTGGCATGGGCTTTTGCCAAGGAGCCTTCTGCAGAAATAGGGTCCTTGAAGTAATGGAAGACGAATACGGTCATCCTATAGAAAACAAGAAATTTGACAGCGAAAACTCTGGAATTTCTAGGATTAATAAGAAAGATATAAATGAATTAATAAAGGAAATCGAAAATAAATAGGTTAAAATAAAGACTCTTGATTTTATCTTTTAACTTAAATAAGAGGGCGGGGAAAATTCCTCGTCTTTTTTTGTAAAATATTTATATCAAATAATATAAATTTTCTTTCTAATCTCTAAATACTAATCTAATTTTTATCAAAAAATAGTCTAGGAAGATGGGTCTTAATATTTTTCTAATATTATCAATTAGATTCTTCTAAAGGTTATATAAAGCCTTTTCACTTAAGGCAAAAGAAAATCGCCCCTATAGGGCGACCCTTAATTTGTATTTTTTAAGATTATCTTAGAATTTAAAGCCAAAATATTTCTCAACAGCCTCATGTTGGGTTCCGTGTTTAAGTTTGTCTACTGCCTCATCTCCTCCGATTATATGAGCAAGTCTTAGGGCAAGATAGTTGGTTACTGCAGCTCCCCTTCCTGTGGTAATATTTCCATCTGTTACCACGATTTGATCATCTATATACTCGTAAGTATTATCCATCTCATCTTTCATATCTGGGAAGGAGGTGGCTTTTTTGTCAGATAAAATTCCTGCTTTATTGAGGACTACTGGACCTGCACAAATTGCCGCTATGATTTTTCCCGCATCATTAAAACTTCTTAGAAGGTCTAAGACTTTTTCATTATCCCTCATAGCATAGGCTCCCTTTGTGCCTCCTGGGATATAGACTCCCATATAGTCTTCTTCTTTGATATCAGAAAAATGTATATCTGCCTTAAAGGAAATATCTTGACTTGTCTTAAGCTCTTTACTTTCCTCGGTAGATGCTATATCAAGCTCAACTCCAATTCTTCTAAGATAATCAACTACTGTAAATATCTCTATTGTCTCGTTACCATTTGCCACTAAAACTAAAAATTTATTCATCAAAACTCCTTCTTATTTATGATAAGGATGGTTATTTATTATCCTAAAGGCCCTGTAGATCTGCTCTGAAAGGATAACCCTCATAAGCTGATGAGGATAGGTAAACTTGCCAAAGGAAAGCTTCTTGTTAGCACGCCCCGTTACATTTTTGGAAAGACCATTGGATCCGCCTATTACAAAGACCAAGTCTCTTCCGCCTCCCATAAGCATCTCATCTTTGATAAAGTCTGCAAAGTCTTCGCTAGTCATCGCCTTGCCCAGAATTTCCAAAGTTACAAGAAAAGCATCGTCCTTGATTTTGCCTAGGATCCTCTCACCTTCCTTATCCTTTATCTCTTCAAGCTCCTTGGTGGAAAGACCTTCGGGAGCCATAATATCTGCTACTTCGATTATTTCGATATTGTTATAGGCTCCCATCCTTTTGATATATTCATCTATGGCATCCCTATAGAACTTTTCCTTAATCTTTCCTACTGCGACTATCTTTATGTTCATTAATCTTCCTTGATGTAAGAGATAAAGGAATCATATACTTTTGAGTAACCTTCCTTAAGCAAAGAATCCTTAATGTAATTTTTAATCTCACTAGTCTTGTAGACCTTTCTAGGATCAGAGTCTAGAATATCTAACACATCGTCTACAATTATTGCAAGGTCAGATGTATTCATGGCTGCCTTCTCATCTCCTGCTGCGTTTTTGATAGATCTTTCGATCTTGTCCTTAGAAAACCTCTCGACATCTCCAGACCTTTTGATTACATAGGTGTTTTCCTTATCTTCAAGCATTTCACCCACAAGGTCTACGTCTAGGGTCTGTAGGTCAGCTCTAATATCGTCTAGACTTAGTTTATTTTCATCAAGATATTTTTTGATTTCTGTACTTAATTTAGTCATTTATTCCTCCTCGCTTTTTATATTTATACCCAATGATCAATTTTTGGCATAAAAAAAGCAGATTTCTCTGCTCAGAGAGTAGACAAAGTAGCTTTAATTTAAATTTATTTTATTGATAAGTTACCCTTATCTCGACTAGTTAAATGTGCCTTAATTGGCACATTTAACCCTAAAACTAATAGCTAGGTTATATTTGCTATTAGGTTCTAGTGTGAGTGAAACGAACGCATGGAGAGATCTCATTAGATTTCTCCACTCACTCCGTACTCTGACTCGTTGCTTAGTAACTTTTCCGTGCTACGCACTAGTCAGAGGGGTAAATAGCCAATTCAATGGCTATTTACCTGGTCGAAATAAGGGTGATTTCGATTTTGTCTACAGTCTGAGCAGATTGCTCTGCTTAATTTGCTCTCAAAGCTTCTATGGCTGATAGTTTGGTTGCTCTTCTGGCTGGGATGTAGCCTGCAAGGACTCCTACCATTGATGAAAAGCCTACTCCTACTAGGGCTAGCCATATAGGGATTAGGAGGATTTTACTTTCTCCTCCCATAAAGATTCCTGATCCTTGGGCGAGTTTATTTATAACACTTCCTATAAGTAGGGAGATTACGAGTCCCACAATTCCTCCGAAAAATCCTATAAAGCCCGATTCTATAAGAAACATGGACCTTATATCATTGATGGAAGCACCAATTACCTTCATCACTCCGATTTCCTTTTGTCTTTCGTAGATACTCATAAGCATGGTGTTGATTATTCCTATAGCCGAAACTACAAAGGCAACTGAGCCGATTCCCCCAAGTATGAGGGTTACAATCATGCTGGTCTTTTTGATCTCTTCTGCAGATCCTGCAGATGATTGGGTCTGAAAGCCTGCCTTCCTTATGGCATTTTCGACATCTTCAAGCTTTTCTACATCTTCTACTACAACATTTAGATTATCGTAGAGAATCTCTCCATCGTTTTTAACCTCTACTGGCTTGCCGTCTGGAGCGAAATTTTGGTTAAGTTGAGGACTTTCTAGTTTCTTATCTTCCTTTTGGAGCTTCTTGTAGAGGCTTTCGTTAATTACTGATGACCAGCCCATTACAAAGGACTTGGAGTTTAGGGTGCCAGCAATCTCTACAGGAATATCCGCATAGGTGGGCTTTTTCTCTTCGCCATTTTCCTGATTTTCATTTCCGAAATTAACCCCATCGTCGCTTTCATCTTGCCAGCCTAGCCTTATAAAATACTTGTGGCCCCTGTAGTCAAAGTCTTCGACAGGCTCTCCAGAGTAACCCCCTCCTTCGTGAATCATTTTCATTGGCTTAACTTCAGATCCTAGGATAATCTTGTTATCATCTGTCCTATTCATCTTAGAACCTGAGCTAAACATATCTCCTATAAGCTTATCGATCACATCATCAGGCATTACTTGGATTTGGCTGTCTAGGCTGTAATCATCTTCTCCTTCTATTTTGATTTCACTATAGAAGCTTTTGAAAGGAACTACGACCTTGACCCCATCTATGCTTTGAAGTCTCGATATACTTGCTTGGTCAACCTTAGTCGAACCCCCGTTATTTTCTGTAAGGATAGTAATGGAAGTAAGTCCTCCGAATGATTCGACCATATCCTTTTGTTGTTGGTTAATCCCCAAGGCGAAGGCAATCATTAGGATTATGGAGCTTGCTCCGATAACTACGGATAGGACTGTTAGTACTGTCCTCGACTTCCTCCTGACTAGGTTTCTTAGGGCCATCTGGAATCTGTCACTAATCTTCATCGTCTATTATTAGCTCCTCGTCCTTTTTAGCCTTTCTTTTCTTCCTCAAGAGTATGAGAAGGAGGGCTGCAAGGACTATGATTCCTATCCAGATAAAGGGAGACGAAAGTAGAGATGAGTTTTCTTCCATTGGAGGATTTTCTCCTATCATCTCTCCTGTCTCAGGGTCAATCATTCCAGCTTCTCCTTCAAATCCTGCCATTACTTCAGTGCTAAAGTCTTTAGTCTTCTTGTAGGCCTTGCCCCTGGAGTCTTCATAGATTATTTCTATAGTTCCAGATACCTTGCCCTCAGATTTGGGAGTTATGTTACAAGAGAAGGTCTCTGTGCTTCCTGCGTTGAAGTTTCCGATAAATCTCTCATTTTCATCCACGTCGAAGCCATCTCCCTTGACCCTTACCATTACCGTATCGAGATTATCCTTACCTGTATTGTATATATTTACAGATAAAGATCCAGGAGTATTGGCATTTAGCTCTCCCAATTTGACCTTACCGAAATTTACCCCGGACTTTTGGGCTACAGGAATTCCTATAGTTTCTGTGCTCTTGTATTGGTTTCCCCAATAGTCCTCGTATTCCATGGTAAGATTTACCACATAAGGACCTGGAGTTGCGTTTGGCAGGACGCTCATTGTTATGTATTTACTAGTCCAATCCCAAGGGTAGAGGGCTGCTACATAGAAGGTATTTGACCTATCTACAGGTGTAAAGACCGATCCGTCCGATACTAGAGTGTTGTTGGCAGTGCTAGTATTTTGTGGAGCGGATGCCAGGGTTTGCTCTAGGGTAACCTTGAGATTGTAGATGGTATTTTCGTTATTAGTGTTGTAGAGGGTGAAGGATAAGTCGAAATTCTCCCCTGCCTCTGCTATAGTTGGGCTAAGCTCATAGTCTGAGATTATAAGCTTGGGTTGATTTCTAATAGACCCTTGGGAGCTTCCTTCATCATTTGCCCCTGAGCTAGCTAGACCAGAGGAAGTTTCAGCTGTATTTGTTGTTTCTGTCGGATTAAGATTTGCCATCATTTTCTAGTACCTCATCAATAGTGTATTTCTCGTGAATTTTCTCTAAACGTCCGTCTCTCATAAAAAGCACCTTGTCAGCAAACTCGGTCATCTCGTCATCGTGGGTTACCATAATAAAGGTCTGCTGGTTTTCTTTGGTGATCTTTTTGATAAGATTCATAATCTCAAAGCTCGTCTTGGTATCGAGATTTCCCGTTGGCTCGTCGGCAAATATAATCTTTGGAAGGCCAACGAAGGCGCGGGCTATGGAGACTCTTTGTTGTTGTCCACCGGAAAGCTCGTTTGGTTTGTTATCCATCCTATCAGAAAGTCCAACTTCCTTTAAAATCTTGTAGGCTTCCTGCTTTCTCTCATCTTTGCTTAGTCCCTTAAAGGTCAAGGGAAGGGAAACATTCTCCCAGGCTGATAGATAAGGAAGGAGATTATAGGATTGGAAGACAAAGCCTATGTTTAGATTTCTAAACTTAGTGATTTGCTCCTCGTTAAGGTCGGTTAGAGAGATATTTCCATATTTTATAGATCCCTTGGTCGGCCTTTCAAGTCCTGCGAGCATGTTAAGCAGGGTCGACTTACCCGAACCGCTCGTTCCCAAAAGAGCTACAAACTCGCCCTTTTCTATATCTAGGTCTATCCCATCCAGGGCCTTTATGATATTACCACCTAGCTTGTAATATTTCTTAAGCCCTCTGATTTCTATTAGACTCACTAGTCTTCCTTTTCTTCCTCTTTCTTGAAGTGAGGATTTTTCTCCTTGATATATTCGTCATAAAGCTTCTCGTCTAGGACTATGTCGATTTCTCCTATGAGATTTTCTACATTTTCTTCCGTAAATTTCCTCTTAAACCTGTAGAGTCCATCTGAATCATCTGCCTCAAAGACTCCTCCCATATCATAGTGGTCATAGCCTTTTTCTGCAGCATATTTTACTTCTTCGTAGTTTATCTGATAATTTTGTCCCATGTCCTTGTGCTCATCACTTGAACCACCATAAAGGGCTAGGGCCCTATTTCCATAGCAGATTAGCATAGATGAGCAAAGTGGAGTCTCGTCAAGATAAGAAACTGAAAGTCTAATCTCATCCTTATAGTTATCATAAAGAGCCTTGAAATACTCGTAAGGCCTGTGATTAATTCCAGCTCTTTCAGCAGTATCTACTACTTGCTTGTAGAGGATATCCACTCCTTCTTCTCCTACTTCTCTTGTCTCAATCCCATCTCTGTAGGATTTTCTAGTGTGTTTTCTAGTATTTTTGGAGAAATTCTTGAAAATCTCTTCCCCGTCCCTTCCATCTATGTCTAGGACCATGTTAAGAAGAGGTTGAGATGAGGTAGTCTTGTCATGGCGGATTGTAATTCCGTTTTCCGCATATAGTTTAACTAAATCTTCATCCATACGAACTAGTGGGTCGATACGAAGGAGGAAGCCGTCGTTTTCCTTGGCAAAGGCACTTGCTTCATCGATTAATTCCTTTACCAATTCTATATCTCTTAGGTCACAAACAGGTCCTCTTGTAGCATAGAAGAAGTTCTTGCCGACCTTGCTATCTCTTATATATATAACTGAAAGGGCTCCCTTGATTTCGCCATCTTCTTCGACATAGAAGTAGACGCTTTCCCAATTAGCCTTGATATTCGCCCAGCGCATATCCTGCATGAAGTTGCCATATGGCGAATTCTTGATAAAATCATTGTATTTCTTAACTAAGTCCTTGTTGTTTTTATCTAAAATCATATTACTCTCTCTTTCACTTCAAAATAACTGTTATGCTCCTAGCCATACATTTACTTAATTATAACAGGAGCTAGGGTTTTTTTCAATATTATCCTATTGGTAAATTACCCTTCCCTCATCATAAAACCAGGTGATTTCTTGGAACTTCCCTTCATAAATCTCAAAAATCTTATCCATCGACTCAGAAAGTTCTTTGCTATCTTTCATATGCTCATAAGAATCCCAAAAGAGCCTACCTTCCCTATTATTTTCGATAAGCTCTCCCTTAAAGTCCCTTGTCCTAAAGAGAAATCCCATATCTCGCCTTCCTTCGACAATCCAAGTGATAAGTCCGACAAGTACAGGATTTTCGATATCGAGATTGGTCTCTTCCTTGGCCTCTCGAATTACAGAATCGGTAAGGCTTTCCCCTTCCTCGACCTTGCCTCCAGGAAAAGTAAGCCCCTCCCAGCCATACTTTTTGACCTTGTCAAGAACTAAGACCTTATCATTAACTTCATCACAAATCATTACCATATTCATTAATCTAGTCTGCATAAACCCTCACTAACTTTAACTTCTCTTATTATTATATGTTATTTATAATTAAGTAAAAGTTTGTAGAAAAAATTGGGCCCTAAGGCCCAACTTGTATTATAATCTCTCAAGCTCAATTTTAACTGTCTTATCGTTTAGTTCGATTTCTTCGCTTGCAAGGTCTTTTCTTTCGAACTTATCTGCTAGGGTTTCTTTTTTGATTTCTTCTTTGAATTTCTCTAGAGATTTGTTTAGTTTATCGTCTGCTTGGTAGTAGATATTGATTCTATCTGTTACTTCAAATCCACTATCTTTTCTCATGTTTTGAACCTTGGAGGTGAATTCTCTCGCATAACCCTCATCACGGAGGTCTTCGGTGATTTCTGTATCGAGTATTACGAAGACATTGCCGTCCATTTCTACATCGAATCCTTCTTTGGCAGATATTCTTATGTCTAGATAGTCTTTTGTGACTTGGTAAGTCTCATCTCCTAGGGTGATTTCTTGAGGATTTTCTTCAACAGCTTCTATGAAGTCTTTGGCATCGGTGGATGCTAGGAATTTGGCGAAGTCGTTGACCTTGGATTGGAAGATTCTTCCTACTACTCTAAAGTCTGGTTTTAGGAAGTAGTCCATGAAGTCTGATAGGTCGTCTTCGAAGTCGACATCCTTTATATTTAGCTCTTCTTTGATTAGGCCTGTAAGGTCTGCGATTTTTTCCTTGTAGGCTCCGTCTACTATGATTTTAGCTAGTGGTTGACGAACCTTGATTGATTCTTTCTCTCTTGAAGCCCTACCTAGGTTAACTATCTTTCTAACAAGGTCCATGCTTTCTTCAAGGTCTGTATCAATCATTTTCTCGTCTGCCTTAGGGAGGAGGCTTGTGTGAACTGTCTTTTCTCCTGTAAGTGATCTGTAGACCTCTTCAGCTATAAATGGTGTGATTGGAGCGATGAGCTTGGATATTGTAAGGATTGCATCAAATGTAGTCTTGTATACTGCTTTCTTGCTATCTGTAAGCTCTGAGTTCCAGAATCTCTTTCTATTTCTTCTGATATACCAGTTTGATAGATCTTCTACTACGAAGTCAGAGATCATGTGAACTACCTTGTTGTAGTCAAAGGCGTCCATTGCTTCTGTGTAGTTTTTGATTAGGGTATTTAGTTTGGAGTAAAGCCATTTATCTATTTTTTCAAGCTTAAGGTCAGTAAAGCCTGCTATTTCTTCTGCACTTAATTTGTCTGTTTCAGCGTAGAGGCCGAAGAAGTTGTAGACATTTTCAAATGTCCTAAAGAAGTTATTCTTGACTTCGATTAGTCCCTTTTCGTCAAACTTAGTTTGCATCCATGGTGGAGATACATAGAGTGAGTAGAATCTTACGGCATCTGCCCCGTACTTATCAAAAAGGGCGAATGGATCTAGGGTGTTTCCTTTGGATTTACTCATCTTTTGACCGTTCTTATCTACTACGAGGTCGTTTACTAGGACATTTTTGTAAGGAGCCTTGCCTGTTGTGATTGTAGATATGGCCATTAGTGAGTAGAACCAGCCCCTTGTTTGGTCGATTCCTTCACAGATAAAGTCTGCTGGGAAGTATTCTTCAAAGTCTTCTTTGTGTTCAAATGGATAGTGAAGTTGGGCAAATGGCATTGCTCCAGAGTCAAACCAAACGTCGATTACATCAGGAACCCTGTGCATGGTGCCCCCGCACTTATCACATTTGATAGATACATTATCTACATATGGTCTGTGTAGCTCTATATCTTCTGATATGTCTTCGATTGCACGTTCCTTTAGTTCTGCTCTTGATCCAACTGTATCTGTGTGGCCACATTCATCACATTTCCAGATATTTAGCGGAGTTCCCCAGTATCTTGACCTAGATATAGCCCAGTCTTTTACGTTTTCGATCCAGTTTCCAAATCTCTTGTCCCCTATAGTTTGTGGGTACCAGTTTACGCTTTTGTTGTTTTCTACCATGGCATCTGAGAACTTGCTCATTTCTATATACCAGGATGGTTTTGCATAATATACTAGTGGTGTGTGGCATCTCCAGCAGTGTGGGTAGTTGTGCTCTATAGTTTGTTTGTTAAATACCTTGCCTTCTTCTTGGAGGTGTCTCCAGATTTTTTCGTTGGTATCGAAGATAAATTCACCCTTCCAAGGAGTTTCTGTAAAGCATCCTTCAAGGTCAACTGGTTGAACAAAGGCAAGTCCGTATTTTCTTCCTATTTGGTAGTCGTCCTCACCAAAGGCTGGAGCGGAGTGAACTATACCTGTACCATCTTCTGCAGAAACGTAGTCGGCAAGGGTTACGATAAAGGCCTTATCATCTCCTACATTTACATATGGCATAAGTTGTTCGTATTCCCAATATTCCATATCCTTACCTGGGAATTCTTCTACTACTTCGTAGTCTCTTTCTTCCATAAGCTTTTCAGCAAGGGATTTGGCACAGTAATAGTAAGAATCTTCCTCTGCTACATAAAGCTTAACGTAGGTAAGCTCTGGGTGAACTGATAGGGCCACGTTTGATGGAAGGGTCCAAGGAGTTGTGGTCCATGCTAGGAAGTACTCGTTGTCAGTTCCCTTTTTCTTAAACTTAACTGTAAGGGTGATGGTCTTATCCATTTGGTAACCTTGGGCAACCTCGTGACTTGCAAGACCTGTACCACAACGTGGACAGTATGGCATAACCTTGGCTCCCTCGTAGATGTATCCGTTTTTGAAGGCCTTATCTAGGAGGTACCACTCAGTTTCTACATAGTCGTTATCCATTGTGACATAAGGATCGTCCATATTGTAGAGGAAGGCCATCCTGTCTGACATCTCTCTCCATTGGTCGGAGTATTTCCAAACAGATTCCTTACATAGCTTGTTGAACTTTTCGATTCCGTATTCTTCTATATCGTTTTTATCATGAAAGCCTAGGGTCTTTTCTACTTCTATTTCTACAGGAAGACCGTGGGTATCCCAACCTGCCTTTTTTAGGACCTTGTAGCCTTGCATGTTTTTGTATCTGCTTGTCATATCCTTAAGGGTACGAGCGATAACATGGTGGATTCCTGGTCTACCGTTTGCTGTTGGAGGTCCGTCGTAGATTATATATTCGCCGGCTCCCTCACGGGTTTTGAAAGTCTCATCAAGTAGGTCTATTTCTTGCCAATACTTTTCGACTTCTCCTTCTCTTTTTCTTACATCTTTGCTGTCTAAAGATTTAAATTCTGACATCAATAACTCCTTTAATTTCTAAAAAATAAAACCGTCCTTAAAAAGGACGGTCCACCGTTTTAATAGACAATTTAACGCAATTGTAACGTAATAAACTACTAATTCATTTATTAGACTAGAAGATGATCTTCGCCCAAAACGCCTCTAGCAGCTTTCACCTAACCTGCCTCTCTTTTAGATTGATAGAGGGTTACTCTTCTTCTTAACGTCATATTTATATTATAATATAATACTAAGACTGTTTTTTGTCAAATATATTTCTATATGTGTCTAACTATCTTAAACTTCTCTAGATTGTAGACATCGAACTCGTCAATATTTGCCCTATCCTTGGCATCTTCATACATCTGATAGTCGCTTTCATAGTCATTTCTGTAGACTATAACAGGGTTGTTGTTGTAATTTAGTAAGAGTCCGTGATATACTCCGAAGTCTTCGATTTTGGAAATTGGCTTAACCTTATTAATCTCAAGAACTTGGATATAAATATCGTCTAGGTCTTCTTTCTTGATAGCCAAGGCATTGTTGAAAATCCCGAGATTGACCGTCTCATTTATTATATCTAGGGCTATGTTTTTCCTGGTTGGATAAATTGATCCTGCCCTTTCTCTCTTATCTCCCATTTTTATTTCTATAATTACACCATTGTGGTTATCTTCGAATTCCTCATCGTATTTGTCGAGATATTTTCCTGTATCTAGATAATGATTCAAGGAATCAAAAGCGAGTTTTACAAATTTGTCCATTTTTCTATCCTAACAATTTTTCTATATCTTTTTCCATATTCTCTGGCTTCTTGTTTGATCCGAAACGAGCTACTACATTTCCATCTCTATCTATCAAAAACTTGGTGAAGTTCCATTTGATGGCCTTGCCTAGTCCTGCCTTTTCTTCCTTAAGGAAGGTATAAAGTGGGTCTTCATTTTCGCCATTTACGTCGATTTTCTTGAACCTATCAAAGCTTGTCCCAAACTTTAGGGCACAGAAAGAGTCTATCTCCTCATCAGATTCTGGGGCTTGGTTGCCAAATTGATTGCAAGGAAAGTCCAAAATCTCAAAGCCCTGATCCTTATATTTCTCATACAAAGCTTCAAGAGCGTCGTATTGTTTGGTAAAGCCACAGTGGGTTGCTGTATTTACTATAAGAAGGACCTTGCCCTCATATTTACTAAGGGAGATTTCCTTATCATCTTTATCTAAAACTGTAAAGTCATATACACTTGTCATAAAACCTCCTTGACTCTTATAATATAGATTATACAGCTTGGCTTTATTTTTGCAGTTGACATTTTTAATAATTAGTTATATAATTCTATTATCATAAACTTTATATAAAGAAGAGTAGTACAAGGACTTGATTACAGAGAGCTTCGTTTTGGTGAAAGAAGTAGATGGAAGTTGTATGAAGATGGTCTTTATCTAGGAGGCTTCGATATTAGAGGTCTACGTTAGCTTACGTTACAAAGCAAGGGTATGTTTGTACCTGATGAGTTTATATGTGTGAGCATATATTAAATTAAGGTGGTAACACGGATTTTCGTCCTTAGGTCTTTTGACCTAGGGACTTTTTTTATATAAATTTTATGAAATTTATTTAAGGAGTTACTATTATGAGTAAATACAAAAACATCGACACAGCATGTGTCAGAGCAGGTTATGAAGCAAAAAAGGGAGAGAGTAACCTCCCTCCAATAGTTCAGTCGACTACATTTTCTTACGAGAAAACAAATGAGATAGCTGATTTATTTGACCTAAAGGAGAGCGGATTCTTCTATACAAGGCTTGGAAATCCTACTATAGATGCCCTAGAGAAGAAAATAGCAGATCTTGACGGAGGAGTGTGCGCAGTAGCGACAGGATCTGGCCAAGCAGCCAACCTCCTAGCTGTCCTAAATATAGCCAAGGCAGGAGATAATATAGTTGCTGTAAATAATATTTATGGAGGAACTTACAATCTTTTTGCCAATACCCTAAGGGATTTGGGCATTGAAACTACATTTGTAAATCACAATGACTTGGATGAGCTTAAGGCTGCCATTGATGATAAGACAAAGCTAGTCTTTGGAGAAACTATATCAAACCCTAAAGCAAGCGTAATCGACATAGCTTCCTACGCAGATATTGCCCACGAGCATAATATTCCATTGATCCTAGACAATACCCTAGCAACCCCTGCCCTTGTTAGGCCAATAGATTATGGTTGTGATATTGTAACTTACTCATCTTCTAAGTATATAGATGGTCACGCAGCAGCCCTTGGTGGTCTTATAGTAGATTCTGGAAACTTCGATTGGGCAAGGGGAGATTTCGATAGACTTACTAAGCCTGACGAGTCCTACCACGGCCTTATCTTTACTGAACAATTCAAAAACGCTGCCTACGGGGCAAGGCTTAGGACAGTTGGCCTAAGAGATTACGGAGCAGTTATATCTCCACAAAATGCCTTCCTTACAATCTTAGGTCTCGACACCCTAGGCTTGAGAATGAACAAACATTCAGAAAACGCCCTAAAGATCGCAGAGTTTCTAGAAAATTCCGACAAGGTAGAATCTGTTTCCTATTCTTTCCTAGAATCCTCCCCATCATATCCTTATGCCAAGAAATATCTTAAGGGAGGATCTGGAGTTGTGTCTTTTGAAATAAAAGGTGGAAGAGATGAGGCAAGCAAATTCATCGACTCTCTTAACTTAATCACGCTCGCAGTCCATGTGGCAGATGCAAGAAGCCTCGCTCTTCACCCAGCCTCCTCTACCCACAGGCAGCTATCTGATGAAGAACTCGAAAAGGTTGGAGTATCAAAGAGTCTGATCCGCCTTTCAATAGGAATAGAAGATGCGGATGACCTTATCGAAGATATAAGCCAAGCCCTAGATAAGGCTGTAAGGAGCTAAGATGCCAGTAATAATACCAGAAAATCTAATCTCAAAGGAAACTTTAGGAAGAGAAAATATATTCACCATGGAAGAAGAAAGGGCCAAGTCTCAAGATATAAGGGCCCTTAAGATAGGCATAGTAAATCTCATGCCAACCAAGAAGGAAACAGAAGTCCAGCTTTTGAGGTTAATATCAAACACTCCCCTACAAATTGAAATTGACTTGATAGCGATGGCAAGCTACAAGTCTTCGAATTATCAAAAACACTTGGAGAAGTTTTATGTAAGCTATGAAGAAATAAAGGATAAAAAATACGACGGCCTAATTATAACCGGAGCTCCCCTAGAACATAAGGCCTACAACGATATAATCTACTGGGAGGAGCTTAAAAAAATATTTGAATTTGTAAAGAAAAATGTCTACTCGACCCTTTTCATCTGCTGGTCTGCCATTGCCGCTCTTGATTATTACTATGGTGTGAATATTGATTCTTTGGATAAGAAAATATTTACAGTAAACCAATATTATAAGGAAAGCTCAGATCCCCTCTTTCTAGGCTTTGACGATAGTTTCTATATGCCAAACTCAAGATACAAGACAATCAGAAAGGAAGAAGTCGAGAGGATTCCTAAGCTTAAAGTCCTCCTTTCCGATGATGAGATGGGAGCAACTATCATTAAGAGTATCGACAATAGATTTGTCTTTAACCTAAATCATCTAGAATACGACACCAATACCCTAGATGATGAGTATAGGAGGGACATAAAAAAGGGACTGGGAACTAGTCCTGCAGAAAACTACTATCTTGACGATGATCCAAATAAAAAAATTATCCAGAGATGGAGATCAACTGGATACATATTCTTTAACAACTGGATCAACCACTATGTCTACCAACACACCCCATACAAGATTTCCGATGTAGAGACAATTATATAAAGTTTACAAAAGCAGGAGCCCGTAAGCTTACTTATTTCAAAAAAGTTTTTGATTAAATAAGCTTACCCTCCTGCTTTAATTTTTATCTTTAAGAGCCAGTGACATCTTATTAATTATATCTTAAACCTGGTTTTTTTTTTTACTTTATAAGTCCATTAAATATTGAAGAAGGTCCAGTTTTTGGATACTGTCTTATTAGTTCCTTGTATAAATTAAAAACATTATGGCTTAGGCCCTTAGCTAGTCCTTTCTCTAGATTTAGGATTGAAAGATCTTCCTTAAGATAATGGACCCTATTCATAAAGCTTTTATCTTGATTTTTCTTATACTTAAATAAGATTTTCTTCTCCTCTGTAGAAATTTCTCCATCCTTAAGCAATTTATCTATTGTCCTATCTAAATTTTCTTCATTTAATTTATCCATAATTAATCTCCCCCCTAGTATTTTAATTTAAGGCTTTAAGTTTTATTTCATAAAGCCCCACCTTATTCACTTACCCTGTCCCTATGACTATAAACACGATATCCATACAGAAAATCAGAAAAGATTGTACGTAAAAGGGGCTGTTACAAAACTATGAATAATCATCGTACCATCGTTAGAAGGTTCTCTTAGGAAATTTTACCTCTCCTGGCCGGTAGGCCAAGAAAGTCCGCCGGCTCATGGAGGCTGCCTGCCGACTGATGGAGGCGATTAGCCCGTCGGCTTATTGAGACTTTCCGTGGAGGTTCTTCTAACGATAATGGTACGATTTATTCATTCTGCAACAGCCCCCTACTTTATTTTACAAATCTTTCTACTATCATAGCAGCCCCTAAGTCTGTGCTTGTGTTGATGGCTGTGGCTAGGGGATCTACTATGGTTGCTATTAGGACCATGATTGGAATCGAGCTTTGAGGGAAGGCAAAGGCTGATATGAGGAATATCTCTCCAGTGTAGCCTCCTCCCGGAACTGCCCCCATAACTGATGAAGCTATGACTGATACTGCTATAGCTGTCAAGAGATT
Source organism: Anaerococcus sp. (assembly GCF_022770135.1). Classification (GTDB taxonomy): domain Bacteria; phylum Bacillota; class Clostridia; order Tissierellales; family Peptoniphilaceae; genus Anaerococcus. The sequence goes on along the minus strand of NZ_JALEIL010000100.1, from coordinate 16,439 downwards.
AGAGGGATCTAGTAAGTCTATGCCAAATATAGGGCACAAGAGGGCAATTTTTATTATTTGGATCAAGACCGTTCCGTCCTTGTGGAGATTTGCCCCTATGGGAAGGACTATTGAATTTACGTCTTCTCTGATTCCAATTTTTCTTCCTGCCTCAAGATTGGGAGGAAGGGCTGCCGCAGAGGAGCTCGTCCCAAAGGCTGTAAGAACTGGTGGCCACATATATGTAAATAGCTTCTTGCAAGACTTAAGTCCTCCTCCAATAAAGGCCATGATGAAATTCACAAAGAAGAAATATATTATTGAAGCTAGGGCAAATATAAGGATTGTCCTTGATAGGGGTCCTACAATCTGGCTGCCATTTTCTCCTAAAAGGACTGCAAAGTAAGCACCCAAGCCTATTGGAGCAAGCTTCATTATATATGAGATAATCTTTGTAACTACCTTAGAGGATTGGTCTATAAAGTCCTTTACAAGCCTTGCCTCATTAGCAAGCTTAGATATAGCAAGTCCTACGAAGAAGGAGAAGACTATAAGGGCCATTAGATTTTCCCTAGAAAGTAATTTATAAAAATCATCAACCGTAAGCATGGATAAAAGATCGATACTCGGACTTTTCTCTATTTCAAAATCCTGGAAATTAAGGGCAGCATTCTTGCTAGGGTCAAATATTTGAGTAAAAACTATCATGTAAATTGCTGCAAATAAGCCTGTGATAATAAATATAAGAAACATAAGTCCTAGGATCTTTCCTATAGTCTTTGTCGTCTTCATTCCTGTAATCGAAGATACAATTGATGTAAAAATCATTGGAACTATTGATACATACAAGAGATTTAGGAAGATATTGGCTACTCCTTCCAGGCACTTTGCAGTTTCTCCTAAGATAAGTCCTAGGATAGCTCCAACAAACATTGACAGTAATAATATAAGAGATGCTTTATTTTCTTTTAAAATTTTCATTTAGACCTCCTTTTGGGTAAAAAAATACCAGCCCATATTTTCCATGACTATTATTTCAAATCTTGGAGAGACAAATACTTTTAGAAAATAATGAGCCAGCATTTTGCTAAGGTATTTAGTTTTGGAAGTGATTGATTTTAGATAGCTTTCGGAGAGTCGAAGACTAAATCTAAAATCTTTTTTATAGTCTTGTGCTTGTTCTTTCCTATATAAGCATCTTAGGAAATTCGAAACATATTTTTGATATTTTTGTTTTCAAATAAGCATGACTAAGCTTTTTCTTTTGATCTTTCGAGAGCATACTTTTTCTTTGAGATTACCATATTCACTACTGCGGGTCAAATTGGATGTGACCGAATTTTACTCCGCTACGAAATACCCATTTAGGGTATTTCTTGCTCCTATGTATCTGACTTGTTTTTTCTAAACAAGAGATACTTTAAATTGCTAAGAGCTTCGCTAACTCGGGTCAGTTTGGCTTTCTCCAGAATCACTCCGCTGCGAATTTTCCATTTAGGAAAATTCTTGCTCATATGTAGTCTCACTTGTTTTTCTAAACAAGTGAGATGACGCTATTTTTATCTCGAAGGATTACTCTTTCTTTGGATTAACGCCGCTTCGAAATCTCCATTTAGGAGATTTCTCGCTCATATGTAGTCTCACTTGTTCTTTCAAACAAGTGAGATAATAAATCGCAAAGCGCTTCACTACTTTGCGACCCTACCAGGTCGGGTAGCAGCGCTTACCAAGCTGGTATCCATGCTCCTTCTGTTATTTCTTCCATGTCTTTTTTGGTTTCTTCTGTTTGGTAGTATTTTACGAATTCTTTGTAGTCTTCGTTGTTTTCGTCTTCTTTTCTTGCTGCTATTAGGTTGATGTATTGTTTTACTGATTCTGTTTTTGGGTCTTCTTTGAATATTGCGGTTTCTTTATCTAGTCCTGCGTCTAGGGCGAAGGTATCGTTTACTGCTGCTAGGTCGCAGTCGTCTAGGCTTCTTGTTGTTTGGGATGCGTCCATTTCTATTAGTTCTAGGTTCTTAGGGTTGTCTGTTACTTTGTCTAGTCCTATTAGGTCGCCTGCTTCGCCTTCAACTTTGATTAGGCCTGCCTCTTGAAGTAGGAAGAGGGCTCTTGCTCCGTTTGTTGGATCGTTAGGTATGGCGATTTTGGCTCCGTCTTCTAGCTCGTCAATTGATTTGAGCTTGTTTGAGTATAGGGCCATTGGGGCAAGCATTGTATCTCCGATTGATACTAGGTCTGATCCCTTTGATTCATTAAATTCGTTTAGGAATTTGTAGTGTTGGTAGGCGTTTAGGTCGATATCTCCAGCAAGAAGGGCTTCATTTGGTTGGCTGTAGTCTGAGAAAATTACAAGCTCTGCCTTTTTGCCTGTTCCTTCTTCGTATCTTTTGATTACTTCATTTAGGACGTCGTTGTATTCACCAACTACACCAATTTTAATTGTGCCGTCTTCTTTTTTGGAAGTCTCCTCTGTTTTTACTTCTTCCTTAGTGTCTCCTGGTTTCGCTTCCTTGTTTGCTCCACATGCGCTAAATCCTAGGACTAGAGCAAGTGCTAGAGCGATTTTTGTAAATTTTTTCATCATATTCCTCCTATAATTTACATTTATATTATTAAAGATATTAATCTTAATAACCTATCTTAGTTTAAATATTGGGATTACTGCTCCCTTGTATTCGTCTTCTATGACCTTTTTTGTTTCATCTGTTAGATAATAGTTTTCTATGAAATTTTTGATATCTTCATTATCCTTATTATTTTCTTTTACTGCTATTACATTTATGAAGTTCTTGGCTCTTTCGTTTTCTGGATCTTCAAGAAAGATTGAATCTTCTGTTGGTGAAAGTCCTGCTTCCATGGCCATATCAGAATTGATAAGGGCTGCATCAACATCTTCTAGGGCTCTTGATACTTGATCTGCTGGAAGCTCTACAAACTCAATGTTTTTAGGGTTTTCTGCTATATCATCTAGGGTTATAAAGTCTCCGCTTCCTTCCTTAATCTTGATCACTCCTGCAGATTCCAAGATGTATAGGGCTCTGGAGTTGTTTGATACTTCAACAGGTATGGCAATCTTGCCTCCTTCAGGGATTTCTACTATGTCTTTAATCTTTTGTGAGTAAACTCCCATCGGCGATATTATTGTATCTGCAAGATAAGTGAAGTCTGCATTTTGGTTTTTGTTATAGTCTTCTATAAATATATAGGTCGCAAAGGACGATAGGTCGATGTCTCCGTCTTTTAGGGCATCGTTGGGTTGGTTGTAGTCGTTAAATCTTACAAGCTCAATCTTTTTGCCAGTATCCTTCTCGTATCTTTTGATGGCATTTTCGTATTCGGTATTTCTCTCGCCTACTACTCCAAGCTTAAGAGTTTCCTTGCTTTCGTTTTTCTCTGCCCCACCACAGCTTGTAATTAAAACTGCGAGGGCCAGAGCCGATATAATTCCAAATATTTTTTTCATACTTCCTCCTAGTGGCTAGTCTTTCTGATGAGTATGTTTGATACTCCTTGGATTATAAATACTATGATTAAGATTATTACTACAGATACTAGAACTACGTCGTCCTTGTACCTTTGGTATCCTACCGCTATGGCGAGATCTCCGATTCCGCCTCCACCGATTAATCCAGCCATTGCTGTAAGACCTAGTAGGGATATTAGGGTTATGGATGAGGCTCTGATTAGGGAAGGAAGTCCTTCTCTTAGATAAACTGACCAGATTATCTCAACCGGTCCCTTACCCATTGCTTCTGCTGCTTCTATCACTCCAGAATCTACTTCGGCTAGGGCCTGTTCGACTTGTTTAGCGAAAAATGGCACTGTTGAAAATATTAGGGGAACTATAGCTGCTGTAGGACCTATTCTGGTGTTAACTATAAGCTTGGTTATAGGTGCGATTAGGGCAAGCAAGATTACAAAGGGGATTGCCCTAAAGGTATTGGTTATCTTATCAAGCACTGAGTAAAGCTTTCTGTTTTCTAATATCCTTCCCCTGTCTGTCACAACGAGAATTACTCCAAGTATGAGGCCGAAGATTCCTGCAAATATTGCAGAAACGACAAGCATGTGTAGGGTGGCCCAAGTTTCTTTTACAATCCTATCTGATATGGATAGGGCATAATCAAAGTATCCCATCTCTACCTCCTAAAATTCTAATTCTTACATCTCTTTCTTCTAAATAACTAAGCACTTCGTCAAGACTTCCATTTGATCCCTTAAAGGTAACTATGAGGTTACCCACTGGTGTTTGGCTAATAAATTCTATATTTGCTGCAAGGATGTTGGTCTTTATGCCAAACTTATCATAGATTTCATTGATAAGAGGCTCGGTTGTGCTTGCTCCCTTGTAGTTAAGTTGGACTAGGATTTCATCTTCCTTTAAGATTCCTATATTTTCCTTAACTTCTTCGATTGTAGCTTCGACATTAGTTGAAGTTTCTACAAACTCTCTGGTAAGTTCTTCTTTTGGGTCGGAGAATATGTCCAAGGTATTTCCTTCTTCTATAACCCTTCCGCCTTGCATCACGGCACATTTATTGCAAAGGTCTTTTACAACTTCCATCTGGTGGGTGATGATTACAATCGTAAGCTTAAGCTTCTCATTGAGCTCCTTAAGGAGAGCTAGGATTTGCTTGGTAGTCTTTGGATCTAGGGCACTTGTCGCCTCATCACACAGAAGAATCTCAGGATCTGAGGCAAGGGCACGGGCTATAGCGCATCTTTGCTTTTGCCCACCGGAAAGCTCTCTTGGGTAGGAGTCAGCCTTATCGCCGATTCCCACAAGCTCTAAAAGCTCTTTAGCTTTCTTGATCTTTTCTTCCTTTGGTATTTTATCTCTTTTGATTGGAAAGATTACATTATCCAAAACTGTAATATTATTCAAAAGATTGAAGTGTTGGAAGATCATGCCGATCTTCTTTCTCCTATTTCTCAATTCCTTATTAGATAAGTCGAGGAGTCTTTCTCCCTTTACTATTACCTCTCCTTCAGTTGGTCTTTGGAGAAGGTTGATAGTCCTTACTAGAGTCGACTTACCCGCTCCAGAAAAGCCCACAATCCCGTAGGCATCTTGCTTTTCAATTTTGATACTTACATCATCGACTGCCTTGAAGCCATCAAAGTCGACTGTAATATTCTTTAACTCAATCATATTTCCCTTCCTAAACTTGTAATAAAAAAAGTCCCCAGCTTCCCGAAGGAAACTAAGGACGAAAATTCGCGTTACCACCTTAATTCATATACGTTCACACGCATAGGCACTCATCAAGTACAGACATACTCTACTTCTGTAACGGGAAGACCCGTATAGCTCTAATATCGAACTATCCCATCAAAGGCCATCTTCATCTAAATCAACATCCACCCCTTTCACCAAACGGGGCTCTCTGTAGAATATCTTTCTAGACTACTCTTCTTTTCAAATGGTGTCAAAACTTTATTTATTTGATAATCCTATAATACCATGGTATTTTTTCCTTGTCAAATAATTTGAAATAATTTGTATAAGTATTAGTTTTTTATATCTATAACTAAAATTTGCTTAAAAGATCATAGCTTAGTATAATGATATCATATAGGGAATGTAATTAATTTTAACACATAAAAAGCAGGAGTTGCAGCTCCTGCTTTTTATTTTGGGCTAGTTATCATCATTTGAAAACTTGCTATCTAACCACTTACATACATAGTAACTCGCTATGTTTATCGCGATAGCAAACAATAAGGAATGTAATTTTGACATTTTAACACCTCCTAACTGTTACCAGTATAGGGATGATAACAATTTAATTATAGCAGATTTTTATAATTTTTAGGGAAAATTTACCCTTAAAAGATAGATAAATTTTCATTTTAAGCCAATAAGTATTATAATATAAATGAATTTATAAAGGGAGGTAATATGGTAGTATATAATCCAAAATCTAGCAAGGCTAGTGAATTTATTAACCATGAAGAAATTTTAGAAACTCTTGATTATGGTAGAGAAAATGCCCATAATAGAGAGCTTATCATAGATATTTTAAATAAGGCAAAAAAGGCTAAGGGATTAAGCCACAGGGAAGCCTTCGTGCTTTTATCTTGTAAGGAAGATGACCTAAACGAAGAGATCTTTAATCTTGCCAAAGAGCTTAAACACAAGTTTTATGCGAATAGAATAGTGCTTTTCGCACCTTTGTATTTGTCTAACTATTGTGTAAATGGTTGCTCTTATTGTCCTTACCACGGTCAAAACAGGACTATTCCAAGAAGAAAGCTCAGCCAAGAAGAGATTCGCGAGCAGGTTATAGCCCTCCAAGACCTAGGACACAAGAGACTTGCCCTAGAAGCTGGAGAAGATCCAGTAAACAATCCTCTAGAATACATACTAGAGTCAATTGATACAATCTATAATATCAAACACAAAAACGGAGCTATAAGAAGGGTCAATGTAAATATCGCAGCTACTACTGTTGAAAATTACAGGAAACTTCACGAGGCAGAAATCGGAACCTATATCCTCTTCCAAGAAACTTACAACAAGAAAAATTACGAGTCCCTTCACAAGTTTGGTCCAAAATCTAACTACGAATACCATACCGAAGCTATGGATAGGGCCTTCCAAGGTGGCATCGACGATCTAGGACTTGGAGTATTGTATGGACTCGATTCTTATGAATATGAATTTGTTGGCCAATTAATGCACGCTGAGCACCTTGAAGCAAGATTTAACGTTGGACCTCACACAATCTCTGTTCCTAGGATCCAACCTGCTGATGATATAGATCCAAATGACTTTGACAATTCCCTATCTGATGAAATGTTTGAGAAAATCGTAGCCTGCATCAGGGTTGCAGCACCATATACTGGTATGATCGTATCAACTAGAGAAAGCGAAAAGGTTCGTGCTAAGCTCTTAGATCTTGGTATTTCCCAAATTTCTGGAGGTTCTAAGACTTCTGTCGGTGGATATACAGAAAATGAAACCAAAGGAAGCGACCAATTCGAACTATCTGATAACAGGACTCTAGATGAAATAATCGACTGGCTAATATCCAAAGACCACGTTCCAAGCTTCTGTACAGCTTGCTACAGGATGGGTAGGACTGGAGAGACCTTCATGGGCATGGTCAAAAAACACGGAATCGGTAATATTTGCCATCCAAACGCCCTCACAACTCTCGAAGAATATGTAGTAGATTATGCAAGTGATAAGACAGCAAGAGATGCCGAAGCCCTTATCCAAAGAGAACTTGCCAACATTCCAAACCCAGAAGTCCGTGAGTCAACTAGAGAAAATCTAGAAAAAATCAAACAAGGACAAAGAGACCTTTATATCTAATATGAAAACACAAAATAGTGAGAGAGTTCACATAGGAATATTCGGTAGGACCAATGCCGGAAAGTCCACGCTCTTAAATTATATGACAGGGACTGATACTGCAATAGTATCGGAAGTTGCTGGAACTACGACAGATCCTGTAAGAAAGGCCATGGAGATAACGGACTTTGGCCCAGTCCTTTTCATAGATACGGCTGGAGTCTTTGATAAAAGTACGCTCGGTAGTAAGAGGATTGCCAAAAGTCTTGCTATCATAGATAAGTGCGATATCTTTATCTACTGCCTAAGTCTTGATGAAGATTTTGAAATCTTAAAGGAAATAAAAAAGAAAAATAAGCCAATAATCTATGTTGCAGGCAAGCAAGATAGGGCTGAAGGGGCTAAGATTTGCGAAAAATACCAGACCCTTTCCCCTATCCCAATCGATGTGAGAAATAAGGACGATAGGCTAAAGATCTTCGCTAAGATAAAAAATCTTTACAAAAAAGAAGACCTAACTATCACCAGAAATCTCGTAAAAAGCGGTGATATAGTCCTTCTCGTAATCCCACAGGATAAGGCGGCCCCAAAGGGTAGGCTTATTAAGCCTCAAGTTATGACTATAAGAGAACTTATTGATAAGAAGGCTACAGCCATAGCTTGCGATCTTGATAGCCTAGAAAATACCCTAAAGGCCCTAAAGGATAAGCCAGACCTTGTAATCTGCGACTCCCAAGTCTTTAAGGAAACAAAGGACATCCTAGAAGAAGGGACAAGACTTACTAGCTTTTCAATTCTCTTTTCTGCCTTTAAGGGAGACTTAGCCTATTTTATAGATTCTGTAAAAAGACTTGATGATCCTTTAGAAAGAATACTAATATCAGAAGCTTGCACCCATCCTCCAATCGATGAGGATATCGGAACAGTAAAGATTCCAAAGATGTTAAAGAAAAAATATCCAGACTTAGATATAGAATTCAACAGAGGCGATGACCCGATCGACTATGATAGATACGACCTAATCATTTCTTGTGGAGCTTGTATGTTTAATAGGACTACCATGCTAAGCAAGGTAGATGAGGCCAAGAAAAGAAACATCCCTATGACCAACTACGGCATAACCATAGCCTATCTTAAGGGAATACTAGAAGATGTATCTTTGCCAGACTAAAATAGACCTAAAAGCTTTTACTTGTACTTAAGGCTTTTAGGTCTTTTCTTATGAGTATTTTCTTGTATTCTTATCGTAGGTTATGACATCTCCCCTGTCAGTAACGATCTCGTATCCTGCATTTTTTATTCTAAGTTCAAGGCAAGCCCTGCATTCTGCCGCCTCATCTCCTGTACATATTTTATTATCATATAGAGAGTATTTCTCCCTAACCATGGTTGGTGAAAGATTTGGCATTAAGACATTGGCTCCAGCTTGAAGGCCTCTTTCTCTTCCCAAGGGATTGATTGTTCCCAGGGCAGTTGTAGCAGGTATTAGGGCATAAGGGAAAAGAATCCTGAGTATTGATACAAGCCTTAGGGTCATCTCAAATGATCCATTAGGAAAGTTCCTGAAGGGCGTATCATGCTGGGTCATGTAAGGGCCTATTCCAATCATGGCAGGCTCTAGCTCTTCTAAAAATCTCAAGTCCTTTATTATATCTTCTGTCCTTTGGTAGGGAGATCCCACCATAAAGCCTCCACCGACTTGAAAGCCGATTTCCTTTAAGTCCCTTAGGGCTTGTCTTCTTCTTTCAAAGCTCATAGTTTCTGGGTGAAGCTTTGAGTAATGGTCCTTATCTGAAGTCTCTTGCCTTAGAAGATATCTGTCAGCTCCTGCCTCAAATAATCTCTTGTAGGAATCATAAGATCTTTCACCCAAAGATAGGGTAATAGCCACATCGTCGTGGAGATTTTTGATTTTTTTCACTATATCGACGAACATATCATCTGTGAAATGTCCATCCTCTCCACCTTGGAGGACAAAAGTCCTGTAGCCTAGCTTATAGCCAAGGTCTGCACAAGCTAGAATATCTTCCTCGCTAAGCCTATATCTTTCGACCTTGTCGTTGGACTTTCTTATTCCACAATAGTAACAGTCATTCTTGCATATATTGGAAAACTCTATCAGACCCCTGACGAAGACCTTATTTCCATAGATTTCTCTTCTAATAGCATCGGCCTTATTGTTAAGACGATCTGTTAAGCTTTCGTCTTCTATCCATCTTTTTAGAGTTTCGTCATCATAGTGTTTGGTATTCTTTAGTTCCATAAAAATTTATTTACTCTTCTTATCTTTTTTCTTCTTGTCTTTTTTCTTTTTCTTGGACTCATTGGCTTTTTTAGCCTTTTTTGTTACTTTTTTTATAAATTCATCGGAGTCTTTTACCTTGACAAACTTTGACTTAATCTCTCCAAAGGATTGATCTTTCTGCCCCTTCTTGCAATGACCAAGACAGCCTGTTTTTAGTTTAAATCCGTATTCGTCACTAAGTTTTTCTAGTTTATCTATATCAACATTTGAGCATTTTTTACATACTTTTACTTTCATAAAAACTCCTATAAAAAAATCAGGAGACTTTTGCGAGATTGCAACAGCCTCCTTGGGTTTGGTAAAATAAATTCACTAATAATATACTGCTGTTACTTAGTTTTGCAAACGAGATTTAGCTTGTATATTCTTTAAATTTTAATAATCCTAGTCCCTAAAAAGCTTATAGGGAAACTTAGATTTTTTTGCTCTTGTAAGATAAGCTTCTATATTTCCATCAAGCTTGGGGAGGAAATATTCTTCTAATTCATAATATCTTTCCCTAAAAACCTCTGGGTAGGATTCATCTAGGTAAAGATCCATGCCCTTTTTTAGTCCTAGGAAGGTCTCATCAAATATCATGTAAAGATATTGGACTAGATAGTCATAGTCTGTGTACTCGTTCCTATATAAGAAATTTCTTATAAATTCTTCCTCTTTTGGATCTAGGTCATAAATATCCTTGTAAAGTTCTAGATCCTTTAAGGGAAAGCTTTGGCTTATAGCAACCTTCGCTGGAAAAAAATAAGAATCCGCCCTAAGAATCCTAAAGCCTTCTAGAAACTCGTTTTTACGAGCAGAGGACTTCCCAATCTGGGCAAGAGATGCAGAAGCCAGGGCTATATCTGGATCAAGCCTCAAGTCTTTAGCCATTTTTTCTGCAGTTTTTCCGCAAATCCAGGATTTTATAATCCACCTATCAGACTTATCCTTAAAGGCTTTTTCTAAATAATCTATTATCTTATCCTTGTTGGGAATATTCCCAAATCCTTCTTTATACATCTAATCTTATCTTTCCGTAAGCGTAGGTCTTAGAAGACCCCTCTTCTAGGGCAAAGGAAAACTCATCTCCGATCTTTTCCCCTAAGGCCCTTACGCTTTCCTTGTTTCTAATTTCATTTCTGTAAACTAATTTGATATAGCCTATGTCTTTGGCAAAAATATCTGAAAGTTCATTGATATAGTCGAAGTAGACCGCATTGTTTACATGGAAATTCGTATCTATATCTGCCTTTCTAATGTAAATGTCTCCTACAAAATCAAGGTCCTTTTCTAGTTTCACATCCTTAGCAGAAAACACTTCCTCTTCTCTACCGTAAGCTTTTATTAGATCATCAAGGATTTTTACCGGACGAAGTCTTTCTATATCCATCAACAAAAACACAGCCTTGGCCACTACGAGGATTTCTCCATTTTTTTCAACTACAAAGTCCCTATAGGCATAGAACCTATTCATGTGGGTAGGTATGGTTGTGATTTCTATCTCATCATCGAGTTTTACGTGCCTTCTTATGTCTATCTCCCATGAATAAGCAATCCATCTGAATTTTTCCATGTCTATATCTTTTTCGACAAATGATGCTTGCTCGAAACTAACATCAAACATCAAAGCCGCAAGGTTTCTCATAGTCAAATAACCATATCTGTCACAAAACATATGTCCAATAGAATATTTTTTCTTATATTTCATAATTCTCCTTACAATGGTGCTACATCCATAAACATCTGAGCTATATTAAAGTAAACTATAAGGCCTAAAGAGTCCACTATAGTTGTGATGAGAGGACTTGCCATAATAGCTGGATCTGCTCCGAGCCTTTTGGCAATTATTGGAAGAAGAGATCCCACGACCTTGGCAGTAACTACTATAAAGAAAAGTGTAACTGCAACTATAAGGGCGATCTCAACTCCTACCTTATCGAACAGATAACATTTTAAAAATCCTACTACTGACAAGAATAAGCCACATACCATTCCAATCCTACATTCCTTCCATACGACCTTGGCCCAATCGGATAGTTCTATATCCTTTGTGGCCATGGCACGGATTACAAGGGTTGAGGTCTGGCTTCCTGCATTTCCTCCTGAGTCTGTTAGCATTGGTATAAACATGTTAAGGGCAATTATCGACTGGATAACTGCCTCGTAGCTTTTAAGTATGGTTGAGGTAAAGGCAGATGAAATCATAAGAAACATCAGCCAAGGGATCCTGTTTTTGGCAAGATCCCAAACGCTCATCTTGCTATATTCTTCCTCTTCTGGTGTGGTAGCAGCCATGATTTGGAAGTCTTCTGTAGCTTCTTGCTCGATTATCCACATGATATCATCTACTGTGATAATTCCTACAAGCCTATCTTCCTTATCCACTACTGGTAGGGCTGTGAAGCCGTATTTTTGGAAGGTCCTTGCTACATCTTCTTGGTCTTCGTCAGTCCTAACTGTGATTACATCCTCATAGAGAAGAGTAGATATTAAGGTATCTCCATCACTTGTGACGAGATTTCTCAAGGACACGTATCCTAAAAGCTTTTTGGTAGAATCTGTAACATAGCAGGTATAGACGGTGACCTTGTTATTGCCAACCCTTTTTATAGTCTGTAGGGCCTCTTTTACAGTCATTGTTATCTTAAGCTCCACAAATTCTGGAGTCATCAAACTTGCTGCAGAGTCTTCTGGAAACTTAAGATATTGGTTTACTTTCTTTCTCTTTTCTGTATCAGTATTTCTTAAAATCTTCTGAACGACGGAAGCTGGCATCTCCTCTAGGGTGTCGATCATATCGTCAAAGTCTAATTGGTCTAAAAGCGAATGAAACTCCGTATCGTTTAGGCCCTTTTTAATCTTATCCTTATCCTCTGGGTCAAGTTCTGCAAAAACTTCTATTGCATCGTCTTTTTTGAGGAGTCTGAAGACAATCAAGGCATCTTCTGCGCTTAAAGTCGAGATGAATTCTTCTATATCGACAGGGTTAGTTCTTCTCAAGAGCTTGGACAGCTTGGTCCCGTCACGCTTTTCTAGAAGTAAGTTTAACTCCTCTACCCTTTTTGAATAATCATCATAGTTTTGCATCTATTCACCTATTTGCTCTAAGAGGACTTGGAGGGCCTTTTTGAATTGATCATCCTTTGAGAAGTTCTTCTTTGAAATCTCAAGGCCTTCCTCAGTATTTTCTACTTCTATATCAGGCTCTACGCCGACCTTGTTGATCTTGGCACCTGATGGTGTGTGGTATTCGCTGATTGTAATCTTAGCACCTGATCCATCATCAAGTGGGAAAAGTTTCTGTACAATTCCTTTACCGAAAGTCTTCTTGCCTATAATCTTTGCCCTATCCCTATCCTTAAGTGCTCCAGATAAGATCTCGCTTGCTGAGGCAGAGTTTTCATTTACTAGGACTGTCATTGGGATATCATCTTTTTCTTCGTCACTTTCTTCAGTGATTACTTCTCCGTTTTTATCTTCTGTAGTTACTATAACTCCCTTATCTAGGAATTTATCTGCTATATCAAGGCAAACGTCAAGAGATCCGCCAGGATTGTTCCTAAGGTCTAGGACAAGCCCTTGCATACCAGCTTCCTTTAACTCCTTATAAGAGGTCTCAAAGTCTTCTCCTGTCACATCATCAAAGGATTTGATATGGATGTAGCCTATTTTCTTACCTCTTATCTCCATAAGGCTTTCATCGATAGTATCGACTTTTACATCACGTCTTGCGACTTCCATATCTATATCTTTGAAGTTTTTGCCGTCTTCTTCCATTCTTCTTACAGTGATTTTGACATTAGTATCTTCCTCACCCTTCATAATGGCGACAGCCTCTTCCATTTGATCTGCAGAATATTCCTTGCCTTCGACCTTTATTATATAATCTCCTTCCTTAAGGCCTGCCTCAGAAGCAGGAGATCCGTCAAAGACTTGAACAACTTTGATAAAGCCTTCCTTACTCGCTTGAACCAAAACTCCGATTCCCTTATATCTTCCATCCAGAGTCTCCATTAACTTGGAAAACTCATCCTTGCTGTAATATTGGGTGTAAGGGTCGCCGAGATTGGCAAACATACCCTTAAGAGATCCCTCATAGAGGTCCTTTTCGTCATAGTCAAAGAGGAAGTTCTTATCAAGTAAGCTCTTTAGCATATGCATATCCTCGATATGTGCTTGGTCTTCGCTCTTGTTTGTAGCATTTAAATCACGATTCAGGCCAACAACATAGCCTGTAAAACCAACTCCTGCCGTTAGGACAAGAGCTAATATAACTTTTCCAAATTTTTTCATATAGCCTCCATTAATATATACTATACTATATCACAAAATGGGTAAGAATACATTTAAGAAGAAAAATAAAATCAATTCTCAGTAAAGATTTGAGAAATGCTGAAAGTTAACGGTTCTATGGTATAATAAAGAAAAGTAAAACTAGAAAAAGGAGTTTTTATGAAAAAGAATAATTTTAAAAAGGGAATAATAGCAATAGCTCTCGCTACAAGTTTCGTTTTATCTAGCGGACAAAGCTTAACAAATGTACATGCAGCCCCAGAAGTTAGCCAAGAAAAAAGTGCAAAAGAAATATATGAAGATGCTTTCAAAGAATTGAAAGATACTTACGATTCTTGCCTTAGCTTATATGATGACTACACTTATATAAACTCAACATCTTATCCAAAGGCATCTTTTGATGGAATAATGACAAAGACTAAAGCTTACCTAGAAGAAGAAAAGGCTTTAACTAGCGATGAAGCTTATAAGCTAGAAGCAGAAACAGCTAAGTCTAAATTAGCCTTACTAAATGAAGCAAAAGATAAGCTAGACGGAGAAAGTGTAGATACAGAAACCCTAGCCAAATTATTAATGGAATCTCAAGATTTCGTTAGAAATGATTCCAATTATAAAAATGCTCCAAAAGATAAAAAAGACCTTTATGATCTTGCAATCACAAATGGTTACGTAGTTTTTAACAAAGGATCTAATAAATTATCTGAAGGCGAATATGAAAAGGCCGTAGCAGATATTAGAGAAGCAAGAGAAGCTATAATCAGAGCTGTTAAGGAAAATGCTGCCAAAGAAGAATTAGGCACAAAAATTAAAGAAACAGAAGAAATTGTTAAAAACAAAGACAAATATACCGAAAATACCTACAAGATATTTGACCTTGCTCTAACAAGTGCTAAATCAATAGAAAGTAATCCTAATTCAAAGCTTGAAGACTATGAAAATATTATAGGTAAATTAAAAGAAGCTAGAGAAGGCCTAGAACTTAAAGAAGATGCCGATAAAATCAAAAAGGCTCTTAAAGAATTAAAGGCAGCTAAAGAAGAGCACGAGCTAACAGTTAAGGCTTGCAAGATGCTCCTAAACTATCCAGCTATTGCCAAAAATTACGGCAATCAGATCAGAGCCTATCTAGAAAAATCTGCTAAGGTAATTGAGAGAGCTAACAAAATCTTAGAACATTACGGAATGAATTAGATAAGAAAAAGGAGTAAGAATGATTAAGAAAAAGATATTAGCCCTAATATTTACAATAAACTTTGCTTTTCTAGCAATAGCACCTGGTTTTCAAACTATCTCTCCAGTTAGCATAAGTTATGCAGCTGAAGATGAAATAGCAACCCAAAGAGAACAATTACAAATAGGAGTTAATGATAGCGAAAATATTTTCGCATCTAAAGCATATGGACTAATAAACAAAGAAAGTCTAAAGGCGGAATATAATGGGGCCCTAGAATATGCTAAGTCAGTTCTGAACAACAAAGACGCAAGCTATGAAGAGCTTAGAAATGCGACAATCGGACTTAATGATGCTAAGAATAATCTAAAAGAATACGGTAAGAAAATACTTGCAGTCCAAGAATTAAAAGATACTGTTGATGAGCACAAGCTTACTATAAAATCAATTAAGTTTATAATGAGTGAATATCCTGCTATAGCTCGTGCAATGGGTGAAAGAGCAAACGACCTCATAAGAAGAAGTAATGAAGTTATAGCAAGAGCAGAAAGAATAATAAGTCAATTTGAATAAATGAGTAGAGTAAGATCGGCCAAACTGGCCGGTTTTTCTTTTTATACTTGCATTAAGTTATCTTTCTGGTTAAATATATAAGCAATTTACTTAATGAAGATAAAGGGGGATTTTTGGATACAGCATCATTATTAATCTTGTCAGTGGGTCTTGCCATGGATGCTTTTGCTGCAAGTATCTGCAAGGGTCTATCTGAGAAGACACATTCTATAAAAAACAGTTTGTCGGTTGGTTTTTGTTTTGGATTTTTCCAGGCCTTTATGCCGGTTATTGGATTCTTGTTGGGAAGAAGATTTGCTAGCGCTATAAATGCTATTGATCATTGGATAGCCTTTTTCTTGCTTTTGATCTTAGGCCTTGAGATGATAAAAGAATCGAGAAATGCCTATTGTGAAGTTAACCGTGGCTTTGACTTTCTTTCCCTATCAAAGATGGGGGTTGCAACCTCTATCGATGCCTTGGCAGTAGGAGTGGGACTTGCCTTTTTAAATATCGATATAGTAAAGTCTGCATCTACCATAGGAATAGTCACTGCCCTTCTTTCAGTAATTGGCTTTAAGATTGGATCAAAGCTTGGTATGAAGAGCAAGCAAATAGCAGAGCTTACAGGAGGAATAATCCTCATAGGCCTTGGAGTAAAGATTTTAATCGAACATTTATTTTTACAATAATATCAACTAGAAAACTCCCCGACTTGATATGTACCCTCTTTACTGGACAAACCAGTAAGGAGGGTATTTTTATGAAATATAGCTATGAATACAAAAAAGAATGTGTTCAGTTGTACAGAGAGGGAATATGGCCGAAAACACCAGCAGGGACAAATGAAAAAACTT
>NZ_JALEIL010000099.1 GCF_022770135.1 Anaerococcus sp. | reverse complement strand
AAGTTTTTTCATTTGTCCCTGCTGGTGTTTTCGGCCATATTCCCTCTCTGTACAACTGAACACATTCTTTTTTGTATTCATAGCTATATTTCATAAAAATACCCTCCTTACTGGTTTGTCCAGTAAAGAGGGTACATATCACTATCTAGCTGATAGAAGGGAGTTTTTTAAAATTCTCTAATATATTTCATAAAACCATCATTCTTTTCAAGCATTTTAAATATTAAAACGCCTATAATACTTACCATAATAAATTCACTTGCCATAAATTCGAGAATCATAATCAATAATACAGCATCATTAGCTAGAATAAAATATGTTCCCAAAGCAGGCACAATCACCATTAATACCGGCCATAAAGAAGCTGTGAACAAAGTCTTGCTCTTTAAAATAAGACGGAAAGCAATATATGATGATAAGGTACCAAATACCACATCAAAAGCTGCCATAGGTGAAAATAAGTTAGCTATAGCACAACCTAGAACAAGACCTGGTATGAATCTCTTGTTATAAAAAACAAGAAGAACCATAATTTCGCTAAATCTAAGCTGAATTGGTCCATAAGATGCCATAGGCAACAATAAAGTAAGCACAGCATACAAAGCTGCAACAATTGCGGATTTTACCAAAAAATTAGTATCCAAATTATTTTTCATTTTACACTCCTTGATATTTTTTACAATGGGTCCCAAGAAACATTGCCCTTTTATTATAACTTATAAATATAATTTTACAAGCTAAACACTTGAAGATTCAATTAGAATAGACCTGTCTTAGCTAAATACGAACCATCAATCACTTATACTAATTGATTAATCCCCAATAAAAGGTAATGTAAACTTATGAAGTTCAATAGGTTGATATTTTTGTTAGCTGCACTTTTTTTATGCTCGTGTTCTAACAAAAGAAAATCAGATAATAATTACTTAGATAAAGAAAACCTGCAAATGATAGAAGAAATTAATTCCATAGCCAAGGATACTTTTAATAAGGGAGAAGATTTCGTTAATAATTTAGATGTTGTAAACGAAACTAAGCCTGTTTATAAAACTGATAGGAGAGATGATTTAATTAAAAACTTAGAGGATCCTGCAAATAAAGATCCAAAGGCTAAATGGGTTTATGATAATTTCAAGAATTTAACAGATACTGAGGCCTACCTTACTGGAAATGACCCCGATACTATTGAATTCGTATATAATATGAATCATAATATCAAAGATTTCCCATATAAGGAAGGTGAAAGCATTAAGCTAAATAGACCTACCCCTTACTATATTCAATGGGATAATAGATGGGCTTACCAGGAACTATCAGATATTAATATAGGTGTTGCTGGCTGCGGACCAACTTCCATGGCCATGGTCTTAGCTAGACTTAGGAATGATCCTTCTATAACTCCTAAAACAATCGGAGAAGACGCAAAAGAATATATGGTTGAAGAAGGAATTGCTTGGAGCTTTTTTACAGATGAAGCTAATAAGTATGGATATAAATGTGAAGACTTAGAAAAAGATAAGCAAAAAATGATAGAGGCATTAAAGGAAGGGCCTTTAATAGTTTCTGTCGAAAGGGGATACTTCACCCTTGCCGGTCATATTTTCGTAATAGATTCATATAAAGACGGAAAATTTATTATAAATGATCCAAATAGTATAAAAAATACCATGCGAGAATGGGACTATGAGCAGATCCAAGACCAAATAGTTCACATTTGGAAATTTTCTTAAAAAAATATTTGACAGCTACCCCGGAACATGGTATTATATAAGGGTAGTTGATACGCACCATTAGCTCAGTTGGTAGAGCACCTGACTCTTAATCAGGGTGTCCAGAGTTCGAGTCTCTGATGGTGCACCAAATCACGAAGAGGCCTAGCCTCTTTTTTTTATTCTTATTTAACTAGTGTATATATAGTAAAAGAGCTGCCATATTGATTGGCAACTCCTCTTACTGTATATTTATTTATCTATCTTGTATCAAATCATTTGCTGTTTCTAATAAAGCAAGCCCTGTGTAATAATTTTCTCCCATCAAATCATAGATGGCATCTTCACTCAGTACAGCCTGATTTATATCATCCCCTATCTCTCCTCTGTTGGATGCATCCATATCCTTTGTAAAATCTTCGCTATAATAATAAGTAACCAATCTCTTGTACTTATCTTGATGATCTACAAATTCTTCTAGAGCTTTTTTTAAATTTTCCATTAATTTTTCATGATCTTCATATATTTCATTTAGTTCGTTTAGGTAATTATAGTCCATTAATATCTCCTTTAATAAATTTTATCAAATTATCAACATCTTCTTTTATTGAATCTGACAAATCGTCAGATCTATCATTTGTAGTCACTATAACTATATTTTCATCAGCTAATAATGCAATTATTTGACCACCAGTTCCTGAAGCAAAAACTATTTGATTTTTACTCTTCCAAAAACCATAAGTATAAAAATCTTCAGATAGATAAGTAAATTTATCAGAATCTCTAGCAAAAACAGGGGTAAATAATTTACTAATAGAATCTTCACTAAGGACTATACTGTTGTGATATTTCCCCTTTTTCAATAACAAAAGACCAATTTTGATCATGTCCAAATCACTAATATACAACTTACTAGCACCAACAATAAACTTTCCATACGAATCCCACTTTACTTTTTTTATATCTAGTTTGTCGAACAAGTTATCTTTTAAAAAATCATACAGGGATGATTTAAGATAATTTTCCATAACTACAGATAATAAGTAATAAGAGGCATTTGAATATTTAAAATGGGTACCAGGCTTATACTTGATGGGATAATTAATACATAAATTAAGTAAATCTTCTTCAGGAATACCTTCAATATCTTTTGACATCAGCAAGGATTTATCATAGCCTAGACTATGCGATAGTAGATGCTTTACTTGAGTTTCCTTTAAATATTTAATATTATCTTTATTCGTAAGCTTTATACTTTCTTTTAACAAAGGATAGATATAAGTATCCAAATTAAAATCAAATTGACTTTTTTCCATCAGTATTAAGGATCCAATAGCCAAAACACTCTTAGCCACAGATCTCACATTTAAAGGCCTGTTATTAGCCTTCCCTATAATCCTATCCTTATTTCCATCATAGATTAGAAAAGAACTAGCAAGAGATTTTTCTAGATTTTTCTTGTAATATTTTTCTAAATTAGACTCCAATATAAACTCCTATAAGACTTATTTATTAATAGCTCTAAATTAATCATCAAGACAGTTATTTTTTAATACAAATAAAGTTCTATTTATTCCTAGTCAATAAAGCTATTGCTTCTAAATGGACGGATTTTGGGAATTGATCGTAAATCTCGTAATCTTTTATTTCGAATCCTTGTTTTATAAATTCTTTTAAGTTTTCAACTTGTGTTTTTGGATTGCAGGAAATGTAAATGAATTTCTCTGTATCGATCTTTAGAATTTTCTCTAGAGATTTTGGGCTTATTCCTGCTCTTGGCGGATCTAGTATAATCACGTCATACTTATTTCCTACCTTTTCGATTTCTTCTAAGACATCTCCACACAAAAAATTAATATTATCTATCTCGTTTATCTTAGCGTTCTCCCATGCCTTATCTACGGCCTCTTTTACTATTTCAATACCTGTAGCAGTCCTTGCTCTTTGGGCCATGACTTGGGTGATTGTTCCTGTCCCTGAATAAAGATCAAGAACGTCCATACTTTGATCTATATTTGCAAGGTCGAAGGCCTTTTGATAGAGTTTCTCTGCTGTGTAGATATTAGGTTGGAAGAAAGAGAATGGAGAGATATTAAAAGATAAACCAAGCATTTCTTCTCTAATAAATTCTTTTCCATATATTAAATTGAGCTTTTCCACTACTACTGCATCCGCTGGCGAATCGTTTATAACATGGTAGACTGATACGATTTTTCCAATTAAGTCAATTGATAGGAGTTTATTTAAAAATAGATTTATCCTCAAACTATCAAAGCTTTCATCACTTGTAGTAACAAGGATCACCATAATTTCACCTGTCCTATGGGCTTTTCTTATTATTAGGTGTCTTAAAAGCCCTTCTCTAGTTCTTTTGTGGTAGAAATCTGTTTTCTTTTCTCTAAAATAAGCCTGGACGCTCTCCCTTATAGTGTTAAAATCTTCATCGATAATATTGCAATTTGTCGTATCTACAATTTCATAAAATCTATTTTGTCTATGAAGTCCTAAGACAAGGTCTCCTCCTTTTTCGCTATCGCCAAAAGTATATTCCATTTTATTTCTATAAGCCTTAATTTTAGGAGACTGATTTATTTTAATGTCTCCTTCATAATCTATAGAATTATCCTTAAAAAGATTTCTAATCATATCCACTTTTAACATAAGTTCAGTTTCATAGGCAAGCTTCTGGTAGGCACAGCCTCCGCAAATATTAGGATTATCACATGTTTTACTAGAATTTTCTAAGTCTGATTCTTCGATTGTTTCTATTAATTTTGCCTTAATCTTATCCTTGTTTCTCTTTTTAGCCTTTACTTTTACGGTTTGTCCTAGTAGACCTCCCTTAAATTCTACCAAGTTCCCATCTTCATCGTATCCTTGGCTAATATTAGGGTATTTCATTTTTTTTATTTTAATTTCTTTAATCGCTTTTTTTCTCATTTTCACTCCAAAATTTATCTGTTATATTTTTTAATTGTTGATATTGATTTAAATATTTTATACTATTCCAATGTTTAGGAAAAAGCATTTGGTATTGATTCCAGCTATATCTATCGTCGACAAGATAGATTATACCCCTATCATTCTCGCTTCTAATAACCCTACCAGCAGCTTGAAATACCTTGTTAATTCCAGGATAGGTATAAGAATAGTCAAACCCACTCAAGCCTTCCCTATCAAAATGGTCTTTAATAAGATTCCTATCAAAAGATACTCCTGGCATACCAACAGATATAATCATAGATCCAATAAGCCTATCACCTATAAGGTCCACTCCTTCAGAAAAAATTCCTCCAAGGACAACAAAGGCTACTTCCTTACTTTCTTCTGTGAATTTTTTAATAAATCTATTTCTGTCGATCTGGCTCATAGACCTATCTTGAATTAAGATATCATCGCTATACCTTACACTGTAGTCTCCTGCTACGGCTTCTAGATAAGAAAATGATGGAAAAAATATAAAATAATTTCCCTCTCTACTACTTACAAATTCATTTATAAGATCAGACATAGTCGAAACATTCCTTGACCTGTCCCTATAACGAGTGCTTATAGATTTTTGTAAAATAAGTGAGTTTCCTGTAGAAAATGGCATGTCAAGTCGTAATTTGAGGCTTTCCCTTGCACCCAACATATCCATGAAGAAAGGCATTGGAGAGAGAGTTGCAGAAAAAAATATAGTAGATCTTGCATAATCGTATTTTTTCTTTAGGATATGGGAAGGATCTACACACTTAATTTCAAATATTTTATCCTCGTTTTTTTCATCATAGCTAATCACGTTGTAGAAGCCTTCCATAAAATAATCGGAAATCTTAAGATATGAATTTATATTAAAATACATCTCCAGGACATAATCATAATTTTTATCGTCTTTTTCTTCTATGAGAAACTTCTCCAATTTTTTAGCTAGTTCTAGTAGAATCTTATCCAAGCTGTCTATGTGATTTTTCGTATAATAGTGTAGCTTTTTGCCATATTTTTCATAATTATTTTCAAAATTAAGGATAACTTCATCCAATACTTTAATTATTTTCTTGTGTTTATTAATATTAAAACAAGCTTTTAATTCTTTGAATTCACTATCTCTAAAAGAAAAGGAGTACATATCTCTTGCCCTATCCAGGAGATTGTGAGCTTCGTCTATTAAAAATATATATCGCGCTGAGATTTCTTCAAAAAACCTCCTAAGAAATACTGTAGGATCAAAAACATAATTATAATCACAGATTATAAAGTCAGCGTAGCTTGCTATATCAAATTCAAACTCTAGGGGGCAAACCTTGTATCTTTCGGCGTAGGAAGTTATAATATCATAATCCATTATAGTTTCTTTAGTTAAAATATCTTTTAAAGCGTCATTTACCCTATCAAAGTGACCCTTAGCAAAGGGACAATCATCAGGATTGCATCTGACCTCATCATTAAGACAGATTCTCTCCTTAGATGTGATTTGTAAGGCCCTTATCTTAAGTCCATTTTCTTCCAATAGCTTAAGGGATTTGATAGCTTCTTTTCCAGTTGTATTCTTGGCTGTTAAGTAAAATATCTTGTCCGATAAGTCTTCTCCAATAGATTTTATTGATGGAAAGATAGATGAAATAGTCTTTCCTATTCCTGTGGGAGCATCTACGAAGAGATTTCTCTCCTTAAGAATCGCAGTATATACAGCCACCGCCATCTTCCTCTGCCCCTTCCTATATTGTCCGTAGGGAAAGGTCAATGACTTTGAGCTCGTATTCCTTTCTTCTAAGTTTTTTGTGATAATCTTAGAGAAGTCTATGTATTTTTTTAATAAATCTATGTAAAATATCTCAAGCTCTTTCCTAGTAAATGATTTTTTAAAAATCTTAGTTTTATAATTTTCTGTAGATACATAAGTTAGGCTGATATTTATTTCTTCTAATTCATTATCAACAGCAAAGAAATAAGCATAACATTTTGCTTGTGCCCAATGAAGCTTATTCTTATCATCTATCTCTTCAAGCTTTCTCTTGGTAGACTTAATCTCATCAATAGTATAAGAATCCTTATCCTTGATTAGACCATCGGCTCTTCCTTCAACTTGAAAGTCGATTCCAGAAATACTTGTTAAGTTCTTAAGTGAATATTCCTTGTTGTAATTAAGGCCATAAGACTTCTGAATTTTCTGATGGGCTCTTATTCCTTCAATCATCCTTGTATTATCTCTAAAAGTATTGTCTATATCTCCAGAACGCATTACAAATTCTATTAAGTTTCTTACAGATATTTTAACTAACATATTATCACCTAGCTAAATTATAACATATTGGGTATAAATTTAGAAAGAAGAAAGGAGCTATTATGAAAGATACAATTGATTTAGCCTTAAATCATAGGACTATACGAGAATTTACGGATAAAAAAATAGATGATAAAATGATAGAAAAATTATTAGATGTAGCAAATCATTCAGCTTCATCTAATGGCATGCAGATGTTTTCTATAATCAGAGTAACTGATCAAAATATCAAAGATCAACTAGCAGATAATGGTAATCAAGAATATATGAGAAGGGCACCAGAGTTATGGATTTTCGTTGCAGACTTATATAGAAATTACTCTATAGCTAAGGAAAATGGAGTTGAAAATGACGAGATGATTAGCTTTGATAAGTTTATTCAAGCTTTTACAGATGCTATTATTGGAGTTCAAAATGTCGTTGTTGCATGCGAGTCCTTGGGACTTGGGACGAATTATTTTGGAAATATCCACAACGACACTCAAAGGGTCATAGACTTATTAAATCTACCTAAACTTACCTATCCAGCTGTAGGACTTGGCTTTGGCTACCCTAACCAAAATCCACAGCTTAAGCCAAGAATGCCCATAGAGCTTAAGGCCTTCGAAAATTCTTATAAAGTTTTTGATAGTTATAATGAAAAGATTAAAGATTATGATAAGGAAATGACTACTTATTACGATCTTAGAGATGCTAACAGGAGAAGTGACTACTTCTCCCTACAAATTCCTAAAAAACAAGGATCTCTTATTAAAAATCGTTGCAAGATGTTCGAAACATTAGAAAGACAAGGATTTATTATAAATAATAAATAAAATAAAGCCCCTTCTATTTTTTAGCTATTTAGTTTATAATAGTATTATCAGAGTAGATAAAGAGCATTAAGTGTTAAGAAATGGGTTGTCGTTCTTAAACGAAGCGAATGCATGATTCTTTATCGCAACCGCTGACCTCTGATAGAAAGGGGATTTATGAAAAATAAAATACTAATAAATAATTTAGTTAAGGCAGCGATGTTAACAGCACTAAGCATAATTTTATCGAGGATATTCGGTATCCAGCTTACACAAGATATAAAAATATCTTTTGGTACCCTACCTCTTATGCTTTCGGGTATACTATTTGGTCCATTGCTTGGAGCCCTATCGGGACTTGCAGCTGACCTAATAGGAATTATGATTAATTTGGGAGGAGCCTATCATCCTGGCTTTACCTTAGGAGCTATTTTAACAGGAATGGTGCCTGGCCTTATATTTATGTTTGGCAAGAAAAAAGACATTTCCAATAAAGTCTTGATTCTTCTTGTTATAATTTTTGTATATGGGATTAACCATGGTTTCTTGACACCTTTATGGTTGACACAACTTTATGGAACTCCTTACAAGGTTCTTCTTGCAGGCAGAGCCATTAAAGTCATGCCAGATGCTATTATAAATTATATATTGCTTTTATTAATCTATGAAAGATTAATACCAAAAATGAAATAAAGAAAAAGGAGTTTGCATTCTTATATAACAAAGCAAACTCCTTTTAAATTAAAATTTTCTACTAGCTCCTCCACCACCAGTGCTTCCACCTCCGCCGGAAAAGCCGCCTCCAGAGAATCCTCCACCAGACGACCAACCTGAGAAGGGATCATCATCATTGTCATTCCAGAAACTCCTACCATACCAACCTGGGTAGTTTCTCCTCCTTCTTCCTCTATAATACGAAGAAGGTCCGCGACTAATTCTAGTAAACATGTTTGAAATTAATATAAATACTACCAGTATAAATAATATCTCAAACATACTAATTCCATCGCTAGCTTCTAGATTTTCTTGATAAGCTTCATAATTACCATCTAAAGTGATATCGCATTCGCTTAAAACTTGGCTAACTACGGCATTGAAACCTTCATTAATACCCTTTGAGTATTGGCCATTTTTAAAATAATCTAACATAAAGTTGTCTATTATTCTACCAACTTTGGCGTCATTTAATATTCCTTCTAGGCCATATCCTGGTATAATTGCGATTTCTCTTTGGTCTGTATTTTTATTTTCTAGAAATAAAATCAAGACTCCATTATCCTTTACTTTATCTCCGATTTTTAGTTCATTAAATAAATCGCTTCCATAATCCATACCCTCTAGGCCATTTGGATTATTAAGGCTTAGGACTACTATCTGAGCTCCAGTCTTACTTTCTAGTTCTCTATTGGTCTTTTTGATATTTTCTTTGGTACTTTCATCTAAAATTGAAAGCTCATCATAATAATAATCATTTACCTTGCTGGATATATCATCTGCTCGAGCAAGAGTTGGAAAAAGGCAGAAGATAATCAGCATGATTATATTTAATTTTATTCTTTTAGCCTTTTCCATAACATCTCCTATTTATTGAAATCTACAGTAGGCACTTCTTGGGCACTTTCACTTGCTTGGAAATACTCCGCTTGTTTGAAGCCCGTGATTTTACCAATTATATTAGTTGGAAATCTTACAAGCTTAGTATTAAATTCTTGGCAGGCTTCGTTGTAGTTTTTTCTTTCAACCGAGATCCTATTTTCACTACCAGCAAGCTCATCCATCAAAGCAACAAATTGAGTATCTGCCTTAAGCTCTGGATAAGACTCAACCACAACATTGATATCTCCTACAGCTCTTGTTAACTCTTCGTTAGCCTCTGCAAGCTCTTCTGGGCTGTTAGCATTTTGTACTCCAGCTCTTGCATTAGTTACTTTGGTTAGTGTATCTTCTTCGTGATTTGTATAACCTTTTACAGTATTAACAAGGTTTGGTATAAGGTCTGCCCTTCTTTGTACAACATTTTGAACTTGAGCATAGGCTTGATTTACATTTTCTCTTGATGTAGCTAGATTGTTATATGTTGGCACAATCGCTATTAATAGTATTACAGCTATTACAATAATAGCAATTATAGCTGAAAATCCTTTCATTTTTTTATTTTTATTCATAATTCCTCCTCTTTGTATTATTTATACCCATCCATAAGGATAATATCCTTATATTTTAGGGAGGATTTTACATCTATTATTCTTTGATTTCTAGATCCTCTAAAATCCAAGGTCAAATCCTTATATTCTTCTATAAACTCACCATCGACTAGGACGTCAATTTGCTCTAGGATTTGTCTTGAAAGTTTCATCTTCTCTAAAACTTCAAATTTAAATCCACTATAAATCCAAATGGACTTATCTGTTTGTTTTCTTATATCGATTATGGCCTGTAAAAGCCCCTCTGGACTTTCAAAAGGCTCCCCTCCTAGAATTGTAAGGCCCTCAACTTCATCAAGTTTAAGATAGGAAATAACTTCCATTAGCGCCTTATCATCCCACTCTTTACCAAAGTTAAAATCCATATAATCCCTATTAAAGCAATTCTTACAATTCCTATCGCAACCTGATAGGAAAAAAGAGGTCCTGATTCCAGGACCATTGGCAACGTCATATTTTCTAATTTGCCCATATCTCATATATGAAGTACCCTTGCTTTAATTTCTTTAGTTCTTCCCTCATTCCAGAAGTTTTCACCTAAGTAACCACAAGTTCTCCTTACTACTGTAAGAGTATTTCTATCCTTGTTTCCGCAGTTTGGACAGTACCAATTGTTATCATCATCTAGAAGAATTTCTCCATCGTATCCGCATTCAGCACAATAGTCTGACTTTGTGTTAAATTCTGCATATTGGATATGATCATAAATATATTTTACCATGGTCATCACGGCCTTAATATTATTGGTCATATTAGGGATTTCTGCATAGGAGATACATCCTCCTGTCGATAATTGTTGGAATTCTGATTCAAAATCAAACTTATCAAAAACAGAAATTTCTTCCCTAACATCTACATGGAAGGAGTTTGTATAGTAACCCTTGTCGGTTACATTTTCTATACTACCAAATCTTTCCTTATCTATTGATGCAAATCTATGAGTCAAGCTTTCTGCTGGGGTCCCATATACTGCAAAGGCAATGCCATATTCCTTCGTCCATTCTTCCTTCTTTTCATTTAGAACATTCATAATTTTCATAGCAAAGTCATGACCATGCTTACTGGTGTGACTTTCCCCAGTTGTTAGTATACTTGCTTCATAGATTCCAATGTATCCTATTGTAACAGTGGCATAACCATTTTCCAAAAGTGGCTTTATAGACTGATGTCTTCCAAGTCTTGCAATAGCTCCATGTCTAAAGTGTATTGGAGAAGAGTCGCTTGTTACCTTAGATAGGTGTTCGTATCTTAATAAGCCAACTTGCTTTATAAGATCTAGTCTCTTGTCTAGAATCTCGAAGAACTTGTCCTCATTTCCATCAGCGAGGATTCCTATTTGTGGGAGATTTATTGTAGCAACTCCCATATTAAATCTTCCGTCAAACTTATAATTGCCATTTTCGTCCTTATATGGAGGAAGGAAGGCCCTGCATCCCAGAGGAGAGAAGACATTTCCTTCGTAATTTTCTCTCATTTTCTTAGCTGAAATATAATCCGGATACATTCTTTTTGCAGTACATTTTGCTGCAAGTTCAGTAAGCTTATAGTATTCAGATCCTTCGTGGACATTATTCTCATCTAGGACATAGATTAGCTTGGGAAAGGCTGGTGTTACGTAAACTCCTTGCTCGTTCTTGATCCCCTTAATCCTTTGCCTAAGAATTTCTTCTATAATTTTTACAGTGCTTGAAAGGTATGGATCATTCTCGTCAGTGTGCATAAACAAAGTTACAAATGGAGATTGTCCATTGCTGGTCATTAGAGTATTTATCTGATATTGAATTGTTTGAATACCACTTTCTAGGTCCCTTTGAGTCAAGGCTTCTGCCATTTCTACAATTTTTTCTTCATCATCTAAGATAGACCTACTTAGTTTTAGGTTTTTATCGTAAGATTTTTTTAGATAAGGACTTAGGCAAGATATATTTATAGATTGACCTCCATACTGGTTGCTTGCGATTTGTGCTATAATTTGTGTCATTACATTACAAGCGACTTGAAAAGACTTTGGAGTCTCAATCATCTTATCATTTACGACTGTTCCATTATCAAGCATATCTTTCATATCTACTAAGCAACAGTTAAAAATTGGCTGAATTAGATAGTCTAAGTCATGAATATGTATGGCACCAGAGTTGTGTGCCTCAACTAAATCTATTGGTATTAATTTTCTTTTAGCAATATCTTTTGCGACCTCTCCTGCTATCAAGTCTCTTTGAGTAGATGCAATAATAGGGTTCTTGTTGGAATTTTCATCCATAACGTCAATGTTGGTTTGATTTAATAAACCTAAAATATCCTCATCCGAGGTATTTTGCTCTCTCTTATAGGCTTGGACTGACTTATAGCTTTCATAGGACTTGGCTGTGGCTGGGTTTTTCCTATCAATCAATTTATAGTAGACCATATCTTCTATCTTATAAATTGATATATCATCCTCTCCCAAAGCTTCACTTTCTATCTCATTAGCTATATCCATAGCTTGATTTTCAACAAAAACTCCACTTGCTGATTTCATTGCTTTTTCTATAGCTATTACTATTTTATCTTTTTCAAATTTGGCTTTGCTGCCATCTCTTTTAATTACCTGAATCATATTAACCTCCGAAATCTATGATGATTATACCATATATAGTGTCCCTTGTAAAAAATGAATACTATATATAGTGTTAATCCTATGATTTAGACAATCGACTTTTATCTTTAATTATCTTTATACATATCAAAATATTTAAAAAATCCCCAAGATTTCTATTTAAGAGTTAGAATCTCGGGGATTAAGATAAAGTTTATTCTATTTTATTTTAAATATTAATTTATTATTTTCATCTAAATCTAATAATGCTGTATCTTTTTCAGAAACTTTTCCTTCGATAATTAATTTACCTAGTTCAGTTTCTACATGAGTTTGCAAGAATCTCTTGACAGGTCTTGCACCATACTCGATATTATATGCATTAGCCAAGATATATTCCTTAGCAGCATTTGAAATTTCTAGATTTATATCCTTATCTTCTAGCCTAGATCTGATGTCGGCGATTTGAAGGTCGATTATTTCGTAGACTTGTTCACTTGTAAGAGGAGTAAACATCACTATATCGTCAATTCTGTTTAAGAATTCTGGTTTGAAAGAATTTCTTAAGATTGCATCTACCTTGTCTTTGTTTTCTTCATCAATACTTCCATCATCATTTAGTCCATCTATCAAGTATTCTGAACCGATATTGCTTGTCATGATGATTATAGTGTTCTTAAAATCTACAGTCCTTCCTTGAGAATCAGTTAACCTTCCGTCATCCAATACCTGTAATAGGATATTGAATACATCTGGATGGGCTTTTTCAATTTCGTCGAAAAGGATTACTGAATAAGGTTTACGTCTAACTGCTTCTGTTAATTGACCACCTTCTTCGTAGCCAACATAGCCAGGAGCTGCACCTATTAGTCTTGATACAGAATATTTTTCCATATATTCACTCATATCAATCCTTATCATGTTTCTCTCATCGTCAAACATTGCCTCAGTCAAGGCCTTGGCAAGTTCGGTCTTACCAACACCAGTTGGTCCTAGGAATATAAAAGAACCGATAGGTTTATTTTGACTCTTAAGGCCAGATCTCGCCCTTATTATTGCATCTGAAACTGCTATTATAGCTTCATCTTGGCCAATTACTCTTTGGTGTAGCTTTTCTGGTAGATGTAAGATTTTGCTCCTTTCGCTTTCGACAAGCTTATTAACTGGTATATTTGTCCAGCTGCTCACTACATCTGCTACATCTTCGTCGGTTACTTCTTCTTTGATTGAAGAATCTGTATTTTCACCAGAATTTCTCTCTTCAAGTTTCTTTTTTAGCTCTTCAAGCTTACCATATTTTAGTTCAGATAACTTTTCGAAATCATAGTTTCTTTCGGCATTTTCTATCTCGACTTTTACCCTATCTATCTCTTCTTTTATATTTTTAACATCATCTATGGCAGATTTTTCATCTTTCCATTTTAAAAATTCTTCGTCATATTTTTCGGATAGATTTGCCAAGTCTTCTTCTAATTCCTTAAGTCTCTTCTTAGAATATTCATCATCTTCTTTTTTAAGGGCGGTAATTTCTATCTGTAATTGTAGAAGTTTTCTCTTTTGCTCATCTAGATAGCTTGGCATGGTATCAATTTCTGTCCTAACTGTCGCACAAGCTTCGTCCATCAAGTCTATGGCCTTATCTGGTAAGAACCTATCTGAAATATATCTATCAGATAATTCTGCAGCTGCAATTACTGCGCTATCTTGGATCCTTATTCCATGGAAGATTTCATATTTATCCTTGATACCTCTAAGAATACTTATTGTATCTTCGACAGATGGCTCTTCTACCATGACTTTTTGGAAACGGCGTTCCAAGGCGCCATCTTTTTCGATGTATTGTCTGTATTCGTTAAGGGTAGTAGCTCCTATGACTTTTATCTCTCCACGAGCTAGCATTGGCTTCATTATATTTGATGCATCCATAGCCCCCTCAGACTTTCCAGCTCCAACAATATTATGAATTTCGTCAATGAACATTATTATTTGTCCGTCTGACTTTTGGACTTCATCTATTACAGCCTTTAATCTTTCTTCAAATTGTCCCCTATATTTTGCTCCTGCTACAAGAGAACCCATATCGAGTGAAAATATGGTCCTTCCTTGAATTGGTTCAGGAACATCGTTATTTACAATTCTTTGAGCAAGTCCTTCTACAATTGCAGTCTTACCAACACCGGGTTGGCCGATTAGGACAGGGTTATTCTTCTTTCTTCTAGAAAGTATCCTAAGGGCATTTCTAATCTCCCTATCTCTACCTATAACTGGATCTATTTTACCTTCTCTGGCCTCTTGGGTTAGGTTTCTACCGAACTTTTCTAGTGGATTTGTAGTCTCTTCAGGATTGTCATTAGTAACTTTTTGACCTTTCCTGACATTTTGGATAGAGTTTTTAAAGCTAACTGCGCTTATGCCAAATCTCTTGTTAATGGAATCTACTTCTGTTTTTTCCTTCAAGAGACTTAGGAAAATATGTTCAGTTGATACGAAACTATCTCCCATTTCTTTAGCTACATCTTCTGCTTTTAGAAGGATTCTTTGGAATACTTGACTTGGGTAAGTATTTGAGTTTCCAGACTGACTTGGCATAGAGTCAACCTTTTTGATTAGTTCATTCCTATAGCCTTCGTAGTCTACATCCATTGACTTAATTATTTGGCTAACAATAGAGTCTGAATTGTTAACTAAAGCATAAGCCAAATGTATTTCGTTTACTTCTGGGTTTGAATTTTTGATAGCTATTGCTTGAGCGTCATTAATAGCTTCTTGAGATTTTTGTGTGAAGTTATTTATGTCCATATTATTCCTCCTCTGCTAGTTTTCTATATAATTCTTCTTGTTTCTCACTGAGTTTTTCAGGGTTTTCTATTACTATATTTAAGATTAAATCTCCTATATTGCCCTTCCTATCTTCATATCCTCTCTTCTTTAATCTAATCTTTCTTCCTGCATTTACTTTTTCAGGAATATTAACCATAAAAGATCCTGATTTGCTGTCTATTTTTTTCTTAGTACCAAAATAAGCTTCCCACGGTCTTAGTTTAACTTCCTTGATAAAGTCTATACCATCGAGAATTAAACCTTCCTCATCTTGGATAATTACCTTTACCATAATATTAGCATTTAATCCATATTTTGAACCATCTATTCTAATCTTGTTGTTATTTTTGATCCCTTTTGGAATTGTTACATTTATATCTGTAAGTTTTCCCTGATTTTTAACTTTTATAGTTCTTGATGTTCCTTTGATAGCTTCATCAATGCTGATTTTCATATCATAATCAAGGCTTTGCTTTTTCTTTTTTCCAAAACCCTGACCTATATTGGAGAACCTACTACCACTTCCAAATCCTCTGTTAGTAGACCTCGATCCTTGTTGGAAGCCTCCAAAAAGTGTATCGAAGAAATCTGAAAATCCACTATCTCCAGTTGACGAATATGTGTAAGAATTTCCTCCAAAATTATTAAAGTCGAAACCAAAATCTCTAGGGTCGAAGTTCTGACCGCCTTGGAAATTGGCATTTTTTCCAAACATATCATATTTTTTACGTTTGTCTTCATCTGATAAAACTTCATAAGCTTCATTTATTTCTGTAAATTTCTTTTCTGCTTCTTTGTCGTTCGGATGAAGGTCTGGGTGATATTTCTTGGCTAATTTTCTGTATGCTTTTTTTATTTCGCTGGAACTTGCTTTTTTGTCAACTCCCAACACTTCATAATAATCTCTGTATTTCATATTTACCTCCATCTTCTTTGACCATCTCTGACCTTAATGAAATTATACTATCTCATTTAACTTTTTCAAGATATATCTACTAATTTTCAAAAAAAGAATTCCCTTTTATTTAGGGAATCCATATGTTTAATGATCATATTCTATTAACGAGATTACATCGTAGTCTTTTAAGTAATCTCTTCCTTTTAGTCCAGTTAGCTCTATTAAAAACTCAAAACAAACTACCTTGCCACCCACTGCTTCAACAAGCTTTGCCGCTGCCTTAGCGGATCCACCAGTTGCAATCAAATCATCCAAGATTACAACTCTTTCGCCCTCTTCTACCGCATCTTTGTGCATTTCCAATTCATTGGAACCATATTCTAATTCATAAGAAACTTTTTCTATTTCTCCAGGAAGCTTACCTGGCTTTCTTATTGGGATGAATCCCTTAGTAAGTCTATCAGCAAGAGGAGCTCCGAATATCAATCCTCTTGATTCAATGCCTGCAATATAGTCAAAATCATAGTCCTTTAACTTTTCTTCTAGCTGATCTATTGTTTCCTTAAAGGCATCTTTATCCCTTAGCAAGGTTGTAATATCTTTAAAGGAAATTCCTTCTGTTGGGTAGTCTTCTATCACTCTAATTTTTGATTTTAAATCCATTTAGTCCTCCACTCATAAAATCTCTATATTATATAATACCCTAATAAGCAAAGTTATATAGATAATCGCTCCTTATTTCTTCAATCGATTCGTCATAAATTTCAAAGTAGCTTATATCATCCTCATAGGTCACGAAACCTTCTAGCCTTACCATATTTATATCTGACTTATCAATAGATCTAAAGGCTAGGGCAAGTTGTGAAATCTTAGAGAATTTGATATTTGTCTTAATCTTATCTTTCATAGCCATGTAAGCTATAGGAAGCTTAGGTAGGTTCTTTGCCTTAGTCATCTCGTTTATGAATTGCATCATAAAGTCTTGTTGGGTCGATATTCTACCAAGATCTGCGTTCTCGTAACCCTTCCTAAACCTAACATATTTTAAGGCTTCTTCTCCTGTAAAGTGATGAGTACCAGGGCTTATATCCATAGCGCTTGCTACATAATCATCGACTTCTATGTCTATGCCCCCTATGGCATCTATTCCCTCAACTACCGCCTCAAAAGGAATAACGCAATAGTAGGTTAGATTAATTCCCAAGAAGTCCCTTATGGTCTGCATAGTCAAATCAATACCCCCGTAAGAGTGGGCCGCATTTATTTTATCCATATATCCGTTAATTTCTACCTTGCTATCTCTAGGTATTGAAATTAAATCAACCGACTTGTCATCAGAATTTGCCTTAACCAGCATAAGGGTATCTGTTCTAGTTCCTGTCTCTTCCCCAGTACTATCTACTCCAGCTAAGAGAAATAGAAATTCATCCCCGCTTCCAGATATACTGTCATCAGAATCATTTTTAACAAAATTAATTATCAGTATTATAGAGCTGAACAAAACTACAAACATCAAAAATATAAGTATAGACTTAAGAATTCTTTTAAAACTTTTTTCCATATTTATCTCCTAATTAGATTATATGCCTTTTTACCTAAATTAAAATGGTCCTTTTATAAATAAATAGTAAGGTATGGAAGAGGTAATTATGTTAAATGAAAATTTAGACTTATATTTAAATGAAGGATACTATCCTTTCCATATGCCAGGCTCTAAGAGAAGCAAAATACTAAGATCAGACCTTCCTTATAGGAGAGATTTGACTGAAATCTATGGCTTCGATAATTTAAATGATCCAGAAGATATTTTTATCCAAATGGAAGAAAGATTAGCCCAAATTTATAGGGTAAATAAAGCCATTATTTCTACAAATGGGTCAACTTCTGGTATTCTTTCGACAATTAGAGCCTTGTGTAGGGATAATAAGAATATATTAATCCAGAGATCTTCCCACAAGTCAGTATACAATGCTTGTGAATTAAATTCACTTAATGTTTCCTATATAAACATAGTAACTGATGAGCAATTAGCTATAAAAGATATCGATCATGAAGACTTAGAGGAGAAATTAAAGGAGAAAAATTATCAGGCTCTAGTCCTAACTTCTCCTTCCTATGAAGGCTACCTCCTTAATCTTAAGAGAATATACAAACTCTGCAGAGAAAATAATACTAAGCTTATACTTGATATGGCTCACGGCAGTCATCTTCCACTAACTAGTCTTTATGATAATTCATTTGATGTTGCAATTACATCTTTTCATAAAAACTTATCTGCCCTGACACCTTCTGCTGCAGTCCTAATAAATGATATGGAGTATTTTGATGAGATAAAAAGAAATATGGCAATATTTCAGACATCTTCTCCTTCATATGTGATTTTACAATCTATTGATGAAATGATAGAAAAGTTTAAAAGCTTCGGTCCGCTTTACACAAACCTAGAAAATAATCTAGACGATTTGTATAAGTTAAGGCTAGATTATTTGAAAATAATAGATGACCCAGAAAAGGATAGAAGTATAATCTTAATATCGACTAAGAATTCAAATATTAGTGGAAGTGATTTAGATAAACTTCTCAGAGAAGATAAAATCGAAATAGAGATGTCTTATCCTAACTACGTCCTCTTAATTTCTACAATATTCGATATTAAGGATGGATTTAACAGATTAAAGAATTCTCTTAGAAGGATTGATGGATTATTAGAAGATAAAAACAAATCTTATAGTTTAGAATTACCAATACCCCAGAAGAAATTAGAAATATATGAGGCTATCGATTATAAGAAAAAACTAGTAAAGCTTGAAGACTCTCTAGGAAAAATTGCTAGAGAATTTGTTTATGCCTATCCTCCAGGAAGTCCGATACTCGCTCCAGGAGAATTAATA
The DNA here is from genome assembly GCF_022770135.1 of Anaerococcus sp. Classification (GTDB taxonomy): domain Bacteria; phylum Bacillota; class Clostridia; order Tissierellales; family Peptoniphilaceae; genus Anaerococcus. The sequence continues at coordinate 11,610 of NZ_JALEIL010000099.1, read as the reverse complement.
GATGAAAAAATCCTATCTACTTTCACCTATATGCTAGAAAATAATATCCATTTAAACATCAAGGATGAATATATTGCCGTGCTAATTGACAAATAAACAAAAAACTGTTATTATATTGTTAGAAAAGGAGAATATACATATGAAAAGAATTGTAACTTTAAATACTAGAAATCTCCACAAGAGCAAAAAACATGGTGGTTGCGGCGAATGTCAAACATCTTGCCAATCAGCATGCAAGACAAGCTGTGGTGTAGCTAATCAGGAATGTGTTAGCAAAAAAAATAAATAATTGTTTTTAGCTTATCTAGGATATTCTTAGATAAGTTTTTTATTGTAGGAATTTTGTTAGATTTTTCTCAATTCCTAGTAAAATACTATAGTAAATATAAGGAGTAATAATGATTCACCAATACAAGGCCAAGGGCTTTAATATTGTTTTAGATATATACAGTGGTTCTGTCCACGCAGTAGATGATGTAACCTATGATATCATCGAGAAATACGAAACAGAAGAGAAAGAAGATATCAGAAAAGAAATAATTGAAAAATATGAAATAAGTAATGATCAATTCGAAGAGGCTTATGCTGAGGTTGAAGAATTAGAAAATGAAGGACTTCTCTTTACTGATGACATATATGAAGATCTTTCAATTGATATAACAAATAGACAGACAACAATCAAGGCCCTCTGCCTAAATGTCGCTCACACCTGTAATCTATCATGTGAGTATTGTTTTGCAAAGGGAGGAAAGTATTCCGGTCCAGATGCTATTATGACAATAGATATGGCCAAAAAAGCTATTGACTTTCTTTTGGCAAATTCCGGTAGCCACTACAACTTAGACATAGACTTCTTTGGAGGAGAACCTCTCCTAAACTTCGACCTAGTAAAAGAAACTGTTGATTATGCAAGAAGTAAGGAAGAAGAATTCAATAAGCACTTTAACTTTACTTTAACTACAAACGGTCTTCTTCTGGACGATGAAGTCATAGACTATTTGAATGAAAATATGAAAAATGTGGTCCTCTCCCTCGATGGAAGAAAGGAAAAGCACGACCAATTCAGAAAAACTCTAAATGGTAAGGGCTCATTCGACACCATAGTTCCAAAATTCCAAAATTTTGTAAAAAAACGCGGCGATAAGGAATACTACATGAGGGGAACTTTCACTGCAAATAATCTTGATTTTACAGAAGACTTGAAGACATATCTTGACCTAGGATTTACTAGAACTTCTCTTGAACCAGTTGTAGGAAAGTCTGATGAGCCTTATGCTCTAAAGGAAGAACATTTAGATAAAATCTATGCCGAATACGAAAAACTTGCTGATATGTTAATGGAAAAAATTGATAAGAATGAAGAATTTATCTTCTACCATTACATGATCGACTTAGAAAATGGACCTTGCGTCCACAAGAGAATTTCTGGATGCGGATCAGGTACTGAATACATGGCTGTAACTCCAACTGGAGAGCTCTATCCTTGCCACCAATTCGTAGGAAATCCTGATTTTATTATCGGAAATATAAATGATGGGATACAAAATAAAGATTTAGTAAATCAATTTAAAACTTGTAACTGTTATTCCAAAAATGAATGTAGGTCTTGTTGGGCAAATATGTATTGCTCTGGCGGTTGTGCTGCCAACTCCTACAATGCTACAGGTGATATAAACAATATCCACGAATATTCTTGTAAACTTTTTAGAAAAAGAATTGAAATGGCAATTGCAGTGAAGATTTATGAATATATGAAAGAATCTGAAGAAGAATTTGCATAGAAAAATAGCGCCGATTAATACCGGTGCTATTTTTTGGATTCTTCTTTTTTGATTTTATTTTCTTTGACAATCTTAGTCTTAGAGAATTCTTCTCTTTCCTTCTCCTCTATGCTTTGAGATATGGTCTTAATCATTTCCTTGTACTTTGGAATTTGTACCTTATCCAGACTATTTACTTTCTTGCTAGTCTTTTTAATTTCTCTATCTAAAGAATTAATTGTAGTATCAAGCTCAGCAAGCTTAAATATCTTAGATCTTAGCTGATTAAAAGAAAGTATAGCCTCATCAAAACCAGCATTAGTTTCATAGAATGAATAAGATAAGTTAAGCTTTACATCTTCAAAGTAAATTTCAGATATTTCTGTCTGCATGAACTTATCAACTTTTAAGCTAATACTATTATCTATTGGCACGGTCTTTGATATGGAATCAAGATCCGATTCACCAATGCTTACCAATACTTTTTTGAAATCATGGCTGACCTTTTTGATCGTCTCATTTACCTTTTCGTTTAAATCATTACGTTCTTTTATCTTGGAATCATAAGCTCCAATCAAGGCCTTTCTCTTCTTATCGAGTATGTCGTATCCACCCTCTAAGAGATTTAGTTCTTCTTTTGCCTTGATTAGATTGGCCTTTGTAGCTGCAACATTATTCGTTTGCATACTATTCACCTATAAACTTATCTAGATTCTCTTTAGAAACTCTGTGAAGCTCATTTCTTGGAAGGATTTTAAGAATTTCCCAACCTAAATCTAGAGATTCATCGAGTTCTCTATTCTCATCCTTATCTTGAGCTAAGAATCTTCTTTCGAATTCATCCCCAAAACGTAAATATTTCTTATCAACATCGGACAAATCATCTTCACCAACAATTTGAGAAATATTTCTAACATCTTGAACCTTAGAATATGATTCATAAAGTTGGTTCATTAGATCTTCATGATCTGCTCTTGTGTAACCTTCACCTATACCGTCCTTCATAAGTCTTGACAAGGAAGGGAGAACATCTATCGGAGGATAGATTCCCTTATTAGAAAGAGACCTGTCTATTACGATTTGTCCCTCTGTGATATAGCCTGTAAGGTCGGCAACAGGATGGGTTATATCATCGTTAGGCATAGTAAGAATCGGAATAAGTGTTACAGAACCTTTTACTCCCCTAATCATGCCTGCTCTTTCGTATAAAGATGCGAGGTCTGAGTAAAGATATCCTGGATAGCCCTTTCTAGAAGGTACCTCTCCTCTTATTGATGAAACTTCACGTAGGGCTTCTGAATAAGATGTCATATCAGTAACTATTACTAGTACGTGATAGCCCTTCTTGTAAGCTAAATATTCTGCTGCTGTTAGGGCGCATTTTGGAGCAACAAGTCTTTCCATAATTGGAGAATCCGCAAGGTTTTGATACATTACTACCTTATCGCGAACACCTGCTTTGTTGAAGGCATCTTCGAAAAACATGGCTTCGTCTTTCTTAATCCCCATAGCAGCAAAAACAAAACAGAAGTCTTCATCGGTTTTAAGCTTAGCTTGTCTTACAATCTGTGCTGCAATCTCGTTATGTGAAAGACCAGATCCAGAAAATATTGGTAGCTTTTGTCCACGAATAAGGGTTGTTAGAGTATCAATAGAAGAAATTCCTGTTTGGATGAAGTCCCTTGGGTACTCACGTGCTACTGGATTTAGGGGGAGTCCTTCAACTGAATATTTATCATCAGAATAGATATCTCCTCCATTATCTATTGGCTCTCCTATACCGTTGAAGCTCCTGCCTAGTATAGATTCGTCTAGAGGAATCTCTAAAGGCTTTTCATGAAAGCTTACTACTATGTCATTTAAGGAAAACTCTTCTGTATTACCAAAAACTTCAATAGTTACAGTCTCATCATCAATTTTGACAACTTGGCCTACAAAGTCCATTCCCAAAGCGTGAACAGAAACTACTGCTTTGTAGGCTACATCTGTAACTTTTTCTATCTCAATCATAGATGATTCAATTTTTCTAATCTTAGTATATTCTTTTCTCATCTATAAACCTTCCTTCACACTTACAAAATGATTGTTTATCTTTGAATTAAGATCAATAAACTTGTCTAACTCGTCATTTTTAATATTATATTTCATTTGAGTAATCTCATTAATTAGATTTGAATCATATATAGCCTTATGGCTAAGACCATCACTAATAGCTGCTTTACTTTTTTGGTAATAATTATAAATAATGTCAAGCATCTTAACTTGTTTTTCAAGTGGGACATACTTATCAATATCATTGTAAGCATTTTGCTGTAAGAAGCCATTTCTTATAAGGCCTGAAACATCTAGTATGTTCTTTTGACTATTAGAAAGGGCATCCTCTCCTACTAGCATCATAATTGATCTAACTTCATCTTCTTCAAGGAGGACATTCATCAATTCATTTCTTATATCAATGATATCTTTTCCGAGTCTTTCTTCATAGTAGGCTCTGATTTTTTCAATATAATTAGAATAAGAAGAAAGCCAGTTTATTGCTGGATAGTGTCTTGAATAAGCAAGCTTTCTATCGAGTCCTAAGAATACATTTACACATCTTCTAGTATTTTCGGTTACAGGCTCTGAGAAATCTCCTCCTGAAGGTGATACGGCCCCGATAAGGGTAACTGAACCTTCACTTCCGTTTAAGTTTTTGAAATATCCAGCTCTTTCATAAAATTGTGAAAGTCTTGATCCAAGATATGCAGGATATCCTTCCTCAGCTGGAATCTCTTCAAGTCTTCCTGAAATTTCACGTAAGGCCTCTGCCCATCTGGATGAGGAGTCTGCCATAAGGGCTACATCATAGCCCATGTCTCTGAAGTATTCAGCAATAGTTATACCAGTATAGATAGAAGCTTCTCTAGCTGCTACTGGCATGTTTGAAGTATTAGCAATTAAGATGGTTCTTTCCATAAGTCCCTTACCTGTGTTTGGATCTATTAGATCAGGAAACTCCTCAAGAACTTGAGTCATCTCGTTTCCACGCTCTCCACATCCTATATAAATTATTATATCTACATCAGGATATTGGGCAAGTTGGTGTTGTAGCATGGTCTTTCCTGTACCAAATCCACCAGGAATTGCAACAGTACCTCCCTTAGCAAGAGGGAAGAAAACATCAAGAACTCTTTGACCTGTTTCAAATAGCTTTTCTATTGGCATGTTAGCCATAACTGGTCTTTGATTTCTGACTGGCCAATATTGGTAGAGTTTTTCCTCAACCACGTTTTTTTCTGTCTTAATCTTTACTACAGTATCTTCAAGGGTGTACAAACCATCTTCTGCGACTTCAACAACCTCACCACTAACTTGTGTCATAAGTCTATGCTCGATTGTCTCAGTTTCTTTTATTGTAGCGTAGATGTCTCCTCTTTTAATCTTATCTCCAACTTTAACAGTAAGTTTGACATCCCATTTCTTCTCAGTATCTAAGTTTTCAAAACCTATACCTGAGGGAATAAAAGATCCATTTTTATCCATAATATTCTTTAGGGGTCTTTGGATACCATCAAACATGTTTCCAAGCATACCTGGGCCCAGTCTTACTGAAAGAGGTCTACCAGTTGGAATTATATCTTCATTTACTTTAAGTCCTGATGTATCTTCATAAACCTGAATTGTCGCAAGATCACCCTCAAGTGATATTACTTCACCTATAAGCTTTAGCTTACCAACTGAAACCATCTCACGAACAGTCAAGATTTTCGCATCTGTCGCAACTACTACAGGACCGTTTATTGTTTTAATTTTTGGATTCATTAAAACTCTCACTTTCAAGAAGTTGATTTAGTTTCTTACCAACTTCATATTTCTTATCTTTAAGTCTATTCAAATAAGTATAATTATATCTAAAATCTCTATCAAGATTTGAAATAATAAAACCACCAATATACTCATCATCGAGTACTTCTACATTAGGGAAGTCTATAAGCTTCTTGTCCTTTTCTAATACGCTTATTATCACTTCTTCTTTGCTCAATCCAAGCTCTTCTAATGCTTTATCTATCATTAAAGTTAGCTTGTCTTTATAGTCTTTAGTATTAGTAAAATCTCTAAGATTTTCTTTAATTCGTTTTATCAAATCTTCCAATAAAGATTGTCTATAAAGAAATATATCATTTTTAGATTCAAATTCTTTCTTAGAAACATTCTCATTCTTTCTAGTCTCAGCAAATATCTGTCTATCCTTGACACTGTCTTCTAAGTGCTTTTCTAGCTCCGCCTTTTTATCTGAAACTAATTTTGAATTATCCTCTGTTGACTGATATAATTCTTTTTCACTTTTTTCTTTTTCTTCATCCCATACCATCTTTCTAAAGGATGAAATCTTTGCTTCTAGGTCTAGCATATTTCCTCCAATCAACCATCAATAACTACGATTAAAGGCTCACTTTTATTTTCTCTATAATAATCAACATCCTTGGATATATTATTATAAATTGTTCTACTTAAGATAAGAACAGCTAGATTATCATCATTTACAGAAGTCTTAAATTTGCTAAGACTTTCTTCGATTCTATCTACCTGCTCTATTTCTATACCCCCAAGCCTAAACATAAGGTTTAAGCTTGGATCGTTACTTATTAATTTTGCCTTCATTTTATGCGTATAGGATTAGGATTGATATAATTACACCGAATATAGCAATACCTTCTGCAAGACCTACGAAGATGATTGTTCTACCAAGGATAGATTGATCTTCTGAGATAGCTCCAAGTGCTGCTGAACCTACAGTACCTACTGCATAACCAGTACCAATTGTTGCAAGGCCTGTTGAGAGTGCTGCACCAATGTATTTTAGACCATCACTTGCTGCTGCACTTGTGCCAGCTTCTGCTGCTTTTGAGCTTGATGGGAAAAGAAGAACTATCATCATTACCATAATTGGTACAAATGTAGAAAGGTTAAGCTTTAATGCTTTTCTAATCTTTGCCTTTGAACTATCTTCGTTTGTTTTTAATAGATATAAACCTGAATAAATTGTCATTACGACATCTGCTAATGCTAATAAAGCAATTTTAAAAATCATATTAACTCCTTATTTTTCTGTAATTGGTCTAAACTTACGACCATTTCCTTCATAGTACTTACTAAACATTTCGTAAAATTCTAGTCTTAGTCCTTGGATGAATACAATCATTCCTTCAAGACCTATTATCAGAATATTACCTAATATCAAAATTATTATTCCAATTATTCCACCACCTGCAAGTTTTGCCATGACTTCAAAGGCCATATACAAACCTACGTGGTTGATTGCGAAAGCTCCAACTCTTGTAAAAGATACTAAGTTAGAAAATACTGATAGCAGAGCTTCTACGATTGAGAATGAACTTTCTACATAATAGTCACCCTTTGAACTATCATATAGCGGATAGTCCCCCTCAATCCTTCTTGCTAGTGGCTGCTTAAATATTATCATAACTATTGATAATACAAGAATTATTATTGCAACTGGCATAGGTATTGGGCTTTTTCCTACTATATTAAGGATGATTAGTATAAAAGAAATCATCATCATAAGACCTGCGAGGCCTTCTTTTCCAAATATTCCTTCCTCTATATTGTCTTGTTTTTTGACTTTGTTGAAAATTCCTATGATATAAGATATAACCATCAATATTACACCGAATGCCACAGATGCTATTAGTACAGTCATAATATTATCAAAAGGCTTGATCAACAAGGTAGGAATCAAAGTCTCTATTCCAAAGAATGATCCGTACATCAAGCCAAATATAGAAGAACTTATTCCTATTCTTCTTACCAGGCCGCCAAAGGTCTTGTTTATCTTGTCTACATAGAAGCTTAATAAAACAAATACTAATCCTTGCCCTAAATCACCGAACATCATTCCATACAACAATAAATATGTTATAGCGAAAAATGGTGTTGGGTCAATCTCGTTGTAGTTTGGTGCTCCATACATGTTCACCAAAAACTCGAAAGGACGAAAGAGAATATTGTTCTTTAGTTTGGTCGGCGGTTTCGAGGAATAACTCCTATTGTTTATATTTACCTTAGTTTTGTCGTATTTTTCTTCAAGATTTTTGAAGTCATCGACTTTTGATTCAGGAACCCAGCCACTAAGGTAGAAGTACTTGTCCCCTTTTGCCATCTTATCTTTGATTTCACTACTTTTTTCATAGTATTCGATTGTATGAGGAATTTCTTCAATCAAATCCTCATTTTTTTTCTTGATAGCTTCGATTTTCTCTTCTAGTTCTTTTATTTCTTTGTCAGTTTCTTCTAATTTCCTATCGATAGTTTCTAGATCATCGGACTCTGGAGTCTTTTTATCTATAAAACCCATAGTATTGACAGCTCTTTTAATATCTTCTTTGACCTGTTTAGGATAAACTAACAAATAATTTTCTTTGCTGTCAATATTTTTATTTTTCTTCTTAATTGCCAATTATTTGTTCCCTTCTTCTAAAATAGATGAGCTAATCTCAGAAACTATATCTTCGCTATAATTCTCATAAATTCTGTCAAGCTTATCTTTCATTTGCTTATACTCATTTTCTATCTCTTTTTTCCTTAATTCACCCTCTGAAAGGATATTTGAGTAAACTTCATCAGATTTTTCCTTAGTTAAGGATGAGTATTTTTTATCAAGCTGAGCTATTACATCAAAGGTATTAGTTTTCTCATTAGTAACTATATTATCTGTATCAGTTCTCAATTTACTTGTTTCCTTATCAAGTGCTATAAGTTCATCAAGATATCCCAAAGAAATATTATCAAGGCTACCATCCAGGTGGAGAATCAATGAAGGCAAGTTGTCATAGTTATTCTTTAGAATGTATCTACCATCCTTGCTTACTTCCCCAAACCTATGATCAAAGTAGTTAAGATTTTTAATCTTTCTAATATCCATTCCATACCTTTTAAGGACTTCTAAATTTTCCTTATACTCCTCGAGAATATTTTTTTCTTCGATTAATTTATTTTTCTTATCAATTAATGCCTTCAAGTCGTTGTATAAACTGTCAATATCACTTTCGGAAATATGTTTTGGATTTTTACCTCCGGAAGAGTCTATTTTAAATAAATCTTTTAATAAGTTCAACTTATCAATAATAGACTTATCTGGCCTTTCAAAGCTCGATATGGTTGATATATCTTCAGTCAATTCAACATTTTCTTTACTAGCCTTAATTGAGAAAGCTCTTGATGCTACTTGATTAAAGGCATCAACTGGTTCAATATCGCCTAATTCAATAATATCTTCTAGAAAATCATCGAGATTATTTAATCTAGAAGTAATATTGACAAGGTGCATTTTTTCTACTGCCATAATTACCTCACAATCACTAGTTCATATCTTTCAGAAAGAGTAAAGCTCTCATCAACCTCAAGCATACTAACCAAATTCTCTATATTGGTGTGGATTATACTCATAGCAGATATTACATATAGAATAGATGACCTCTCTTTGATTATTTCATCTCTAAAAAGTTTCATCTTTCTCCTGCTAATTTTAATATGTGAATCCCACGCATTATCGAATATATTTTTATACTTAGTACCATCAAGGTATTCAAAGAAATCATCCATAGATAAATTAGAAACCATCTTTAACCTAGCAGCGTTATAGCCCTTGCCACCCTCAATCAAATAATTAAATATTTCATTATTGTTTAAATTGAAAAATTTCTTGAGTCTATAAAGCATTTCTAGGTTAGATAAGTTAATCAACTCACCCACAAAATTTTCTATAAGGACCCTCTCTTTTGCTTTAAACTTCTTAGCTAATTTGAGAAGATTTCTAAAATAAAATTTCATCAAAGCATTACTTGATAAAAATATCAATGATTCATTGTCCATGTTTTCATTTATAAAGGGCAAGAGAGTTCTGTAATACTTACTATCTCTAAGCCCTTCAATAAATTCTTCTAAGGTCATGCCTACATCAATTTTTAAATCTTTGGAAAACGGATTTTGCTTTAAATTTAAAATATTTTTCTCCAAAGTATTGTTGAGTATACATTGTATTACTTCTTGAATAAGGTATATCTCATAAATACTGAAATATTCCTTAAAGAAGTTACTTTCAATACCTTCTAGAAAAAAATCTAAACTTTTTAATTCATCATAGAAATTCCTAAATAACTTTAATTCGACTTCCTTTTTTCCAGTCTCATTATCTAGAAAATCATAGTGCTCTTTAAGCAATCCTATTCTTCTTTCCAAATTGCTCTCATGAATTAATTTATTATAGAGATCGTCACTGGGTAGCTTTCCCATTTTTGCTTTCGCTTTAACAGTCACATCTCTCATAACAACCTCTTTCTTTTGATACGTATTAATTTTATCACTTGCATTCAACATTTAAAAGCATAAAAAATAACCTCTATAAAGTATTGATAAATACAAGTTTTCAGAAATCTTTTTCAAATATAGACAAAGCTTAAAGTAAACTTATTAAACTTTGTCTATTTTTGTTTATTCTACAAGGTCTCCTGAAATTGTAAACGATGTATTGTCTGTAATTTTAACCTTTACAATTTCTCCAATTAATTTTTTATCAGACTTAACGTGGACTAACTTAAAGGTGTCAGTTCTTCCTGTAAGGATTTCAGGATTGTTTTTGCTTTCTGATTCTAAAAGGACTTCTACGGTTTTTCCTATATATTCTTTATTCTTCTCGTTAAATATTGGATAAATCGTATCTAATAATCTATCAAACCTATCCTGAACTATTTCTTCATCAATAGGAGTTAGCTTTGCTGCCCTGGTTTTTGGCCTAGGTGAATACTTAAAAGTGAAAGCTGAATCAAATTCTATTTCTCTACATACCTTTAGAGTCTCCTTAAAATCCTCTTCAGTTTCAGTAGGATAACCCACAATAATATCTGTAGAGATCGCAATCCCTGGAATTTCCTCCCTTAATTTCTTCGCTCTTTCGATATATTTTTTCTGATCATACTTTCTATTCATATCTTTTAGGACCTTGCTTGAGCCTGATTGTAAAGGTAAGTGGAAATAATTACATATGTTATCATTATTTTTTATGACTTCTATTAGCTCATCTGATAGATCTTTCGGATGGCTTGTAGTAAATCTTAATCTCTTAAGACCTTTAATCTGACTAATTTTTTCCAAAAGTTGTGGGAAGGTCATATCAAAATCAGCCTTATTGCCGTAGGAGTTTACATTTTGGCCCAAAAGAGTTATCTCCTTGTATCCTTCTTCAACAAGATGTTCTACTTCGGCAAGAATTGCAGAAGGCCTCCTTGATTCTTCCCTTCCTCTTGATTCAGGAACTATACAATAAGAGCAGAAGTTGTCGCAACCTGTCATAATATTTACAAAGGCTTGGAAGTCATTTAAGGTATTATAATTTACATAATCATCCTTTACATCATCTGTAGAAATATCTATAACTCTCTCATTTGTTTCTAGATATCTAAATATGAGGTCTGCTATGGAGTTGATGTTTTTTGTACCAAATATAATATCTACTTCCTTATGGTCTTTGATAATCACTTCTCTTGCGGTTGATGTTTGCATCATACAACCTGAGACAGCGATAATCTTTTCAGGATGTTCTTTCTTTAACTTCTTAAGGGAAGATACTTGTCCGTAAAGCTTTAGCTCAGCATTTTCTCTTACCAGACAGGTGTTAAATAAAATAAAATCCGCACTTGACCTATCTTCTGTCTTTGTATATCCTAAATCTTCAAGTATATAAGATATTCTTTCAGAATCGTGCTCATTCATTTGACATCCAAAGGTTGTTATATTGTATGTTTTTCCCTTAAAATAATCTTTGTATTTTTCTTTAACTTGCATATTACTCCAA
>NZ_JALEIL010000092.1 GCF_022770135.1 Anaerococcus sp. | reverse complement strand
AGCCTATCTAGAGGAAAACCCAAAGCCTGCCAAAAATATAATAGAAAAGGCCCTAGCATCCAGAAGAGCGAGGGAAGCTGCAAGAAAGGCAAGAGACCTAACCAGGAAAAGATCAATCCTAGATTCGACAACTCTGCCAGGAAAACTTGCCGACTGCCAATCAACCGATCTTTCAGAAAATGAAATCTTCATAGTCGAGGGTAATTCTGCGGGAGGATCTGCCAAGGGTGGAAGAGATAATAGGATTCAAGCAATTCTTCCTCTTAGAGGAAAAATCATGAATGTAGAAAAGGCAAATCTCGATAGGATCCTAAACTCAGAAGAGATTAAGGCTATGATTACAGCCTTTGGTACAGGAATAGGCAAGGAATTTGATATTTCTAAGCTCCGCTACGGTAAGATTATAATCATGACCGATGCCGATGTCGACGGAGCCCACATCAGAACTCTTCTTTTGACCTTCTTCTATAGATACATGAAGCCACTAATAGACGAAGGCCACGTATATGTCGCCCAACCACCTTTGTATAAGATAAGTCATGGCAGAAATGAACGCTATGTATATACAGATGCTGAAAGAGATAAGGTTCTTAAGGAACTTGATGTAGATAATTACAAGATAAACAGATATAAGGGTCTTGGTGAGATGAATGCAGATCAACTATGGGATACTACAATGGATCCAGATCACAGGGTTCTTCTAAGAGTAAATGAAGACCTAGATTCAACTAGTACAGATGATACTTTCTCACTTCTAAGGGGAGAGAAGGTAGAACCAAGACGTAACTTTATCCAAGAAAACGCCAAGTACGTATCAAATATTGACGTATAGGAGGCAAAATGATAGAAGATAACAATATTATTAATGTAGACCTAGAAAAGAAGATGAAGGACTCCTATCTCGAATACTCCATGAGTGTAATCGTATCAAGGGCCCTTCCAGATGTAAGAGATGGTCTAAAACCAGTTCATAGGAGAATCCTCAACGGAATGGAAGGCTTAGGACTTGATCCAAACAAGCCTACCAGAAAATCCGCCAGGGTAGTCGGTGATGTAATGGGTAAATATCACCCTCACGGTGATAGTGCTATCTACGATGCCTTGGTAAGACTTGCCCAAGACTTCTCAACCAGATATCCTTTGGCCCAAGGTCAAGGTAACTTCGGTTCAATCGACGGAGATGACGCAGCTGCTATGCGTTATACAGAAGTTAGAATGAGCAAGATCGCCAAGGAGATGCTAAGAGATATCAACAAGGATACGGTCGACTTTATGCCAAACTTCGACGAAGAAGAGCTCGAACCAGTTGTCCTTCCTTCAAGATTTCCTAATCTTCTTGTAAATGGATCAAACGGTATAGCTGTAGGTATGGCTACAAATATGGCCCCTCACAACCTAGGAGAGTCAATCGATGCCTGTATAGCCTATATGAAAGATCCTGAAATCTCTATTGAGGATTTAAACAAAATAATACCAGGACCAGACTTTCCGACAGGAGCCTACATCCTTGGTAAATCAGGAATAAAAGATGCTTATACCACAGGACGAGGCAGGGTTAAGCTTCGTGCTGTTGCCAAAATCGAACCCTTTAAGAAAAATAGAGAAAGAATTATAGTTTCAGAAATCCCTTACCAAGTCAACAAATCAAGACTAATAGAAAAGATGGCAGACCTTGTAAAAGAAAAAAGAATCGATGGCATATCTGACATCAGAGATGAATCAGATAGAAAGGGAATGAGGATTGTAATAGAGATCAAAAGAGACTCTAATGCAAATATAGTCCTCAATAACCTCTACAAATACACTCAGCTCGAGACAACTTTCGGAATAATAAACCTCGCCCTAGTAGACGGTGTGCCTAAGATTTTAAATCTAAAGGAATTAATCGAATACTATATCGACCACCAAAAGGATGTAGTTACAAGAAGGACAAGCTTTGACCTATCCAAGGCTAAGGCTAGAAAACACATTGTAGAAGGTCTTATTATTGCTATAGACAATATAGATGAGATAATAAGAATAATCAGGTCTTCTTATGACAATGACGAGATTAAGAAAATATTCTTTGAAAAATTCGGCCTTACAGACAAGCAATCTCAAGCCATCCTTGATATGCAACTTAAAAGACTATCAGGACTTGAAATTGATAAGTTAAATGCTGAAAACAAAGAGCTAGAAGAGACTATAGCATATCTTCTGTCTATCCTAAATTCAGAAGAAAACCTCCTCAATCTAATAATCGATGAGATGGAAGCGATAAAAGAGAAATTCTCTGATGACAGGAGAAGCAAGATCATACCAGATGAAGGTGAAATCGAGATAGAAGAGCTAATCGAAAAAGAAGATGTTCTCCTTACCCTAACCAAAGATGGCTACATCAAAAGACTCCCTATAGATACCTACAAGGTACAAAACAGGGGCGGCAAGGGGATAGCTGCAGGAAATACCAAAGAAGGAGACTTTATCAAGAAGATAAAGACAACCAACACCCACGAGGACCTCTTATTCTTCACATCCTTTGGTAAGGTCTACTCTCTAAAGACTTATGAAGTACCAGAAGGAAGCCGCCAATCAAGAGGAATTGCGATTATCAATATCCTAAAGCTCGAATCTGGAGAAAAGATTACAGAAATGATGACCTTATCCGAATTAAACAAGGATAGCCAAATAGTCCTACAGACCAAGATGGGTACAATCAAGAAAACTGATGCCGAAAACTTCACCAATATTAGGAAAAATGGAATCATAGCCATATCCCTCAAAGAAGACGATAGGCTAATCTCAGTTAGACAAATAGATAAGGAAGAAGAGCTAATTATATCTACTAAAAATGGTATGACCATCCAATTTAACTCAGCCGATCTTAGATCTATGGGAAGAATCGCCCAAGGTGTAAGGGCAATCAAGCTCGATAAGGACGATGAAGTTGTATCTATGAATATAAAAGGTGATGAGACCTACCTACTTGTCGTAACAGAAAACGCCTACGGCAAGAAGACCTCCTTTAACAATTTCAAAAACCAAAACAGGGGTGGCAAGGGTGTCAAATGCCACAAGGTTACAGAAAAAACTGGAAAAATAATAGATACTTTACCAGTTGACCTAGATAATGATATAATGATGGTATCCCTATCAGGTGATATGATAAGATTAAATGTAAGGGACATATCTATAACAGGCAGAAACACAGTAGGTGTCAAGCTTAAAAACCTTACAGACGAAAATGACAGGATTGTTTCAGTAGCTAAATATAGCACTTTGGAAGAAGAGGAAGAAGATGTTTAAGGCAAATATAACAGAAGAAAATGACAAGCTAGTGCTAGATCTTTCTGGAGATCTCGATGTATATTCAGAAGAAGAATTCAAATCTCTTATAGAAGATGAAATAGAGACTGTGAACAAAGATATAATAATAGATATCAAAAATCTTGACTATCTTGACTCAACAGGTCTTGGTATGTTTATGAAAATATACAAGCTTAACGAGGAAAGAGGAAAAAAAGTAAAGATAATCAATCCAAAAGAAAATATCTTAAAGCTTTTCAAGATTACAGATCTTACAGAAATATTTGAGATGGTGTGATATGGAAAAACTAAGCATTAAAATCCCTGCAAATAGCCTCTATATCAAGTCATTGAGGCTCTTTGCAGCAAGCCTTGCCTCAGACTTAGGCTTTAATATAGAAGAAGTTGAAGACATAAGAGTAGTAGTATCTGAGGCAGTAAATTACAAGCTAAACGAAGAAGACATCACAATAAACTTCTATGCAGAAGAGAAAAATCTAAAGGTAGAAGTCATAGGCAAGGACAGAGAACTAGAGCCAAGAGCCCTCTCCATGAGAGACTTAATCCTAGAAGAATTATGTGATGAGCTAACAATCGAAGATGAAAAGATTCTACTAACAATAAGGGCAGAATAATGTCTAAGTCAAGCAAAAAAGAGCACAAAGAGGCCATTCAAGAAAAATTCGAAGAGTATTATAAGACTCGCGACATAAAACTTAGAGATGAGCTTATCGAAGAGCATATGTATATAGTCGATATATTATCCAACAAATACGTAGGCAAGGGAATCGAAAAAGACGATCTCTACCAAGTAGCAAGCTTAGGCTTAATATATGCTGTAGAAAGATATGACCCAACCAAGGGCTTTGCCTTTTCATCCTTTGCAACCCCAACCATAATGGGTGAGCTTAAAAGATACTTTAGAGACAAGGGTTGGGTAATCAGGGTTCCTCGTAGGATACAAAACCTTTACAAAAAGATCAATACAGCCAAGAAAATCCTCCCTCAAGAGCTTCAAAGAACACCAACTATAAGAGATATAGCTGATTATTTGGGAGAAGACGAGGAGACAATACTCGAGACTATGGAAGCAAGTAAGGTCTATACTCCCCAATCCTTGGATATGAAATACCAAGTCCAAAAGGGAGAAAACGCCATCGACTTATCAGATATGATTGGAGAAGATGACAAAAACTTCGATTCAATCGAGCTTAAAGATCTGATCGATAAGTCCAAAGAAAGATTAAACGACCTAGAAAAAGAAATCTTAGAACTTAGATACTACGAAGGAAGAACCCAGGTAGACATAGCAAACACCCTGGACATAAGCCAGATGACAGTATCAAGAATAGAGAAAAAAATATTACAAAAATTCAGTATAGAATTGGAAAAGATGAAATAGAGATCTCGCTTAAGCGGGGTCTTTTTCTTCGCTTGTAACATATGTTACTGATTATTATTCTCAATAGCTATATAATAAAACCAGTTAAAACATATGGAGGCAATTATGAAAGTTGATATAAACAAAACAGTTTTTGATTTAATAGAAGAAAAACCAGAACTTAAGGATATACTTACAGAAATAGGCTTTAAGGGATTAGACAATCCAATTTTGCTCAAAAGTATGGGAAAGAAAACATCCCTCAAAAGAGGAGCGAATCTTATGGGCATAGAAAATCTAGCAGATAAGATAGAAAACTATGGTTATGAAGTTTGCGATTCTTCACTAGACCCAGAAGTAATCAGGAGAAAAGAACTGATCAAATCATATATCTCAAGACTTTCTGAGGGAGAGGACCTAGAAAGGGTAAGGAAAGATTTCAAAGAAAACTTCCAAGGAGTTTCATCATCAGAGATAATGGATGCGGAAGAAGAACTCCTACAAGCTGGAATCGATAAGGACGAAGTTAGGAGACTTTGCGATGTCCATTCTGCCCTATTTCATGGTATGACTCATAAGGAGAAGAGCAAAGAAGAAAGCGAAGATCCTTTTATCTCCTATATGGAAAGGGAAAATGAAAAGATAAAAGAAATCATAAAAAAGGCCAAAGAAGACAAAGATTACGAGAAGCTAATGTCTATAGGAAGTCACTACAAGAAAAAGGGAGACCTAATCTATCCTCTCCTTAAGGTAAAATACAATAAGCCAGGTCCATCAGATGTCATGTGGGCTGTCGATATAGAAATAGCTAAGGCTATTAGAAAGGCTATAAAGAAAAAAGACGAGAAAGCCCTAAACGAAGCCATCCAAAGGGCAGAAGAGATGACCTACAAGGAAGACAATATCCTCTTTCCCCTACTAGAGGAAAATGTAAAAGGGGAAGACTTAGCCCTCCTCTACAAGGACCTAAAAGACTACGACCACTCCCTAATTTCCTATGAAGAAATAGAAGATGAGGATAAGAAAAGCATAGAAGAAGATGGCTTTGTAACTTTCAAGAAAGGCAAACTAAGCTACGATCAAATCGAAGCGATATTTGATACAATGGACCTAGAGCTTACCTTTGTCGATGATAAGGATATAAACACCTACTTCAACGACCATGAGGGAAGTAAGGTCTTTAAAAGACCAGAAAGCGCCCTAGGCCGCCCAGTCTACTCCTGTCACCCACCCAAGGCAGAACCAATAGTAAGGGGACTAATCAAAGACTTCAAAGAAGGAAAAAGAGACGAGTTCAGACTAGTAAGACCTATAGGAGGCAAAGATACGGCAATTACTTACTATGCTGTAAGAGATAAGGAAGGAAACTACAAGGGAGTCCTAGAAGTCGTCCAAGACTTAAGCTTCTACAAAGATTATCTTATAAAATAGAATAAAAGTTTTGATGTTTTTAAATCTTCCAACTAGTGTGTAACTAAGAGGGAGATTTTTTATTTTAGAGGGAGAAGAAATAAATTTAATTGTAAATAAAATACTTTTGAAAAGGGTATAGATGGACTAAAACAGGAGGAGATTTGATGGAAGTTTTTAATTTATTTGATCATATAAAGTTTTCTGACCTAGAAGAAATTGAAGAGGGGATTTTTGAAAATGAGAAGGTCAGGGCTCTTAGGACCATGTCCCTCAACCAAGTGACAGGCTTTATGGTCCAGGATGAGGATGAGTTTGTTAT
>NZ_JALEIL010000084.1 GCF_022770135.1 Anaerococcus sp. | reverse complement strand
ATCTTATGCTTTATCTGATAATGTATTAGAATCAAAACTAATCAAAGCAGAAGACAATAGTGTTGAAAAAAGAGGAGTAGGCATGAATAGGAGATTAGTAAACAACATTCTCCCAGATTCATCCGAGATTTCAGATAAACTTATAGTCGTGGAAGTATATACTGACGAAGCAAATTGGTCATCATACCCTCCACACAAGCACGATACAGCTAGTGAAAATGAAACATTCCTAGAAGAGATCTACTACCATGAGATGGATAAGGAACAAGGTTTTGTTTTCCAAAGAGTATATACAGATGATAGAGTGCTAGATGAAACTATGAGTGTGTACAATAAGGATGCTGTAATGGTTCCTAGAGGATACCACCCAGTAGCTGTTCCTTACGGATATAATTCATACTATCTAAATGTAATGGCAGGACCAAACAAGGAATGGAAGTTCCACAATGAGAAAGATCACGAATGGATTCTTAATAGAAAGGATGTTAAATAATGAGATTAATTAAGAACTATGTAAACGGTGAATGGATTGAATCTAAGACAAAAGAGTTTGAAGATGTATATAACCCTGGTGATGGTGAAGTTGTTGCAAAATGTCCTCTTTCAACAAGAGAAGAGACAAAAGAAGCAATCGAAAATGCAGCTGAAACATTTAAAACATGGGGCAGGACATCAGTTTTAAAAAGACAAAAAATCCTATTTAAATTACAACAACTTTTAGTTGAGCACACTGACGAGCTTGCAAGGCTTATTACCCTAGAAAATGGTAAGAACTTCAAAGAAGCTAAGGGTGAAGTAGGAAGAGGAATAGAAAATGTTGAACATGCTGCAAGTATTGCAAACCTTTTGATGGGTGATAATCTTTCTACAATAGCAACTGACGTTGAAGTTCATAACTACAAATATCCTATAGGAGTAATCGGCGGTATAGCTCCATTTAACTTCCCAATGATGGTTCCTTTCTGGATGTTCCCAATGGCAATAGCTTGTGGTAACACAGTTGTTATGAAGCCAAGTGAAAAAACACCAATTCTAATGCAAAGAGTTACAGAACTTTGTGAAGAAGCTGGAGTTCCAAAGGGAGTTTTAAACGTAGTAAACGGTGGAGTAGAAGTAGTAAACGAAATTTTGGAAAATCCACAAGTAGCAGGTATTTCTTTTGTAGGTAGTAAAAATGTCGGTGAAATAGTTTATAGAAAAGGCTGCGAACACGATAAGAGAGTTCAAGCTTTAGCTGGAGCGAAAAACCACACAATCATCCTAAAAGATGCAGATATTGACGATACAGTAACAAAGGCAATCGGTGGAGCTTTCGGATCTGCAGGTGAAAGATGTATGGCAGGATCTGTAATCTTAGTAGAAGAAGAAATAGCAGATGAATTTGTTGAGAAGTTTACTAAAGCTGCGAAAGAACTTAAGGTAGGAGATGCATCAAAAGATGATGATGTATTCCTAGGACCTGTTATTAGAAAAGAAAATCAAGAAAGAACTTTCAAATATATTGAAACAGGAATAGAAGAAGGTGCGACCCTAGTTTTAGATGGTAGAGAGAACATTCCTGAAAAAGGATTCTTTGTAGGACCAACAATCTTTGATAATTGTAAAGTTGGAATGAAAATATGGGCAGAAGAAATATTCGCGCCATTTGTATCAATTATAAGAGTTAAGAACCTAAAAGAAGCTATTGATATAGCACATCAAAACGAATTTGCTAATGGATCTTGTATCTTCACAAACAATGCTGCAGCTATAAGATACTTTAGAGAAAATATTGACGCAGGTATGTTGGGAGTTAACTTAGGAGTTCCTGCTCCAGTAGCATTCTTCGCCTTCTCTGGTTGGAAACACTCATTCTACGGAGACCTTCACTGCAATGGTAAAGATGCGATACTATTCTACACAAGAAGAAAAGTTGTTACTAGCCAACTTAGGACAGGAGAGTTTGACAAGTAATGAAATATATTAATTTTCCAGAGGATAGACAACTTGATCTAATTCTTATTGGAAGAGTGGCTGTTGACTTTAATCCTTCCCCAGAGGAAGGGTTTAAGCCACTAAGTCAAGTTGTGAAATTTGAAAGATATATTGGTGGATCAACTGTTA
>NZ_JALEIL010000096.1 GCF_022770135.1 Anaerococcus sp. | reverse complement strand
GAGTCCTTGAAGGACCTAGGATAAATCTGATAAACAATTTCCTTCTGCCACCACTTTTTTTGCATAAAATCTCCTTTTATCTTTACTCTTTGGATTACTATACTATAAGTTAAATTATTTTTAATTTTCTAGGATCTAATGCTTGGTAATTTATATAAAGACAATCTTATATATATCAAAATCTCCACAAGAAAAGCCGGACTAAGCCGGCTCAAATTTTATTTTACTATAACTGCAATACCATCTGGTATAACTGTAACTGTGCTGTCTTTGCCCATTAATTCATCTGCTTTTTCCATTGCTTCGTCTAGAGTTTTGACAGGGATGAAGTGGAAGTCTTCTAGGATTTTAGAATCGTAATCTGATACGTAAATTACTGCCTTTGCCTTTAGGAGAATCCTACATAGGATTTGTGATTCCCATTGGTCTGGTATTGTTTCGATTTTTGGTGTATCTAGGAAGCCTTTGTATAGCTTTTCTATGTCTCTTTCTTCTAGGAAAGCATTGTGGAAGGCATCTCCTCCAGTACCATCTCCTGATTCAGAGCAAACTATGATTACTCCGTCATCTTTAAGAGTCGCTTCTGCTGCTGTCATAGACTTAACTGTTTGGTAGATGTTCTGGTCAAGTGGGTAGCCGCCGTTTGATGTAATGGCAATGTCCGCTTCTTTTCTTTCAACTCCTGCCTTATCTTTTAGCCAATCTGTTCCAGCCTCATGAGCCTTCTCTAGATCTCCTGCTACCGCGTGGATTACTTTCTTTTCTGAATTGATTACAACATTAACTACATAGCAAAGTCCTAGGGCTCTGGCTGCTGCAACCATGTCCTTGTGGATTGGGTTGTTTTCGAGATTTCCTGTTCTTGAGTATTGGCTGTCGATAAATTCTGAGTTGTGATTGTACATTACAGCCTTTCTAGAACAGCATCCAGGGAAAACTGACTTTCTTCCTCCTGAAAATCCTGCGAAAAAGTGTGGCTCGATAAAGCCTTCTGCTACTAGAAGGTCTGCTTCAGCAGCTAGTTTGTTTACTACTATATCTCCACCTGAAGGAAGCTTTTCGTCTAAGGTTACGAGCATGTCTTCATCATCACAGTCGTGGATGTAGATTTTTTCATTATTATAAATCTCTTCGCCTAGTTTAAATATCAATTCTTCCTTCTTAGAATTTCTATGGCAACCTGTAGCTACTAGGAGGGTTATGTCCGCATCTGGGTTTCCCTCTCTGATTTCAGCAAGCATTAGGGGAAGTATGTATTTGCTTGGAACTGGTCTTGTGTGATCGCTTATAAGGATGACAACCTTATCCTTACCGACAGCAAGCTCTTTCAGTTTCTTTGATTCGATTGGGTTTGCCATAGCATTTTTTACAATTGTAAGTTGGTCCTCTTCTGGTTGATATTCTTCTAGATGTGATGTCAAGATCCCTTGGATTCTTGAATCGTCAATTTCTGTTTCTTGGAATGTTTTGCCATAAGGTAATTTGATTTTCATAAAAACTCCTTTTGTTTACTTCTCTTCATGAAAAGCTTTTCTTTTATTATATATAATTAGGACTCGATATGCAAATTTTTTATCAAGTCCCCTGTTTTATATCAAACTTATAAGAAGATAGATGGCTCCTGATGCAAGCATTAGTTTAATTGGATCTATATCCTTTTTGAGCATCAATATTAAGGTAAGTAGGAAAAGCCCTAGCATCTTATAGTCTAGATTCATTAAAGCAATTGCTCTTGTATCAAATAAGGCAGTCATTAGTATATCTACACCAGCTATCAAAATCATAGAAATTATGGCAGGCCTTAAGAAATATAAGACATTGGAAATAGAATCCAAGTCCTTGTATTTTTTGTAAAAATAGGCCAAAATTCCAACAATTATCGCCGAAGGCGTCACACAACCTAAGGTCGCTACAAGTCCTCCTGGAAGACCCGCCACCCTAACTCCAACGAAGGTCGCAGAGTTTATAGCAATAGGCCCTGGTGTCATCTGGCTTATGGTGATAAGGTCGTTAAACTCCGAAAGACTAAGCCAAGAATTTGCCCCGAC
>NZ_JALEIL010000159.1 GCF_022770135.1 Anaerococcus sp. | reverse complement strand
ATATAATCATATCTAAAGCCACCTGTCAATGATACAATATCTATATCAACCTTTGCCCTAATCTTTCTGATTATCCCTAGCATTAACTTAATTGAATTAAGCTTTACCTTATCGACCTCTTCTCCCGCATGTCCACCACTTAGGTCGGATAGCTCTAACCTGTATGTTTGATACTCATAATCAGGAGTAAACCTTTCAACTTTAACTTGGTTTAAAAATAGCTTCAAGGCAGAAAACTCGTCCGCTATACAATCGCTTTGCAAAAGATTAAGATTAACTACTTTATCTGTCCTAATCATTTCTCTTAGTTTTCCATATCCCGCATCTTTTAAGTGGATATTATTCTTTGTAAGTAAGATATCGAAATTACATTCGCTATATTCAATCATATAGTTAATAATAAAAGCACTCATCAAGCAATTTACATTCACTTTTGATTTAATAATCTTAGAATCTTCAGTATCATCAATCTGAACTTGGATCTTATCCTTAGCATCATCCAAATTAAGGTGAAGAATTATTTTAGCTAATCCTTTATTTTTAATATAGTGGGAACTGCCAAAACTTACAATATCTAGTTTTTTTGCTTCAGCTTTAGATAGGATAAAATCTTCAATGGATTCAATTGTAAAACTGTCTACATTTATCCTATCTATAGATTTTATATAATTATCGAGATTATTGTAAATATTTTTATAATCCATAATTATTCCTAGTAGTACTTCTTAACTTCTACATCCTTTTTTATTTTTCCAAGCTTTTCTAAGTATGCTTCTTGTCTTTTGGCCATTATAAGCCTTTGGCCTACTTGACTTTTAATCTCTTCGAACTTTGGAGTTTCAACATTTTCTTTATTTGTTAGCTTTATAAGGTGATATCCAAATTGAGACTTAACTGGTGCTGAAATTTCTCCTACTTCAA
This sequence comes from Anaerococcus sp., assembly GCF_022770135.1. Lineage (GTDB taxonomy): Bacteria > Bacillota > Clostridia > Tissierellales > Peptoniphilaceae > Anaerococcus. The sequence goes on along the minus strand of NZ_JALEIL010000159.1, from coordinate 12,866 downwards.
TAGAATCAAGTCCTTGTTGGAATTCTTTAACCATAACGCCTTTCGGGAATTTACCTAATGAACCTCCATTTTCTTTTGAAGGATCTATAGAATATTTTTGGGCTGCATCTTCAAAGGATAATCCTTTTTCTATTTCTCCCCTTACTTTTTCGGCTGTTTCTAAATCTTTTACTAAAATATGTGATGCTTCATAAAGAATTGGTGGATTTATGGTTTCCTTGTTTTCTTCATAATATTTTTTAATATCATCATCATTTATATTTACTTCTTCAAATATTTTATGCATAGCGTAGTTCTTGAGCATATTTGTCTTAACTAAATCTAGCTCTTTAACAAATTCCTCATCTTGGTCAAGACCCTCATCATATGCGTCTTTTAGCAAGATTTCTTGATTTATCATCTCATCAGCTAGAATTTTAATTCCTTCCTCGCTGTTAAATCTTTCTCTATCTTCAATGCTATTCATTAATTGATAAACATCGCTAGTATATATTTTTTTGCCATTGACTTCTGCTAATAGCTTATTATTATCTTCTGTCATATTTATCCTCCTTTAATTCAATTCTGTCTTTATATATAATTATATCATTATTCTTATAAAGTCTACCTATAGCTCGTTTAAAGGCAGATTTGCTCATATTAAAAACCCTATATATCTTATCAGGCGAAGACTTGTCTGAAAGATGTGCAATTCCATCATTTTCATAAAGATAATCAAGGATTTTGTCACTATCGTCATCCATCTGTAAGTAAGCCCTTTGCCTCAATGAAAGCTCAAGCTTACCATCATCTTTTACTTCCTTAACCCTAGCTTCAATTAACTCCCCTTCTATATGAACTCCTCTAAGTTCAACAATTCTAAGTAGGGAGTCATATTTATCATCAACTGCAATAAAGGCGCCTATAGACTTATTTATGGAATAAATTCTACCGCTTACTTCATCATTTTCCTCGTATGAGTGATCATTTCTAAGTAAGTCCCTTATCTTGGAAGTAAGGTATACATAAGCGTTTCTGTCTTCTTTGAAAGCTACTGGATAAGTCATATCCATTATGATTTTGTAAGTTCTTTCAGTAAAAGGCATGAAGATATTTTGATTATTTTCTATTTCAAAATAAACGCCTTTTTTATCAATATCTACAGCCTTAAGCGAGTGAACAGATCCTATTTCATATGGGAAATCGACAGATGCCCTCAATACTTGGTTTCTATCGTGATATATAACTGCGCTTACCTTATCATTTACGCTCATATCTTTCACATATTTTTTATCTATTACAGCATCCCCTAATTTTGTTTTAAGATATGCCTTATTTTTACTAAATCTTTTAATAATAAATTCTTTGATAATATTCTCCTAATTAATTACTCAACTGATCGAAAGTAAATCCTTCACCAAGAACTTCTGATACCTGGTAGGTAAAAATAAAAGCTCTATCATCTATAGATATTATATCTTCTCTGATTATAGGAAACTTTCTGACAGAGGTTATAGTCATTATTACATTTTTATTCTCTAGGGAATATCCTCCTTGAGCCTTAAGCAAGGTAACTCCCTTTTTGTGTTTTTCTAATATTAATTTGTTTATATCTTCGTATTTATCAGATATAATCAATATGGCAATTTTTCTACCAAACCCTTGTATGAAATAGTCAATCCCCAGTGATTGAATTAAGATTGTCAATACAGCATACATGGCTAGTTCCATGCCAAAAACTTTAATAGATAAGCTTACTACGAGAAAATCAGCTATAAACATACATATATGTATGGGCATATTGGTGAGCTTTTTGACAATTGCCGCAATTAAGTCAGTGCCCCCAGTAGAAGCATCGTGATAAAATACTATAGAAAGTCCCAAACTCATAACAATTGCCCCAAAAATGATATTTATTATTTTATCATGACTTAAAATCACATTTGGAAACACTCTTTCAAATAAAATAATAAAACCTGATAAGGCAAAAGATGCAAATAAGGACTTCTTCGCAAAATCATAACCTAATACCAAAATTCCAAAGGCCAATACCAATACGTTTAGTACAAGGTTGATAGTCCCTATACTCCATCTAGGAAAAACAGTCGATAGAACCAGTGAAAAACCCGATATTCCTCCTGCAGCAATATCATGTTGGATCAAGAAAAAATATAAGCCTGCTGATAGCAGGAAAGTCCCTAGAAGTATCCACAAATATTTCTTCATAATATTCCTCCGATTAATATAATAAAATGTTATCACAAAAAGGACTTATATTCAATTATAATATTATTAAAACAGAGCAAGTAAAAAAGGGAGGGTCCTTGCGAATTATTAAAATATTTAGTCTAAGTATAAATAGCTAAGCAAATTTTTCTATCTTGATTTTAGAATATTGATTGTAAGTATACTTAGGTCAGTTATTCATTCGCAAGTAGACTCATCCCTAATTATCTGGCCCATTTCGGAAACAATGTATTGAAATTATCATACATTTCCAAAATCTGTTTAATCTCTTTTTCATTTAAACTATGGTCTTTATTACAACTAGTATCTACTTTATTAAATAAAATCGTATATGCTTCATATAAGCTTAAAAGTCTAAAAAATTTTCTAGATGGTTTATTCCCATCAAAGTACCCTTCCAAAACACCTCTGGAAAATTCCTCTGAGTATAGGGCAAGCTTATTGATATCAACAAAATCAAATACACCATCTCCGTAGGCTATATCCTTTATACCTCTTAGATCTAGTTTATTATTGTCGTATATTCTAATATTCTTATCATTAATTTTCCCGTGCATAAGATTGATAGGGGTATTTTTAGTTAAATGTATATTAGCTTCAATATAATCTATTAGTACATAGTCATTATCTCCGATATCCTCTGACAAACCATGTATATAAAATAGATAATTTGATTTTGTGAGAAATTTCTTCTCCCAGTCGATATTTACGGTAGGTTTTACTTGATGGAAATCTTTTAATACCTTACCAAAAGCTATTCCTACCTTATGACAATCTCCATCACTATTTTCTCTAAGAAACTCTCCGAGGGAAATCTCTTGCCTATATTCAAATATCTTGTAGGATTTATCAATATCAGGCATTATCCCCTCCTCATATATACGAAGAGGAGTTAGCCCTATATCTTTTAGTCGGCCTTGAATAAATTGTTCGCTTTCAATAGCCTCATGATCTTTGATGTCATAATAGGCAAAAACATAATCTTTTCCAAGTCTGCTTGTTATTTTTAGTTTATTTTCTGATATTTTATCAACCGAAATTATTTCTTCTACTTCAGAAAAAAATTGGGTATGTTTTAAAAAATCATAGTTATTTGTCATTTTTTAATTATGCTCTTTTACTAAATTCTCTACTTCCTCAGTTAGCTCACAGTCAAGAGCTTTTTCAGCAAATTTCGCTTCCTCTTCTTGGCTAGATGTTATAATTGTATCTTTAATCTCTGCAATCTTAGCTGAAGATCCAGAAAATTCATCTAAGCCTAGACCAAGAAGTAATTTAGTAGCTTGTGTATCTGATGCGAAAGCTCCGCACATGCCAGTCCATTTACCAGCCTTGTGAGAAACGTCTATTACATGCTTGATTGCTCTTAAGACAGCAGGGTTAAAGTTTGAGTAATAGTCTGCTATGTGCTCATTTCCTCTATCTACTGCTAAGGTGTATTGAGTTAAATCATTTGTTCCAATTGAGAAGAAGTCGGCATACTTTATAAATTTATCCGCCATGATAATTGATGAAGATGTTTCAACCATTATTCCAACATCAAGGTCTTTGTTGTAGGCGATACCTTTTTCGTCTAGTTCTTCTTTGATTTCTTCAATTAGATTTCTCGCTTCCTTTAATTCATCTATATTTACTACAAAAGGAATCATTATCTTAAGATTTCCGAAAGCAGATGCTCTAACTAAGGCTCTTAGTTGATCTTTAAACATTTCTTTTTTGTCCAGACAAAGCCTTATAGCTCTGTAGCCTAAAAATGGATTATCCTCTTTTGGGAATTCGAAATAATCAAGTCCCTTATCTCCACCAATATCAAGTGTTCTTATAATTAGAGGTTTATCTCCAAGCATTTGTGTAGCTTCTTTATAGACTTCAAATTGGCTTTCTTCTGATGGGAAGTCAGAGTTTTGCATGTATAAAAATTCTGTTCTAAATAAGCCAACTCCATCACAACCATTTTCTATAGCAAGCTTTAAATCTTCAATGTTTCCAATATTGGCAGAAACTTCAATTTTCTTGCCGTCAGTACTGATTGCTTCTTTATCTTTTATTTCTTTTAATCTTTCTTTCTTCTCTTTTTGTTCTTTGATTAATAGTTCATATTTAGATATTTCTTCATCTGATGGATTAACTATTAAAATTCCCTCATTTCCGTCGAGAATTGCTTTTTCCCCACCTTTTACATTTTTAGAAATATCTCCCATTCCTACAAGTGCTGGAATGTCGAGTGTTTGTGCTATTATTGAAGTATGGCTTGTCTTCCCACCAAGATCTGTTGCAAAACCTACAACTGCTTCTTTATCCATATTTGAAGTGTCAGATGGCGTAAGCTCTTTTGATATAACTATGCTTCCCTTATCAAGATTTGATAGAGTCTTTGGGGTGATACCTTTTAGCTTATACATTACTTGGAATCCTATATCTTGGTAGTCGCTTGCACGTTCTCTCAAGTAATCATCATCTATTTGACTCATAATCTCAACCATTTCTTTTATAGTTTCATCTAGAGCCATCTCGCTATTTTTTAGTTCATTTGTTATTTTAGATTCTATAGTGTCTGTAAAATATGGATCAGAAAGAAGCTCTGTATGAGCCTTTGCTATATTTGCTTGAGCTTCGCTTGCCCCTTCAAGCTTTGCTAAGTCTTTTATATAATCATCAATCGCCTTTTTTACTTTGGCGAACTCTTCTTTTGTATCATTTTCTCCGATTTTGTTATCGCTTATTACAACTTTATCTCTAGTAAATAAATACAAATTGCCTATAGCAACGCCACTACTGGCAATTAATCCCTTATATTTTTCGCTCATAATTATTACTCCTTATTTTAAAAAAAGGATACTGTAACAGTATCCTTCATAACAATCGTATTATTCAGATAAGTTATTGATAAATTCAACTAATTCATCTGCAAATTTTTCTTCATCTTCACCTTCTACTACTAAAGTAATTTCTGTTCCTTTAGCGATTCCAAGGCTCATAACGTTGAAGATTGATTTAGCATTTGCTTCTTTACCTTCTTTGATTATCTTAACTTCACCTGGGTAGTTTTTTACAAATTGTACTAATGATGCTGCTGGTCTAGCGTGTAATCCAGTTTCATTAGCTACTACAACTTTTCTTTCTGCCATAATTGATTGCCTCCTATTTTATTATTACAATTCTATTTTACTATTTTTTTATAAATTAACAATAAGATTATAATTATAGTTAATTAATTGACTTTGTTGATTCTCTCTCTACAACTTGACCGTCTATAATCCAGTCGTCTTCAAGTATATCTTCTTCTTCCTTTATCCTTTTTATTAATGCACGAATAGATATCGCCCCAATATCATAATATGGAATAGATACTGTACTTACTTTTGGTCTATATATACTTGCTATGTTTGAGTCGCCAAAGCCAGTAACAGATAAATCATCTGGTACATCTATGTCGTTGTCTACACAGTAGTTCATAAAGCCAATGGCTACTTCATCATTTACACATGATACTGCTGTTATAGCTTCTTCCTTGACAAGCTTTAAGGCTTCATCACCGATATTATATCCATCATCAGAACTTATACCTTTTGTGTTGATGACAAAAGCTTTTTTTCCAGACTCAGATAAAGCATCTCTATATCCCTTTAACATATTTTCGTTAAGTATATTATTTTCTTCATGATTTATATATAAAATATTCTCATGACCCTTTTCAAGCAAACTTTCGATAAGCCTTTTTTCTTCTGCAGCATAATCTACTTTAACTGATTTAACGTTCTTATATGTGTGATACTTATCTAGAAGTACAAAAGGAATCCTTCTATCTCTTAGTTTTACAAGAACTTCTGGTGAAATATTCTCAGTTATAATAACTAGACCTTCTACTTGCTTTGTTGCGAGGAAATCAATCGAGTTTTCTAGGGCTTCTTCATCTCCATAAGAGCTTGATAATAGGATATCGTATTTATACACCCTACCAATTTCTTCAATCCCTCTAATAAGTTGAGCCATGTATTCTATACCTATATCCTCGACAATTACACCAACTAGGTTCGATTTACGCATTACAAGTGATCTTGCTAATTCATTTGGCTTAAAGTCGAGTTTATTTATTGCATCCAAGACTTTCTTCCTAGCTTCAGGACTAACAGGCTTAGAATTATTCATGACCCTAGATACAGTTGAAATTGATACTCCCGCAAGTTTTGCTACATCTTTAATTGTTGGTTGACCCATATCTCCTCCTTAAATAAGAAATAATAAAGGTCATCGCTTGATGACCTTAACTTTATCTACCTGATATTACATTTCTCGCTATATCAATTACATCCATAATCAATGTTGAATAATCAGTTATAGAAGCAACCCCAGCACCTAATGTATCGACACTATCAACAGCAGTAACTCCAACATAATTTACTGTATCTCTTAAGTCATCAGTAATGCTATTTACATTTGTCATTGTATCATTTGCTTTGGCTATTGCCATTTTAAGATTAGGATCAGCTACGATTGTGTTAACATTTGCTACAAGCGTATTTGCTTGATCAGCTATATTAGGCAATTTGTCTATTACTTGATCAAGATTGTCTGAGTTCTTGTCAAGCACTCCTTGGACCTTGGTCACTAGTGAATTTAGATTCTTTAGGAGAAGCACTAAAAACACTAGGGCAACTATGCCTAAAATCGTTAAAATAATATTTCCAAGAAGATCTACATTTATTGTTAGCATCTAAATCTCCTTAGTTTTTCTTTATATCTTTTTTAGCTTTTTCGTCTTCTTTTTTTACTTCCTTAGCGGTTTCTTTAGTTTCTTTTTTTACTTCTTTAGCGGCTTTTTTTGTATCATCAGCAGCATTTTTCGCGTCTTCTTTAACTTCTTTTCCTGTTTCTTCTGCTACTTCTTTAGCCTCTTTAGCACCTTCTTTTACGATATCTTTAACATCGTTTGCTCCATCTTTGATGTTTTCTGCAGCATCTTTTGAGGCTTCTTTGATTTGACTTCCAGTTTCTTTTACTATTTCTGTACCATATTCGAAGCCATCTTTAATTGGTTTTAGGTCAGTGTATGCTCTGTATCTAAGATCTTCGTAGCCGTCTTTTGCGCTATCAACAGCATTGATAGCTCCGTCTTTTACGGTGTCAACGGTATCGTTGAAGGCATCTACTATATCTTCTCTAGTTTCTTTTCCAGATTTTGGAGCAAGTAATAATCCAGCTGCAGCACCAACTAATGTACCTAAGATTGCTCCTTGAGCTCTCATTCTGCTGTCATGATTCTTCGCTTTCCAAATTTCGTATTTTACTTCTCTTTTTTTAGCTTGTGCTTTTTGTTCGATATAATCTGATATTGACATATGTTCTCCTTTATTATTTAGTCTTTCTTAATTTATACCCAAAATTTGGTAAGTAAATCTAATTTAATTAAATCCTAAGGGGGCCCTATCTTTAAGACCTTCGCATATGTGAAGGTGGGCAAGCTGTCTAGAATCTCTGACTTCCCCTCAAAGGAGGCTTGTCATCAAAGCTAGAACTCCGCAATCCCTTATAAAAGTTGTAGGTTTAAATTTGGACCGACACCTCAGGATAGTTTTATTATATAATATGAAAAGGATTTATGCAAATAATATTGTTTTCATTTCACTTACAGAAATCCTACAAATTTCGGATAATCTTTTAATTTGATGTTTTCCTCATTATAAAAACTGGTAAATTCAAGCTTATAAGAATGAAGAAGAAACCTATCGAGATTTTTATTTGAACCATATAGCTTATCTCCCCAAATAGGATGTCCCAAATCACTTAGACTTGCCCTGATTTGGTGAGTCCTTCCTGTTAATATTTCACACTCAATTATCGAGAAATCATGATTGATCCTTTTTGATTTAAAATAAGTCCTAGATATTTTTCCCTTATCTGAAGGCTCATAATTTTTCTTTTTCTCGTTGTATGAGAATTTGTTTTCATACAAAAGATCAATATCTAACATTCCTTCCACAACAGCTAAATATTTTTTCTTCATCGTATTTTTTTCCAACTGTTTTTGATAATAAGCATGTGAATACTTATTCTTAGCTATAAGCATAAGACCTGATGTATCCATATCAAGCCTATTAACAAGCCTTATCTTAGATTCTTGGCCGCTATTAATAAAATAATTGGCTAAGTAGTTAGATAAGCTTATCTGATTTTTAGAATTCACAGTTATGTTAGCTTCCTTACTTATAACTAAACTGTTGTCATCTTCATAGACTATATTAATATCACCTTTTATAGGCTCATAGTCGATTTTTTCGTCTTCTATAATAATTTTCAATTTATCATTTTTTTTAAGATTAAGGCTCTTTATTTGCTTCTTCCCATTTAAAATGTAGCCTGTTTTTAAAATATCCTCTATGCTTCTTTTTGAAAAATTTTTAGCTTTTAGGAATTGTCTTACACTTGTATTTTCGTGAACTTCATATTTTATATATTTCATATTCCTTCCTCTATGATATAATAATATATTATATGAGAGGAGGGAAAAATGACAAATAAAATCAATGTTTTTAAAAATAAGTCTAAATTTTCTAGATCCATTTATCAAAAATGCAAGAAGATTTTTTACAAATACGGTTATACCTTAACTACTACTTACGAAGAAGATGCTGTTTTAAATCTTGTTATAGGCGGAGATGGTACTTTTTTAAATGCAGTTCACCTATCTAATTTTTCTTCTATTCCCTTTATTGGAATAAATACTGGTCATCTAGGTTTTTATCAAGAAATAGAGGTTAATATGTTAGATAACTTTATAAGATCTTTTAATCAAGGTAATTACAAGACAGAAAGTCTTTCTATTCTCGAAGCAAAAGTTAACAACAAGGTAATTAACTCTATAAATGAAGTTGTTATTAAGAGCGATAGAAACCAAATCGTTAGATTAAAAGTCTTTATAGATGGTAATTATATAGAATCATTTTCGGGAGATGGTCTAATTATATCTACCCCACATGGATCTACTGCCTATAATTTATCAGCTGGTGGAGCGATCCTTCATCAATCTCTAAATGGATTCCAGCTAACACCTATAGCTCCAGTTTATTCTAATATGAACAAGGCCTTAAGGTGCCCTGTAGTCTTACCGAATGACGCCACTATTGATATTTCTGTTTCTAAAAGAGATAACTACCACACTTTATTTATCTTTGATGGCAAGGAATACTCGACAAAAGATTATAAGATTAGGATTAAAGTATCAAATACGAAAATAAAAAAACTTATTCTCAATAAAAACCACTACTGGAATAATATCAAGAATAAGTTAATGTAATTATTCTATTGTCTGATAAATTTCACTTATAATATCTCTTGCAATCGGAGCAGCTACTACACCTCCCGTATCGTCACTATCTTCGACTACTAGAGCAATTGCAATATCTGGGTCATAGGCAGGAGCAAATCCTACAAACCAAGCATCAGGCAAATTATTTTCTTTATCTGCAGTTCCTGTCTTTCCTGCTATTTGTACAGAGTCCAGATATGCGCTTGTTCCAGTACCTTCATTTACAACTGAAACCATCATATCTCTAATATAGTTTGCATTTTCTACACTTGTTACTTCGCTTAGGACTTTCCCTTTTTTCTCTTCAATTATTTTTCCGTCCTTATCAACAACCTTTGTCACAAGTCTTGGTTGCATCATCTTTCCTTCATTTGCTATAGCAGAAGTAATCATAGCCATATGAAGTGGAGTTATTTGTGTTTTACCATATCCAAATCCTGTCATGGCTAAGTCTACTTGGTTTAAGTCATCAAAAGGAATAATTGCTTTATTTTTATACATATCGAAGTCATAATCCTTGTTTATCATAAACTTCTCAGTAAGCTCCATGTATTTATCTCGACCTAAATCGTTGGTCTTAGAAGCGAAATACGTATTTATAGAATCAACGAAAGCAGATCTTAGGTTGACCATTCCAAATGTTTGATCAGCAATGTTTCTTATATCATAACCTTGAATAGTTTCAACTCCAGTATCATTATAAGACGTATCAAGTCCATAGTTTAGTACTCCAGTTGCTGTAACAATTTTGAAGGTTGATCCTGGCCTATAGACACCTGATGTCGCCCTATTCACAAGAGGACCGTCTGTATTTTGTATAAGATCATCCCAATCTTCATCCACACTATTTGGATCATAGCTAGGATTGGACACTAGGGCTAACACTTCGCCGGTTTTTGGGTTCATCACAACGCAAGAACCTTTTATATCTTGCATATATTCATAGACAATCTCTTGAATATTTTGATCCAATGATAAATGAACGTCATATCCTATATCGTTTTTTACGACCATTTTCCTAAAATTAGATAAGTTTTCTCCACTAAGGGCTAGAAGCTCCTTGTTATAAGACTTCTCTATACCTGTTTTTCCATAAGTTTTGGAAGAATATCCTGTAACTGATGAGGCTGACTTTCCGTAGTTATAAACCCTATATTGACTACCATCGTCCCCTAGCTCACTATAAGCAAGGATGTTGCCATTTCTTTCGTAGATAGAACCTCTTTTGATATTATCCTCATTAACCCACAACCTTCTGTTATGGGAATCATTTTCTATATCGGATCTTTTAAAAAGTTGGAAATATACTAAATATAGAGCGAGAGTCATAAAAAGAGCCACGAAAAACACCATGACAAAGACAAGCCTTTTGTTTAGTGTCGTCTTCGATATAATATTTAACTTATCGATATCTTCTAATCTCTTCTCCTCTTCAATTTGTTTAATTTTGTCAATCAAAGATTGAGAATTTTTTCTTTTTTTATCAATTCTTTTCTTCATCTAATTCATCACCATACTTAATTTCTTCCCCTGAATATTGTAAACAACCTAGAAGAATGAATCCAGCAATCATTGAAGATCCACCCTGGCTAATAAAGGGTAGTGTCACCCCTGTAAGTGGAATTAACTTTAAGACGCCCCCTAAAATTATAAAGGTCTGCAAGGCAAATAGTATTCCTATACAAAAGGCTAAGATAGAATAGAATTTATCTTTTTGTATAAGTGAAATCTTAATTGCCCTATACACTAGAATCATAAATAGTAATACTACTGCAATTCCCATAAATATACCCATTTCCTCACAAATAGCAGAAAATATAAAGTCGGATTCTGCAACTGGTATGAAGTCAGGTCTACCAAGCCCTATTCCACTTCCAAAAAGTCCCCCACTTGCCATAGCAAATAAGGCCTGGGTTATCTGATAACCTGTAGCGTCGATATCTGACCAAGGATCTTTCCAAGTAGCTACCCTAATTCTAACGTGGGAGAATAAGAAATACGCAATTATAGATCCTATAATCATAGCTAAAAGGTTGATCAATATTAGCTTTCTATCTCTGTCGTATACAAATTGACTTAAAATCATAGTTCCAAAAAATATCAAAGCTGTACCCAAGTCTTTCTGTAGGAAGAGAAATCCTATAAATACAAAAATTACCAAATTCATATAGTATTTACCAAAAGGTCTTTTGCAAAACTCATTATAATGAGTATAGAAACTTGCTATAAAAAAGGCTAGGGGTACCTTAATAAACTCTGACGGCTGAATACTAATAGGTCCTAAGTAAATCCAGTTTTTAGCTCCTCCAAGATATGATCCAAACACAAGTGTCAGTATAAAAAGAATAACCGAAATTCCAACATAAAACTTCGATAACTTATGCCAAGAACTATAAGACTTCAATACAAAATATGTTACAAAAAACATAACTAGGCCGACTAGATAATATTGTAGTTGCCTCTTTCCTAGTGCTGGATCTAGTCTATATATCACTGAAACTCCAATAGAAAAAAGCATATTTACTATCATTAATAAGATTCAATCAGATTTAATGAATTTATTAATTAGAAAGCTTGACACCAAGGTCGCCATCAAGATAGCTAAATATGTTATGAAATCAGTATTACTTAAATTTTCTATATTATAAATTAAAGCTAGTGAAAGAGCTAAAAATTCAAAGGTGAATAATAAGAAAAGAGCCTTTCTCTGTGCTTTATTTTTATTTATAGTGAGATTTCTTAATCTATTCATTTCCATCACCTTGGATGAACAAAAATTGGAGCTTGCCAATATTTATTATATCATTTGATTTTAATTCTATAGCATCCTCAATTCTTTCGCTATTTAGATAAGTACCATTTGCAGATTTCAAGTCTTCTAAGAAAAATATTCCCTCGTCTTCTACAATTCTTGCATGAAATTTGGACATGAACTTATCTTTAATACAGATACTATTTCTGTCATCTCTTCCAATAGTGTTATCAGATGCCAAAAAATAAAATTCTTGAACGGTAAAAGAAAAATTTTCGCTTAAGTTCAAAAGCTTTAGGTATGTATCTGACTTAGATTCTTTTTTTAGTGTAGTTCTAACATCATAGTAAATAATTCTAATGATAGAATATATGAAGTAAAAAACTATAAATACAAAAATATACTTTAATATTGTTGATATCAGTTGATATAATGTTAAACTTCCAAATACATTAACTGAAAATATTTTATCTATTACATTAAAAAAACTTTCCATTTTAATCTCCTTCTGATATATATTATTTCATTTTCTAAGAAAGTTCAAGTGTTATGTATAAGTAATTTAAAAAAGTCGCCCAAAAG